>NZ_VCKX01000113.1 GCF_005889725.1 Nonomuraea zeae
GTCTCAACAGGAGTGTCGGATGTGTATAAGCGACACCCTTGACCTGGTCACCGTCCCGCCTCCCGGACTCGGCGACTCTCCGGTTCCCGCCCCGGAGACCGTCCCGTCTCCGGGCTTCTGGCCCGGCCCCAGCGCCGCTTCCCGGACCTGGCAGCGGTTTGCGGGATCCCGGCCGAGAGACCGTCCCGACCCCGGTACCGCCCCGCCGCGCGGCCTTCTGGCCTGGCGCCGGACTCGGCGACGGCCCGGGTCCCGACCCGGAGACCATTCCGTCTCCTGGGTTTCTGGCCCGGCGACGGCCCCTGAACGCGGCAAGGCCCCCATGCCGGGGCCCCGCCGGACGGGGGCGGGTCTGTGGCCCCGGTTCATCGCGGTGCCCGGGGCAGGCAGGCGGGCCTGGGGTGTCCAGACCGTGCCGCGTTCGGGCGGGCGCCCGGCGGTAGGCGGTGGCGTCGGGACGGGTGGCGACCCGCGACAATGGCACCCGTGGGCCCACATCCAGCCGTAGCCGACGTCCGCAGGGCGGTGCGTGAGGCGCTGGCCGACCTGCCCAAGGGCGCGCTGGCGCTGACCGCGTGCAGCGGCGGGGCCGACTCCCTGGCCCTGGCGGCCGCCCTGGCCTTCGCCGCCCCCAGGATGGGCCTGCGCGCGGGCCTGCTGACCGTGGACCACCAGCTCCAGCCGGGCTCGGCCGAGCGCGCCCGGACGGTCGCCGGCATCGCCCACCGGCTCGGCCTGGACCCCGTAGAGGTGCTCACCGTCACCGTGGGCACGGAGGGCGGCCCGGAGGCGGCGGCCAGGGAGGCGAGATACGCGGCGCTCACGGAGGCGGCAGACCGTCTCCAGGCCGCGACGGTCCTCCTCGGCCACACCAGGGACGACCAGGCGGAGACGGTCCTCCTGGGCCTGGCCAGAGGCAGCGGCCCCCGCTCGCTGTCCGGCATGGCCGCGGTGACCGGCCGCTACCGCAGACCTCTGCTGGCCCTCCCCAGAGTCACGACCGTGGCCGCCTGCCGGGCGCAGGACCTGGCCCCCTGGGACGACCCGCACAACGACGACCCCCGCTACACCCGCGTACGCGTGCGAAAGCGCATCCTCCCCCTCCTGGAGGACGAGCTCGGCCCGGGAGTGGCGGAGGCGCTCGCGCGGACGGCGAGGATGGCCCGCGAAGACTCCGACGCGCTCGATCAATGGGCGGAATCGGCGTTCCAGAATTGCGCTCTAAGCGATATTGATCGGCGGATAACGCTTGCCGTGCCGGAGTTGGAAAAGCTGCCCGACGCCGTCCGGCGGCGGGTTCTCCGGCGGGCGGCCATCGCCGCCGGAGCGCCGTCCGGAGCCCTGTCCGCCACCCACGTGCTGGCCGTGGACCGGCTGGTCACAAGGTGGCGCGGCCAGAAGTCGGTGGATCTGCCCGGGGGTCTGTCGGCCACCCGGCGGTATGGCACCCTGATACTCGCCATCAGTCCCATTGCGTAAGGAACCACAGGTGGACGCTGCCGACATGGGCCATGACCTGGAAAAGGTCCTCATCCCCGAGGACGAGCTCCAGGCCAAGATCAAAGAGCTTGCCGGGCGGATCGACGCCGACTACGCGGGCAAGGACGTGCTGCTCGTGGGCGTGCTGAAGGGCGCCGTGATGGTGATGGCCGACCTGGCCAGAGCCCTGCACGTGCCCGTGCAGATGGACTGGATGGCGGTGTCCTCCTACGGTGCGGGCACCAAGTCCTCCGGTGTCGTCCGCGTGCTGAAAGACCTCGACACGGACATCCTGAACCGTCACGTGCTGATCGTCGAGGACATCATCGACTCCGGCCTGACCCTGCACTGGCTGCTGGAAAACCTGAAATCGCGCAATCCGGCCTCGTTGGAGATCTGCGCGGCGCTGCGGAAACCCGACGCGGTGAAGGTGCCGATCGAAGTGAAATACGTCGGGTTCGACATTCCCAGCGAGTTCGTCATCGGTTATGGGCTCGACTACGCGGAGCGATACCGGAACCTGCCGTTCATCGGCACTCTGGCCCCACACGTCTATAAGTAGCAATTGCTGCCATGGCCGGGAACATCGCGCAACGTGACGTACGTTGATAGGGCAAGACCGGTGTAGCGGGCGGGTCCCTCTGTGCGCTGTGCCGGTGTACCTTCAGACTCCGGGAGGGTGACCTAGCGTCCCCTTCGGGTAGTCAGAAGTCGCGGTGTCGGATGCCGCGGCCCCGGGCCAGCCCGGGGTTCCAGGCCATGGTCAGGAAGGGACGGGCCCGCAAGGGGTTCCGCATCAGATGGATCTCAAGCGATTTACACGTGGGCCACTGCTGTGGATCCTGGGCATCGTCGTGCTGCTCCTGCTCGTCACCCAGCTTTGGAGCGGTGGCGGCAATTACAAGGCGGCCGACACGTCCCTGGTTCTCCAGCAGATTCGCGCCGGAAACGTCAGCAACGCCAAGATCGTCGACAAGGACAACCGGATCGAGGTCACCCTCGTCCGGGCGGTGCCGGCCAAGCCCGGCGACCAGCCGACGAAGCTGATCCAGGCCGACTGGGTCACCGGCTACGGCAGCAAGCTGACCGACGAGCTGCAGGCTCAGGTCGACGCGGGCAAGACCAAGAGCTTCACCACCGAGGTCCCCCAGGAGAACTTCCTGGTCAGCATCCTCGTGAGCTTCCTGCCGATCGTCATCATCGTGCTGCTCTTCCTGTTCATCATGAACCAGATGCAGGGCGGCGGCTCGCGTGTGATGAACTTCGGCAAGTCCAAGGCCAAGCTCATCACCAAAGACACCCCAAAGACCACGTTCGCCGACGTCGCGGGGGCCGACGAGGCCATCGAGGAGCTCCAGGAGATCAAGGAGTTCCTCCAGGCCCCGGCCAAGTTCCAGGCGATCGGCGCCAAGATCCCCAAGGGCGTGCTCCTGTACGGCCCGCCCGGCACCGGTAAGACGCTGCTGGCCCGCGCCGTCGCCGGCGAGGCCGGCGTGCCGTTCTACTCGATCTCCGGCTCCGACTTCGTCGAGATGTTCGTCGGTGTCGGCGCCTCGCGAGTCCGTGACCTGTTCGAGCAGGCCAAGGCCAACGCCCCGGCGATCATCTTCATCGACGAGATCGACGCCGTCGGCCGTCACCGCGGCGCCGGCCTGGGCGGCGGTCACGACGAGCGCGAGCAGACGCTCAACCAGCTGCTCGTCGAGATGGACGGCTTCGACGTCAAGGGCGGCGTGATCCTCATCGCCGCGACCAACCGGCCCGACATCCTCGACCCGGCGCTGCTGCGTCCCGGCCGGTTCGACCGGCAGGTCACCGTCGACCGCCCCGACCTCGAAGGCCGTAAGGGCATCCTCAAGGTCCACGGCCGCGGCAAGCCGTTCGCGCCCGACGTCGACCTCGACGTCATCGCGCGCCGCACCCCCGGGTTCACCGGCGCCGACCTGGCCAACGTGATCAACGAGGCGGCCCTGCTCACCGCGCGGGCCGACCAGAAGCTGATCACGATGGACACCCTCGAAGAGGCGATCGACCGCGTCATGGCAGGGCCCGAGCGCAAGACGCGGGTCATGTCCGACAAGGAAAAGAAGATGATCGCCTACCACGAGGGCGGTCACGCGCTGGTGGCGCACGCGCTGCCCAACTCCGACCCGGTGCACAAGATCACGATCCTGTCCCGCGGCCGCGCGCTCGGTTACACGATGACGCTGCCGATGGAGGACAAGTTCCTGGCCACCAGGTCGGAGATGATGGACCAGCTCGCGATGCTGCTCGGCGGCCGCGCGGCGGAGGAGCTCGTCTTCCACGAGCCCACCACCGGCGCCTCCAACGACATCGAGAAGGCCACGGCCGTCGCCCGCCGCATGGTGACCGAATACGGCATGAGCGAGCAGCTCGGCGCCCGCAAGTTCGGCACGGGGCAGGCGGAGGTCTTCCTCGGCCGCGAGATGGGCCACGAGCGCGACTACTCCGAGAAGATCGCTTCCAGCATCGACGAGGAAGTCCGCCGGATGATCGAGACGGCGCACGACCAGGCCTGGGACATCCTGGTCGAATACCGCGACGTGCTCGACAACCTGGTGCTCCAGCTCATGGAGAAGGAGACCCTCTCCCGCGACCAGGTCCTGCAGATCTTCGCTCCGGTGGTCGTCAAGGCGCACCGCCCCTCCTACGCGGGCTACGGCAAGCGGCTCCCCTCGGACCGCCCGCCGATCCTGACGCCCAAGGAGCAGTCGGCCAACGGCTCGCTGACCTCCGGTCACCAGGACGCCCTCCCCTCCGGGGACTCTGCGTGACTCAGTACGACGTCGACCTGGGGCGGATCGAGAAGGCCGTACGCGAGATCCTCTACGCCATCGGCGAGGATCCCGACCGCGACGGCCTGCTCGAGACGCCCTCCCGGGTCGCCCGCGCCATGGCCGAGCAGTATTCGGGGCTCGGCCAGAAGCCGGAAGACGTGCTCAACAAGGTCTTCGACGTCGATCACGACGAGATGGTGCTCGTGCGTGACATCGAGGTCTACTCGACCTGTGAGCACCACCTGGTCCCCTTCCACGGGGTGGCCCACGTGGGCTACATCCCCAACGAGCGCGGCCAGGTGACGGGGCTGTCGAAGCTGGCCCGCCTGGTGGACGTGTTCGCCCGCCGTCCGCAGGTGCAGGAGCGCATGACGTCCCAGATCGCCGACGCGCTCATGCGGGTGCTGGAGCCGCGCGGGGTCATCGTGGTGGTCGAGGCGGAGCATCTGTGCATGACGATGCGCGGCGTACGCAAGCCGGGCGCCAAGACCGTCACCTCCGCCGTCCGCGGTGATTTCCGCACCAGCGACAAGACCCGTTCCGAGGCGATGGCGCTGATCCTCGGCAGGTGAGGATCGTTATCCACGACTGGGGACCCCGCGATGTCGGCAGTGGTGGTACAACGCCTAGGCTTGGCCCATGACTAGCGTGCCCATCAACGTGCCAGAAGGTACGCAGCGGTGCCTCGTCATGGGCGTGGTCAATGTGACGCCGGATTCGTTCTCCGACGGCGGCCTGTGGTTCGACGAGGCGGCGGCCATCCAGCACGGCCTGCGGCTGGTCGAAGAGGGCGCCGACATCGTCGACGTGGGCGGTGAGTCCACCCGCCCGGGCGCGGCCAGGGTGTCGCTGGAGGAGGAGCTGGCCAGGGTCGTGCCCGTGATCAGGGCGCTCGACGCCGAGGGGGTGGCCGTCAGCGTCGACACGATGCGGGCCGAGGTCGCCAAGGCGGCGGTCGAGGCCGGCGCGCGCCTCGTCAACGACGTCAGCGGCGGTCTGGCCGACCCCGAGATGCCGCGGGTCGTCGCCGCGACGGGCGTCTCCTACGTCGTGATGCACTGGCGCGGCCACAGCCATGACATGTACAGCCGAGCCGTCTACGCCGACGTGGTCACCGAGGTGCGCGAGGAGCTGAGCAAGCGGGTCGATCTGGTGCTGGCCGAGGGGGTGTCGGAAGAGCAGGTCGTGCTCGATCCCGGCCTCGGCTTCGCCAAGAACGCCGAGCACAACTGGGCGCTGCTGGCCGGGCTCCCGCAGCTGGCCGAGCTCGGCTACCCGCTGCTGGTGGGGGCGTCGCGCAAGCGGTTCCTCGGCCGCCTGCTGGCCGATCCCGACGGAACACCCAGGCCGTTCAGCCGCAGCGACGACGCCACGCTGGCCGTGACCGCGCTGGCCGCGCACGCCGGCGCCTGGTGCGTGCGCGTGCACGAGGTAGGTCCCAATGCCGATGCCGTGCGCGTGGCGGCCGCATGGAAGAGAGCCGGAGCCAACACATGAGCGTCGACACTGCCGCGATCGAGACGGTGAACCAGGAGTTCTACACCGCCATCGAAAACGCGGATCTCGACAAGATGACCGAGATCTGGGCGGAGGACTCCGCCGACGAGCAGGTGAGCTGCGTACACCCGGGCTGGACGCTGCTGACGGGCCGGTCGGAGGTGCTGCGCTCCTGGGCGCTGATCATGGCCAACACGACCTACATCCAGTTCGTGCTGACCGACGTCAGCACGACGGTGCTGGGTGACGTGGCCGTGCTCACGTGCGTCGAGAACATCCTCACCGCCGGCGAGGAGGGCGAGTCCAGCTTCGCCGCGGGCAAGGTGGTGGCCAGCAACGTCTATCTCCGCACCGCGCAGGGCTGGCGGCTGTGGATGCACCACGGATCGCCGGTGCTCCAGGGAGACGACGACGAGGAGGAGGAAGGCGAGCTTGAGCGCTGATCGCATCGCTCTCAAGGGCCTGCGGGCCAGGGGGAGACATGGCGTGCTCGCTGCCGAGCGGGAGCTCGGGCAGGAGTTCGTGGTCGACGCGACGCTGTTCCTCGACACCGCGCCCGCGGCGGCCGGTGACGACCTCACCAAGACCGTCCATTACGGGGAGCTGGCCCAGGCGCTGACCGAGGTGGTCGAGGGCGAGCCGGTCGACCTGATCGAGACGCTCGCGCAGCGGCTGGCCGAGGTGTGTCTGGCCAGCGAGCTCGTGCACAAGGTAGAAGTGAGCGTGCACAAACCGGCGGCGCCGATCCCGCTGCCGTTCGACGACGTGGTCGTGACGATCGAGCGGAGGCGCGCATGAAAGTCGTGCTGGGGTTCGGCAGTAATCTGGGTCGCCGCTTCGAGACGTTGCAGGGCGCCCTGGACACCCTGTTCGACGCACCCGGGCTGGAGTTCGTCCGGGCCTCGCCGGTCTACGAGACCGACCCTGTCGGGGGTCCCGCGGGCCAGAAGCCCTATCTCAACGCGATCGTGATCGCCGAGACCACGCTGGAGCCGCACACGCTCCTGGAGCGCGCGCTGGGCGTCGAGAACGCCTTCGGGCGGGTCCGGAAGGAGCGCTGGGGGCCGCGTACGCTCGACATCGACCTGATCGTCGTCGGCGACGTCGTGTGCGACGACCCCGAGCTGACGCTGCCGCACCCGCGGGCCCACGAGCGCGCGTTCGTGCTGGCGCCCTGGTTCGACGCCGACCCCGAGGGCGTGGTGCCCGGGCACGGCTCGGTGTCCGTGCTGCTGGCGGGGCTCGACCGGCAGGGCGTCCGCCTGCGCGACGACCTGAAGCTGCAGAGGCCGGATTGAAGTCGACCCACCCAGGCCGCCTGGTCCTCATCGTCGTCATCGTGGCGCTGCTCACGTGGGCGGCGATCAGACCGTTCTACTCAGACCTGCCCCTGATGCCGTGGACCGCCATCCCGACGGTGCTGCTGCTGGCGATCGGCGAGGGCTACGCCGCCTGGGCGACCAAGGCCAGGATCGCCCGCAAGCCCGGCACGAAGCCGGTGGAGCCGCTGGCCGTCGCCCGGCTGGCGGCGCTGGCCAAGGCTTCGGCGTACGCGGGGGCGGCCTTCGGCGGGCTGTTCGCCGGGTTCGCCCTCTATACGGTGCAGAGCCTCGACCGGGAGACGCCCCGCTCGGAGTTCTTCGTCGCGACCGGGTCGTTCCTCTCCTGCGTCGCGCTGATCTGCGCCGCCCTCTACCTGGAGCACGCCTGCCGCATCCCGAAGGAGCCGGAGGACCAGCGGCGCGACTAGGAGAGGTCCTCGACGGAGGGGCGCGCGGCGGCGCGCAGCCTCTCCTGCCACATCTGGCGCTGCAGCAGGCGCAGCGAGCGGCGGATCACGTCGCTCGGTCGCTCGCCCTCCCGCATGGCGAGGCGGATGATCCGCTCGTCTTCGGCGTTGGGGGCGAAGTCGATGTCAGCCATGGTCAGAGCCTACGGAACCGCCAACTCCCTCGTCCTGCTTTTGGGCGACAGGAGCACGGCGGCGGCGGCCGAAGAGGTAGATGACCGGCAGGGTGCAGATCAGCGGCCCCACGATGGCGATGGGCCGCTCCAGCCACCATTTGAGGTCTGGCGGGATCTGGGTGCCCAGGTTGCCGAACAGCCACCACGACAGGCCCAGGGCGATGGCCATCCCGGTCGTGTGGAACAGGAACAGCGGCAGCGCGTACCGGTTGATGAAGTCGTTGACGCGGCGCCAGCGCGGCCGCTCCAGCACGCGTTCCATGGCCGGCCGCAGCACCTCCACCAGGCCGATCTGGAACAGCAGGAGGGCGACGATCACGAACGTGGGCGGCGCCATGTTCGACCACTTGTCGCCGGGCACGCCCACCATCGAGCCCGGGTAGATGCCCGAGTAGACCAGGCCGAACAGGGCGAACAGCCCTGTCCACAGCAGGCCCATGTCATAGCGTCTGGGCAGGATGACGATCCGGTCGTAGAAGAACCCGGCCTGGTGCGCCAGCCCCCAGATGAGGATCATGTTGAGCCAGCCCGCCCACTCGATCCCGTAGCGGAAGCGCACGACGTCCACCACCAGGGACGCGCCGCCGAGCCAGATCAGCGCCAGCACGTCGTAGCGGCGGTGCAGCCAGAGCGCGACGGGCAGCAGCGCGATCAGCACCAGGTAGACGCCGAGGAACCACAGGGGGCTGAGCACCAGCAGCACCACCCGCCACATCCAGTCGACCCGGAACACGGCCGTGACGACCGCTCCGATGGCGACCCAGACGCCGGACAGGAAGAGCGCGGGTAAGGCCAGCGCCCGGATGCGCCGCCAGACGAACGCGCCGATGCCCACGCCGCGCAGCTTGGCGCGGTTCCAGGACAGCAGGTGCACGTGGCCGCCGACGTAGAAGAACAGCGGCAGCACCTGGAGCAGCCAGGTGAGTATCCACAGCCCGGAGGTGAAGCCGAGCGGGCTGGTGGGCTCGGGGCCGTGCGGCTTCCACTGCAGGATCGTGAACGCCCAGTGCCAGACCACCACGACGATCAGGCTCAGGGCGCGGAGCCAGTCGACGTATTTGTCGCGTTCGGGGGAGCTCACTTGTCGATGTCACCCACGACGAAGAACATCGAGCCGAGAATGGCCACCATGTCGGCGACCAGGTGACCGGGCAGCATCTCGCGCAGCACCTGGATGTTGTTGTAGGAGGCCGAGCGCAGCTTCAGCCGCCACGGGGTCTTGTCGCCCTTGGAGACCAGGTAGTAGCCGTTGATGCCGAGCGGGTTCTCGGTCCACGCGTACGTGTGGCCCTCCGGCACCTTCAGCACCTTCGGCAGCCGCTGGTTGATCGGCCCCTGCGGCAGCGAGCGCAACCGCTCGACGCAGGCGTCGGCCAGGTCGAGCGAGACCTTGAGCTGGTCGAGCAGCACCTCGAACCGGCTGTGGCAGTCGCCCGCGCTCCGGGTGACGACCTTGACGGGCAGCTCGGGATAGGCGAGGTACGGCTCGTCGCGGCGCAGGTCGAAGTCGACGCCGGAGGCGCGGGCGATGGGGCCGCTGACGCCGTACTGCATGATCTGCTCGCGGGAGAGCACGCCGACGCCCTTGGTGCGGGCCACGAAGATCTCGTTGTGCAGGATGAGGTTCTCGATGTCGGGCACCCGGCGCCGGGTCTCGGCGACCGTCTCTGACACGCGGTCGAGCCAGCCGAGCGGCAGGTCCTCCTTGAGCCCGCCGACCCGGTTGAACATGTAGTGCATGCGCCCGCCGGAGATCTCCTCCATCACGGCCTGGATGCGCTCGCGCTCGTTGAAGGAGTAGAACAGCGGCGTGATCGCGCCCAGCTCCAGGGGATAGGAGCCGAGGAACATGAGGTGGTTGAGCACCCGGTTGAGCTCGGCCAGCAGCGTACGGGCCCACACGGCGCGCACCGGCGGCTCCATGCCGAGCAGGCGCTCGGCGGCGAGGACCACGCCCAGCTCGTTCGCGAACCCCGACAGCCAGTCGTGCCTGTTGGCCAGCATGATGATCTGGCGGTAGTCGCGGACCTCGAACAGCTTCTCGGCGCCTCTGTGCATGTAGCCGATGATCGGCTCCGCCGTGGCGATGCGCTCGCCGTCGAGCGTGAGCCGCAGTCGCAGGACCCCGTGCGTGGACGGGTGCTGCGGGCCGATGTTGAGGATCATGTCCTCGGTGGCCAGCTCTTTCGCGCCGGCGCCGATACCGACCACGCGTTCCGTCATACGGCCATGCTGCCACCCTCCCTGGTGATGATCCAGCGTGGGGGAGGTTCAAGAAATGGTATGGAAACGCATCCTTAAGTCGGACAAGGGGAGGAATATCGGGAACGGGGGGAGAAATCACCATGAAGAGAGTTGTGTTTGATATCGCGGCGCTGATCGCTCGGATCGTGACCGGCGTGATCTTCGTGACTCATGGCTGGCAGAAATGGCAGGGTGGCCTCGGCGCCACCTCGCAGGGGTTCAGGGAAATGGGGATCCCGATGCCCGAGCTGGCCGCCGGGTTCGCGACCGTCGTCGAGACCGTCGGCGGCATCTTCCTCATCCTGGGCTTGCTGGTGCGGGTCGCGGGGTTCCTGTTGCTGGTCAACATGCTCGGCGCGATCGCGTTCGTGCACGGGGGCAACGGGGTGCTGACCGCGAGCAACGGCTGGGAACTGCCCGGCGCGCTGGGCGCGCTCAGCTTGCTGTTCCTGGCCCTGGGCGGGGGACGGATCGGGCTGGACAGCATCTTCCGCGCGATATTCCGCAGGCGCTCCGAACGCCGTGCGGCCGAGGACGACCTCGCGCCCTACACCCCGCCGGGTCCCCGGGTCGAGCCTTCGAACGTGACCAAGATGCAGCCCGGGCACGCCGGCGGGCCCATGACGCCCGCGCAGCCCACCGAGCCGGCCGAGCCGCCCGAGGTGCCCAGGCAGCCGTCGGAGCCCAGGTCGAGCAGGCTCAACGACGAGGACATGCGGGAGATCGACGCCCTCGTCTCCGACGAGCCGCCACAGCACAACAAGCCGCCGAATCGCTGACCCGGCCACCCGCCGGGGCCGGGCGCGTACCTGAGGGGTCGATGGCGCGGCCGGCCGTCACGGCCCCTTGCCGGGGCCGGTGGTCGCGGGTGGCTCAGCCGCGGCGGGAGACCAGGTCCCGCAGGGCTTCGACCAGCCGGTCCACGTGCTCCTGCGTGGTCCCGATGCCGATCGAGGCCCGGATCGCGGAGGCGGTGTCGTCCTCGCAGCCGCCGTCGGCCGTGCCCAGCAGGTGCCGGACGAACGGGTGCGCGCAGAACTTCCCGTCCCTGACGCCGATGCCGTACTCGCTGGACAGCGCCTCGGCCACCTCGCGGGCCGAGTAGCCGGCCACGATGAACGACACGATGCCCACGCGCGGGTGATCATCCCCCCACAGCGACAGCTCGCGCACGCCCTCGACCGAGGCCAGCCCCGACCGCAGCCGCGAGATCAGCCGCTCCTCCTCCCGGACGAGCTCGCTCCAGCCGGTGGCGGTGAGCGCGTCGCAGGCGGCGGCCAGCGCGATGGCGCCCAGCACGTTCGGGGTGCCCGCCTCGTGCCGCGGCTCGGGGTCGTCGTGCCACTGAGTGCTCTCCTCGACCGACCGCACCGCGCCGCCGCCCTTGAGGTACGGCTCGCCCTCGGCCAGCCAGTCGCGGCGGCCCACCAGCACGCCGGCCCCGAACGGCGCGTACAGCTTGTGCCCGGAGAAGGCCACGTAGTCCAGGTCGAGCGCGGTCAGGTTGAGCTGCCGATGCGGTACGAGCTGCGCGGCGTCCACCAGGATGCGGGCCCCGTGCCGGTGCGCGATGTGGGCCAGGGCGGCGATGGGCCACAGCTCGCCGGTGACGTTCGAGGCGGCGGTGACGACCAGCAGCTTCGGCCCGTCGATCCCGGCCAGCGCCTCGTCGGCGGCGCGGACGGCCTCTCCGGGGAAGGCGGGCGGCGCCAGTCGCACGGAGGCGGGCCAGGGCAGGAGCGAGGCGTGGTGCTCGGTGTCGAAGACCACGGTGGTGGTGCCCTCGGGCAGGCAGCCGGCCAGGAGGTTCGTGGCGTCGGTGGTGTTGCGGGTGAAGATCACGGCGTCGTCGGGACGGGCTCCGACGAAGGCCCGGACGGTGTGGCGGGCCTGCTCGTACCTGGCGGTGGTGAGCTGGGAGGCGTAGCCCGCGCCGCGGTGGACGCTGGAGTAGGCCGGGAGCGCGGCGGCGACGGCGGCGCTGACCGGCTCCAGACAGGGGGCGCTGGCCGCGTAGTCGAGGTTGGCGTAGCCCACCAGCCGGCCGCCCTTGACCGGCACTTCGAGGTCGGCGCCCAGCACGGCGGGGATCGAGCGGCGGTTCGCGGCGGGCGCGTTCGCAACGGCCTGGGCGACGGCGGGCGCGGAGTTGAAGATCGTCAGCGTGGACATGGCAAATCCCCTCGGGTCATCGGACCCCTGGAGCAGCCACGGAGCCCGCGCTTGCCCGCCACACCTCGTGACGGACCAGGTCCTCACCCGGGGCACCCCGCCGCGGACGCGAGGGTTGCCGGCCAGCTAGCCGGGGCTTGTCGCTGACACTCATGACCTACGCCAGGACCATACCAAAAGAAACCGGCTCATCACACTGCCGCTCTTATGACCCCGGTCACTGCCGCCGCTGCGGAGGTGCGCCCCGCGGGCCTCCCGCCGACCGGCGTCCGGCCACGGATCGCGGACCGGCGAACTTATCCGGAGCCTGGCTCGTTGCTACCGGGAAACCGCCGCTCGACATGTCATGGAGGTGCGCAGATGCTCGACTGGGTGACCGACCCGAATATCTGGATCGGCTTCTTAACCCTTGTCGCCCTGGAAATCGTCCTGGGGATCGACAACATCATCTTCATCTCCATCCTGGCGGGCAGGCTGCCGCCCGAGCAGCGGGACCGGGCGCGTGTCATGGGCCTCGGCGCGGCCCTGATCAGCCGCCTGCTCCTCCTGCTCGGGCTGTCGTGGGTGGTGCAGCTCACCGAGCCGCTGTTCGCGGTCTTCGGTCACGAGATATCGGGACGCGATCTGATCTTGCTGCTCGGCGGCCTGTTCCTGCTGGCGAAGAGCGTCACCGAGATCGGCCACAGCATGGACGCGCCGCACGACGCGGACGGCAAGAAGAAGGCCGTGACCTCCTTCACCTCCGTGATCCTGCAGATCATGGTGCTCGACATCGTGTTCTCGCTCGACTCGGTGATCACCGCCGTCGGCATGGTCGACGAGCTCGGCGTGATGATCGCGGCGGTCGTGGTGGCGGTGGTGGTGATGCTGTTCGCCTCCGGGCCGATCAGCCGGTTCGTGGACGCGCACCCGAGCATCAAGATGCTGGCGCTGGCGTTCCTGGTGCTCATCGGCGTGGTGCTCGTCGCCGAGGGCCTCGACCAGCACATTCCGAAGGGCTACATCTATTTCGCGATGGCCTTCTCGGTCGTCGTGGAGCTGCTGAACATCCGCATGCGCGGCAGGCACGCCAAGCAGCAGGAAACGCCTCCCGAGCAGGAGACTTCCCCTCCTAAGATGAAATAGTGCGCTTTGATCCTTGGAATCCCGATTTTGTGGCTCACCCGTACCGGGTCTACGAAGAGCTGAGGCGTGACGCGCCCGTCAGCTACTTCGAGCCGACGGGCCAGTGGCTCATCTCCCGGCACGCCGACGTGAACGCCCTGCTCAGGGACCGCCGCCTGGGCCGGTCCTACCTGCACGTGGCCACGCACGAGGAGTTCGGCAGGGAGCCCGAGCCGGAGTTCCAGGAGCCGTTCTGGCGGGTGATCAACGCGGGCATGCTCGACGTGGAGCCGCCGGTGCACACCAGGCTGCGCCGGCTGGTCTCCAAGGCGTTCACGCCGCGCATGGTCGAGTCGCTGCGCCCCCGGGTGCGGGCCATCGCCGGCGGCCTGGTGGAGGCGTACGTGGAGCGGGGCGGCGGCGACCTCATCGCCGAGGTCGCCGAGCCGCTCCCGGTGACGGTGATCGCGGAGATGCTCGGCATCCCCGAGGCCGACCGTCCGCTGCTGCGGCCCTGGTCGGCCGACATCTGCGGCATGTACGAGCTCAACCCCACCCCCGAGGCCCAGCACACCGCCGTACGGGCGGCCTCGGAGTTCGCCGGCTACCTCGCGACGCTGGCCCGCGAGCGCCGCCGCGACCCCGGCGACGATCTGATCAGCGCACTGGCCCAGATCGACGAGCTGACCGAGGACGAGCTGGTCGGCACGTGCGTCCTGCTGCTCAACGCCGGCCACGAGGCCACCGTGAACGTGACGGGCAACGGCTGGTGGTCCCTGTTCAGGAACCCGGCCGAGCTGGCCCGCCTGCGCGAGGACCGCTCGCTGCTCCCCACGGCGGTCGAGGAGCTGATGCGCTGGGACACGCCGCTGCAGATGTTCGAGCGCTGGGTGCTGGAGGACATCGAGGTGCACGGCGTGCGGATCCCGCGCGGCACGGAGGTGGCGCTGCTGTTCGGCTCGGCCAACAGGGACGGGACGGTGTTCGAGGACCCGGACCGGCTCGACGTGGGCCGCGCCGACAACCCGCACATCTCCTTCGGGGCCGGGATCCACTTCTGCCTGGGCGCCCCGCTGGCCCGCATCGAGCTCATCGAGTCGTTCGGCGCGCTCCTGGACCGGACGGCCAAGCTGGAGCTGCGGCGCGAGCCCGAGTGGAAGCCCGGCTACGTCATCCGGGGCCTGCACTCCCTGGAGCTCAGCGCCACCGCCTGACCGGGCCCGGCGACAGCGGGCTCAGCAGGTCCGGCTGAGAGCCCCGCGACGGCGGGCTCAGCGGGTCTGGCTGAGCCAGCCGAACCCGCCCAGCCCCGCCGGGTCGATCAGCTCGCCCTCCTCCGAAGCCCTCGACAGCGCCCGGACATAGCCCCGCGGATCGGCCCTGGCCAGCTCGACCGGAGGGCGGGCTCCGGTGATCCCCAACGCCCTCAGCGCATCACGCTGTGTGGACAAGGCTGTGGATATCGCACCGGCCCGCCGCCCGGCCTCCGCGCACGCGTCAAGCGCGACATGCGCCGTGATATCGCAGGTCCCATCGGGTATGGGGGCAACGACCGCGCCATCGCGGTAACCGGTCAGCGTGCCACAGAGCGGTCGGTTATCCACAGGGTGTGCATAATCCACGGCAATCGCACGGCCCTTGGCGAGGCGGGCCAGGACCGAGGCCCAGGCCTCGTCGCGAGGCCGGCCGATCTCCGCCCGCGCGCCCACGCGGGGCAGCGGCCACCACCGGTCGAGCCACTCGCGGTCGGCGGGCCGCAGCGCGCCGCCGAGCCGCTCCCGGCCGGTGCGCGCGTCGACCATGACCAGCCGGGGCCCACCGGCGGTCTGCTCGACCACGTCGATCGGCACGTTGTCGAGCCACTCGTTGGCGACGGCCAGGCCCGTGATGCCGATGGGCAAGGTCTTGCGCCACTCGATCTCCTCGGGCAGGCCCTCCGGCCTGGGGGAGAGGTCGACCGCCGTGACGCGCAGCCGCTTGCGCAGGTCGGGCTCGGCGGCGGTGAGCACCCGCGTGACGAGCACGCCCTCGCCCGCGCCGATGTCGACCAGGTCGAGCACTTCGGGTGTGCCGAGCTCGGCGTCCACTTCCAGGAGCAACGCCAGGACCGCGTCGGCGAAAGCCGCCGAGGCGCTGACCGAGGTCCGGAAGTGCCCGGACGGGCGTTCGCGGAGGTAAAAGCCCTCCTCGCCGTACAGCGCTCGTTCCGTTGCGGCGCGCCAGGTGAGCCACATGCCTGGACTATCTCATGACTCCGCGAACGACACGCCCTGTCATTACATGACTACTCTTTGTCGCCAACTTGCGCTAACGTTGACTCATTGTCATCGAGCGACTGCGTTCTGCCAACCCCCAATTGGCGGAGCTAGTCACTCAAGACCGAGCACCCCGCGGCCGATCGGCCGCTGAACTGAGAGGAGCCCCTCATGCTGAAGAAGACCCTGGTCATGGCTGGTGCCGTCGCCATGATGTCGCTCGCCACCCCGGCACACGCCGACATCACCAGCGGCAACGGCAGCATTCTGGGCGGCAACCAGGTGCACGTCCCGATCGTCGCGCCGATCAACGTCTGCGGCAACGCGATCCCCGTCATCGGCGTCGCGGTCGCCGGCTGCCGGGGCGGCGCCGGGGCCTACGCGCCCAGCAACCACTGAAACGCGGAAAGAGCCCGGACCGGCGCAGGCCGGCCCGGGCCCGGACCCGGCAGGTCAGTCGGCGTTGACCGCCGGCGCACCTCCAAGGGGTCGCATCCGCTGCGGGCGTCGGGTCCTGTCAGGACTCGGCGCCCGTTGCCATGTGATGAACCCCTCTCCTCATCTCTTACGACAGGGGGTGCATGGTTTGAATGCCCCTGTCGTTTTTGTCGTAACTCAACACCAGGCAAAACAGCGGTCACGCTGGTGTGACTGCGGCTGCGGCCTACCGTAGGTGCGCACCCCACTACCTGTGGTGGACTGCTGGAGTGGCCTGCCGTGCGCAGCCCCGCGAGGCCGTTACGCTGGTCGGCAGTGCCATCAGGTCGACAGGGGTGTGACGTCATGGACGCAGGTGATCGCCCGGCACGGCTGACTGTCGGCGTGCTCGGGTCGGGGAAGGTCGGCTCCGCACTCGGCGCAGCGCTGGCGCAGGCGGGGCATCGGGTCGTCGCGGCGAGCGGCGTGTCGGACAACTCACAGCGCTGGGCCGCGGACCGGCTCGGCGTGACGCCGTCGCGGCCGGACGAGGTGGTGGCCGCCGCCCAGCTCATCCTGCTGACGGTGCCGGACGACGCGCTGCCCGATCTGGTCAACGGGCTGGCCACCACGGGGGCCGACCTCAACGGCAAGCTGCTGGTGCACACCAGCGGCGCCTACGGGCTGTCCGTCCTGGACCCGGCGGCCAAGGCGGGCGCGCTGCCGCTGGCGCTGCACCCGGTGATGACGTTCACCGGCAGGGACGACGACCTCAACAAGCTCACCGGCATCTCCTACGGGGTCACCGCGCCCGACGTGCTGCGCCCCATCGCCGAGGCCCTGGTGATCGAGATGGGCGGCGAGCCGGTCTGGATCGCCGACGCCGACCGCGCGCTCTATCACGCGGCCCTGGCCGGGGCGGCCAACCACATGGTCACGCTCATCGCGGAGTCGTCCGACCTGCTGGAGCGCATCGGCGTGGAGCACCCGGGGCGCATGCTGGGGCCGCTGCTCGGCGCCGCGCTCGACAACGTGCTGCGGCTCGGCATCGCCGGCCTCACCGGCCCGGTGGTCCGCGGTGACGCGGGCACCGTGCGCAAACATGTGGACGCCCTCATCCTGGCGGCTCCCGAGGCGGCCGACGCCTACATCGCGCTCGCCAGGCTCACGGCCGACCGGGCGCTGGCGGCCGGGCTGCTCAAGCCGGAGGAGGCGGAGCGGCTGCTCGACGCGCTGGGGGGCAATATATGGACCTGACCGTCGCGTTCGGAGGGCTGTTATGGAGCTGATCGTCGCCAGGAGCCGGGAAGACCTGGCCAAGGCGCGCCGGGGTGCCGATGTGGCCCTGGTCCCGACCATGGGGGCGTTGCACGAGGGGCACCGGACCCTGATCAGGGAGGCTCGGGTACGGGCTGATCAGGTGGTGGTCAGCGTTTTCGTGAACCCCCTGCAATTCGGTCCTAATGAGGATTTTTCACGCTATCCCCGTACATTTGACTCAGATTTGGAAGTCTGCCGGGCCGAGGGCGTCGACGTCGTGTTCCACCCGGCCGTCGACGACATGTACGCGCCGGACCGCCAGGTCAGCGTCCACTCGGGCCGGATGGGCGAGATCGTGGAGGGGGCCGTCAGGCCGGGCCATTTCGACGGCATGCTCACGGTCGTGCTCAAGCTGTTCAACCTGGTCCAGCCCAACCTGGCGGTCTTCGGGCAGAAGGACGCCCAGCAGCTGGCCCTGATCCGCCGCATGGTCGCCGACCTCGACCTGCCGATCGAGATCCTGGGCGCGCCCACCGTACGCGAGCCCGACGGCCTGGCCCTGTCGAGCCGCAACCGTTTCCTGTCGGACGAGGACCGCGAGGTGGCGCTGGCGCTCTCCCGCGCGCTGCGGGCGGGCGCGGCCGAGCTCGCCCCGCACCGGATCCGCGCGGCGGCGCAGGAGGTGCTCGACGCGGCGGGCTCCCGGCTCGACCTGGACTATCTCGCGCTGGTGGACCCGGCCACGTTCGTCGAGGTGAGCGAGTCGTACGAGGGGATGGCGGTGCTCGCGGTGGCCGCCAAGGTCGGGAGCACCAGGTTGATCGACAACGTCACCCTCACCTTGAATCCCGCCTGAGGCGGTTTACCGTCGGGTCATGACCGACGAGGAGTTACGAGAGGAACTGCTCCGCCGGTTGGAGATCGATCAGGCGTTGCGCGACCCGGCCAAGGGCTTTCCCGGCGACCGGCGGCTGGCTCGGCTCCAGCGCTTCGACGAGGGCAACACCGCCTGGCTCTACTCCGTGGTGGCCAACCGGGGCTGGCCGCTGGTCTCGCAGGTAGGGGCGCGGGCGGCGCGGGCCGCCTGGCTCCTGGCCCAGCACGCCACGCTCCCGGAGGTGCAGCGGCTGTTCCACCATGCGATGGCCGACGCCGTGGAGCGGGAGGAGGCCTCGCCGCGCGACTTCGCGTACCTGGAGGACCGCGTACGCGTGCGCTCGGGCCGGCCCCAGCTCTACGGCACCCAGTTCCACCGCGGCGTCGACGGTCTCGAACCGATGCCGATCGAGGAGCCGGACCTCCTGGACGAGCGCCGTGCCGCCGTCGGGCTTGAGCCGTTCGCCGACTATGAGGCTTTCATCCGCAAGTCCGAAGGCATCTGACCCCCCGGGGACTTCCTGGCGCGGGACAGGCGTTATCGTCATGTTGACGAAATCCCTCAGGGAGGAGATCCCCATGAGTGCACCGGCGATTCCCCTGCGTCTGACCGCTCCCGCGCCTGGCTGGAGCGTCGAGGCGGACGTGGTCGTCGTGGGCTCGGGCGTCGCGGGCCTGACCGTGGCCCTGCGCTACGCCGAGCTGGCGCCGGCGGCCAAGATCCTGGTGGTCACCAAGGACGTGCTGTCGGCCGGCTCCACCCGGTGGGCCCAGGGCGGCATCGCGGCCGTGCTCGATCCCCGTGACACCTCCGACGAGCATCTGAACGACACGCTCCTGGCCGGGGTCGGGCTGTGCGACGCGCGGGCCGTACGGACGCTGGTGACCGAGGGGCCGGGCGCGGTGCGCCGGCTCATGGAACGTGGCGCGCGATTCGACCGCGCCCCCGACGGGGAGCTCCAGCTCACCAGGGAAGGCGGGCACCGCCGGCGCAGGATCGTGCACGCGGGCGGCGACGCCACGGGGGCCGAGGTGCAGCGGGCGCTCGTCGAGGCGGTCCGGGCCGGCTCGATCGAGGTGATCGAGCACGCGCTGGTCCTCGACCTGCTCAAGGACGCCGAGGGCCGGGCCGCGGGTGTGACGCTGCACGTCATGGGCGAGGGCGCGCGTGACGGGGTGGGCGCGGTGCGCGCCAGGGCGGTGGTGCTGTCCACCGGCGGCATGGGCCAGGTCTACGCCGCCACCACGAACCCCGCCGTCTCCACCGGCGACGGCGTCGCGCTCGCCCTGCGGGCCGGGGCGGTGGTGCGCGACCTGGAGTTCGTGCAGTTCCACCCGACCGTGCTGCGGCTGGGCGAGGGCTCGACGGGGCAGCAGCCGCTGATCTCCGAGGCGGTCAGGGGCGAGGGCGCGTTCCTGGTCGACCACGCGGGCGAGCGGTTCATGGCCGGGGTGCACGAGCTGGCCGACCTCGCGCCGCGCGACGTCGTGGCCAAGACGATCATGCGGACCATGCGGGAGAGCGGCCGCGATCACGTCTATCTCGACGGCCGGCACTTCGGCAGGGAGAAGTGGGAATCCCGCTTCCCCACGATCTACGCCGTCTGCCGCGAGCACGGCATCGACCCGGCGACCGAGCCGATCCCGGTGTCGCCCGCGGCCCACTACGCCAGCGGCGGCGTCCGTACGGACCTGTCCGGGCGTACCTCGATCGACGGCCTGTACGCCTGCGGCGAGGTCGCCTGCACCGGCGTGCACGGCGCGAACAGGCTGGCCTCCAACTCCCTGCTCGAAGGGCTCGTCTTCGCCGAGCGCATCGCCGAGGACATCCACCGCGTACGCCCCGAGCCCGGCGACCCGGTCGAAGGGCAGGCGGAGGCAGGGCTGGTGGACCCGCGGATCAGAGCGCGGATCCAGGCCCACATGAGCATGGGTGTGAGCGTCCTGCGCAGCCGCGAGTCGCTGCTCGCCACGGCCAAGGCGCTGCGCGACGCCCGCTGGACGCCCGTGCGGGTGGCCGCCTGCACCGAGTCCTGGGAGGCCACGAACCTGCTCACCGTCGCCACCGTGCTCACCGGCGCGGCGGCGGCCAGGCTGGAGACCCGTGGCTCACACTGGCGCGAGGACTTCGAGACCCGCGACGACAACGATTGGCTGGGCCACCTGGACGTGACCCTGACGGAGGAGGGCCCTCGCATGACGTACACGCCGCACGGAGACACGATGCCGGCGCGCCTGGCGCAGGAGCTGACCGCGGCCGGGCTCGACCCGGCCGAGGTGGACGCGCTGATCGACCGGGCGCTGGCCGAGGACCTGCAGGAGGCCGGCGACGTGACGAGCCTGGCCACCATCCCTGAGGGGCAGCGGGCGGCCGGCGACGTGGTGGCCCGCAAGGACGGCGTGGTGGCAGGGCTCGCGGTGGCGGAGGCGGTGTTCGTCCGGCTGGGCGCGGCCCGTACCGAGCGGCGGGCCAAGGACGGCGAGCGCGTCCGGGCCGGAGACGTGCTGATGACCGTCGAGGGGCCCGTGCGGGGCGTGCTGACCGCCGAGCGCACCGCGCTCAACCTGCTCACGCACCTGTCCGGGGTGGCCACGCTGACCGGCAGGTGGGTGGAGGCGATCAGCGGCACGCAGGCGCGGGTGCGCGACAGCCGCAAGACGCTGCCGGGGCTGCGGGCACTGGAGAAGTACGCCGTGCGCTGCGGCGGCGGCGTGAATCACCGGATGTCGCTGTCGGACGCCGCGCTGATCAAGGACAATCACGTGGTGGCCGCGGGCGGCGTGGCCGAGGCGTTCAGGGCGGTCAGGGACCGCTACCCCGAGCTGCCGATCGAGGTGGAGATCGACCGGCTCGACCAGCTCGAGCCCGTGCTCGATCAGGGGGCCGAGGAGATCCTGCTGGACAACTTCACGATCGAAGACACAGCTCGTGCCGTACATATCGCGAAAAATCGGGCGAAAAACAGGGTTGCGCTTGAAGCGAGCGGGGGATTGACCTTGGAATCGGCTCGTGAGGTGGCCGAAACTGGCGTTGACTACCTTGCGGTGGGAGCGCTAACGCACTCGGCGCCGGCCCTTGACATCGCACTGGATCTGCGGGGGTAATTGATGCTGCTCACGATCGACGTCGGCAACACGCACACGGTGCTTGGGCTGTTCGAGGGCGAGGATGTCATCGAGCACTGGAGGCTGGCCACCGACGCCCGCCGCACCGCCGACGAGATCGCGGTCATCCTCCAAGGTCTGCTGGCCCAGTCGCCGCTGCTCAAGGGGACCGACATCGACGGCATCGCCATTTGCTCCACCGTGCCCAGCGTGCTCAACGAGATGCGCGAGATGTGCCGCCGCTACTACGGCGACGTGAACGCGGTGATCGTGGAGCCCGGCATCCGCACCGGGGTGCCCGTGCGCATGGACAACCCCAAGGAGGTCGGCAGCGACCGCATCGTGAACGCGCTGGCGGCCATCGACCAGTACGGCGGCCCCTGCATCATCGTGGACTTCGGCACCGCGACGTCGTTCGACGCGGTGTCGGCCAAGGGCGAATACGTCGGCGCGGTGACCGCACCCGGCATCGAGATCTCGGTGGACGCGCTGGCCGCCGCCGGAGCGCAACTGCACAAGGTGGAGCTGGTCAGGCCACGCTCGGTGATCGCCAAGAACACCGTCGAGGCCCTGCAGGCAGGCATCATCTACGGGTTCGCCGGCCAGGTGGACGGCATCGTCGAGCGGATGGCGGCGGAGCTGGCCGACGACCCCGACGAGGTGACCGTGGTGGCCACCGGCGGGCACGCGGCGCTGGTCGTGGGCGAGTCACGCTCGATCGACGTGCACGAGCCGTGGCTGACCCTCATCGGGCTACGGCTGATCTACAACCGGAACGTGACGTGAACAAGCGGCCCCCCGCTCGGGTGGAGGGCCGCTTGCGCCGGTAGGCGTGGTTACTCGCTCTCGGCGGTGTAGAGGTACTCCCAGCGGCCGCACTTCGTCGGGTAGTTGCTGTGCTGACCGATCTGGCAGACCTTCACCCGCAGGCTGAAGACGTCGTTCTCCTGGAAGGAGAAGCGCTTGTAGCCGGGGAAGCCGCAGTACTTCTTGGCGTAGACCTGCGACCAGTCCTCGTCGAAGTCGCTGGCCTCGAACTTCACGTACGCGCACTTGCCGCCCTCGTCGTAGCTGCGGTTGTCCAGGTCGTAGAGCCGGCCCCGGACGGTGACCTCGTTCGACTCGCCGTCGTGGTCCCAGTTGACGCCGACCCACCCCTGAGCCTTGGCCAGGTGGTGCTTGGAGTAGACGGGGCCCCAGTAGTCGGAGTAGTCGTCGTAGTGCGGCGAGCTGGCGTAGGCCGCGGAAGGAATCGACATGGCCAGGGCGCTGGTCGCGGCGACGGCGAGGACACCGGTCGCGATCTTCTTGAACATCTTCTCTCCTTGAGCTCCCCACGGGCCGGTTCCCTACCGGCTCCCCCCTGAGCTCATGAGAAATTGATAAGTGAGGGCGATTGCAGCGCTGTTGCAGGAGACCGACCAGCCCTTGCAGTTCGCCATATCCCCTACTCTTTGATGTTGTGAGCGACGAACTTCCCGAGCAGATGCGCATCCGGAGGGAGAAGCTCGACCGCCTTCGCAGCGAGGGCGTCGATCCTTACCCGGTGAATTTCCCCCGTACGGCCACCAACGTCGAGGTCAGGGAGAAATATCAGGGCTTGGAGCCCGACACCGCCACCGGCGACACGGTCGCGGTCGCGGGCCGCGTCATGCTCAACCGCGTGGGCGGCAAGCTCTGCTTCGCCACCCTGCGCGACGGCGGTGCCGACCTGCAGGTCATGATCTCCCTCGACAAGGTCGGCGAGGAGTCGCTGGCGAGCTGGAAGCGCGACGTCGACCTGGGCGACCACGTCGGCGTGACGGGTGAGGTCATCACCTCGCGCAGGGGCGAGCTGTCGATCCTGGCCGACAGCTGGCAGATCACCGCCAAGTGCCTGCGCCCGCTGCCGGAGAAGCACGTCGGGCTGACCGACCCGGAGGCGCGGGTCCGCCAGCGCTATGTCGACCTCATCGTCAACGACGACGCCAGGAAGATGGCCCGCGTCCGCAGCGCCACCGTGCGCGCGGTCCGCGACTTCTGGCACGAGGAGGGCTACCTCGAGGTCGAGACGCCGATGCTGCAGCCGATCCACGGCGGCGCGACGGCCAGGCCCTTCAAGACCCACATCAACGCCTACGACATGGAGCTCTACCTTCGCATCGCGATCGAGCTCTATCTCAAGCGGCTCGTGGTCGGGGGCATCGAGAAGGTCTTCGAGATCAACCGCAACTTCCGCAACGAAGGCGCGGACTCGACGCACAACCCCGAGTTCACCATGATCGAGGCCTACGGCACCTACCTCGACTACAACGACATGGCCGACCTCACCCAGCGGATGTACCAGAAGGCCGTCGTCGCGGCCCTGGGCCACTCCGTGGTCGTGCACGACGGCGCGGAGGTCGATCTCGGCATCCCCGAGTGGCCGCGCATCACCCTCTACGGCGCCGTCTCCGAGGCCGTGGGCGAGGAGATCACCACCTCGACCCCGCTGGAGCAGCTGCGCAAGATCGCCGACCACCGCGAGATCCACTGGGACCCCAAGTGGGGCCAGGGCAAGGTCGTGCAGGAGATCTTCGAGGCGCTCGTCGAGCACACGCTCATCCAGCCCACGTTCGTCATGGACTACCCGCTGGAGACCTCGCCCCTGACCCGCCAGCACCGCGACAACCCGCTGCTGACGGAGAAGTGGGACCTGATCGGGTTCGGCACGGAGCTGGGCACCGCCTACTCCGAGCTGATCGACCCGATCGAGCAGCGCCGCCGCCTGGTGGAGCAGTCCCTCCTGGCCGCCGGCGGCGACCTTGAGGCCATGCAGCTCGACGAGGACTTCCTCCAGGCGCTCGAATACGCGATGCCCCCGACGGGCGGCATGGGCGCCGGCATCGACCGGATGATCATGGCGTTCACCGGCCGGAACATCCGGGAGACGATCCTGTTCCCGCTGGTCAAGCCGACTCACTGACGCGTCAGGAGGCCCGCCGCACCCGCGTGCGGCGGGCTTTCGCGCGTTCCGGGCCCTCAGGCTTGCGTGCGGCGGGCCCCGGCGCGCGTGCGGCGGGCCTTGGACCCGCGTGCGGCGGGCTCGGGCGCGCGTCAGCGTCCGAGGCGTACGGGCAGGGCGTCAGCGTCCGAGGCGTACGGGCAGGGTGGCCAGCCCGCGCAGCACCATGTTCGCCTTGTACGGCGGCGCCGGGTCGGCGAGCTCCAGCTTGGGCGCCGCGGCGGCCAGCGCGGACAGCGCGATCTCGCCCTCCATCCTGGCCAGCGTCGCGCCCAGGCAGAAGTGGATGCCGAGGCCGAAGGCGAGGTGCCGGCCCGGATCGCGGCCCACGTCGAAGCGTCCCGGGTCAGGGAAGACCGCGGGGTCGCGATTGGCCGCGCCGATAAGGGCGAGCACGGGCGTCCCCTTGGGCACCGGCACGCCGCCCAGCTCCGTGTCCTCCAGCGCGTTCCTGGAGGTCAGCTGCACCGGCGGGTCGTACCTGAGCACCTCCTCGACCACCTGCCGCGGCCGCCGCGCCGCCTGGGCCAGCAGGCCGTGCCTGGCCAGGTTCAGCACGCCGTTGCCGATGAGGTTGACGGTCGTCTCGTGACCGGCCACGAGCAGCAGCACGCAAGTGGCGAGCAGCTCGGACTCGCTGAGCTCCCCGAGTTGGGCGAGCGCGCTCACCAGGTCGTCGCCGGGCCGCTCGCGGCGGTGCTCGACCAGGCTCCGGAAGTAGTCGCGAAATTCCCTTCTGGCCCGGCCGGTTTCCGATATGAGCTCAGCTGTAAGCATGGGGTCAAGGCTGCGGGCGAGAGTCTCGCTCCATCCGCGGAAGCGTTCATGGTCCTCCGGCGGGACGCCGAGCATCTCGCTGATCACCATGACCGGAAGGGGATAGGCGAAGCCGGAAACGAGGTCGGCCTCGTCCGGCAACTCGGCGATCAGCTCGGCGGTGATCGCCTCGATGCGGGGGCGAAGGCGTTCGAGCATGCGCGGCGTGAAGGCCCGGCTGACCAGAGCGCGCAGCCTGGTGTGGTCGGGCGGGTCCATCCAGAGGAACGAATCCACCGGCTGACCAGCGCTTTCGGTGTCCAGCGGATCGGCTCCGCGGCCGAATCGGGGGTCGCGCAGCAGCGTCGTGCACAGCTCGTGAGTGGTCGCGACGAGCAGCCCGCCGCGCGTTTTGAAGATGGCGCCGAGTGCGCTCATCTCGCTATATCGGGCGTATGGTTCACGCAGAAAATCCGGATCGAATGGATCAAAACCCAGGATGTCCGCCGGGCCCATTGATGATGGATCGGGGGCGCCGGGAGGATCAATGAGATCGCTCATGGCGCACCAAGCTGTCCCGACATATGGCGAGTACGTCATATATAGCGGATCATGTCAATAGCGATCGTCAAGAGCGGCGATTGTCATGCTTGACGACCTTTCCAGGATGCGTTTACCGTCTGCGAGGAGCGGCTTTGGCCCATCTGTGCGGTCCAAGTTGTGCTGTTGGGGGGGAGGGCTCCCGATGGATGTGCTCACTGAAGGCGTTGAGCTGAGCCATGCAGATTTGGCGTTGCTGGCGGAGCTGGCCAAGGGGGTCACCGTAGATCGGGTGGGCAGACGTCTGGATATCAGCGGGCGGACTGTACGCCGGAGATTACGTGGCATCTGCGATCGCATCGGCGTGTCCACGGCGATCGAGGCGGTCGCCTGGGCGGCCCGCCGCCAGTTGATCTAGCGACGGGCTCCCGGGGGCCGCGGCGGATGTGGGCTCAGTCGGCGATGCGTACCGCGCCGGCGAACGGCCGCCGCTCGATCGACGCGATCCGCACGACGTCGCCTGTCTGCGGGGCGTGCACCATCATGCCGCCGCCCAGGTAGATGCCGACGTGGTGCAGGTCGCTGTAGAAGAACACGAGGTCGCCCGGCCGTAGCTCCGAGCGCGAGATGTGCCGGCCCGCGGTCCACTGGTCGCCCGTGTAGTGCGGGAGCGAGATGCCCACCCGCTGGTAGGCGGCCATGACCAGGCCCGAGCAGTCGAACGAGCTCGGGCCTTCGGCGCCCCAGACGTAGGGCTTGAGCTGCTGGGCGAGCGCCCACCGCGCGGCCTGCGCGGCCTTGCCGCTGCCGACGATCGGCAGGTTGACGCGCACGGCGCGGGTGCCGGGACGGCCGGCCTCGCCCAGTGCCCGCCTGAACAGGTTGCTCTCGACCTTGGTGACCAGCTTGGTGATCTTGTCGCGCTTGGACTCGAGGTCGGTGACGATCTTCTGCACCTCGTCAATGCGCGTCTGGGCGCCGGCCCTGGCGCGCGTGGCGGCGTCCATGGCCTTGGTGAGCTGGTTGATCTCCTCGCCCTGCTGCTGCTCGAGTGCGTACGTCGTCGCGGCCTGGTCGAGGAAGGCGTCGGGATCCTCGGCGCCGGCGAACGCCAGCGCCTTGCCCATGCCGCCGGTGATGTAGGCGTTCTGGGCGAGCATGACGGCCTTGGCGCGCTTGGCGGCCAGATCGGCCTCGCTGGTGGCCAGGGTCTTCTGCGCGGCGTCCGAGGACTTCTTCGCGGTCTTGAGCCGCTCCCGCTGGCCGTTGTACTGCTCGGTCAGCGTCTCGATCTCGGTGTGCAGCTTCTCGACCTGCTTGGCCATGTCGTTGAGAGACGGCTTTGGGTCCGCGGACGCCGAACCGACGGGGATGGCGAACAGCAGCGCGGCGATTGTGACACTTACCACACCTAGACGATGTGGGCGCCGGGTGCGTTCTGGAGGGCGGGCGTGCTTGCCCGCCGTCTTCCCCCCGCGATTGAGCGTGCGCTTCACCAACCAGCTCCTCTCGTAAGACGCCTACCGGGTTAGCTGACGGGTTCGGGCCGGAGCAGCCCTACCGAGAGACTCGGATTCACCCCAGTGGTGGCGCTGGGTCGGGAGGGTCGCCACCGGCGGTTCCCCGGCTCCCCTTGCGGGAATTGGGCGTGTTCCCGGGCGATAGACAGGGAACATCGTCGCTGGACACTAATGCACTCCGGGTTCCTGCTCAACCAGAACTGCCAAGTCTGTAGAGGTTTCGCAACCGAAGGGTCACAAGGTGATCTCGTGCGCACCCGTACGGAACAGACTTTATGTCCTTCTTTGCCCTCGCATCCGCCGAACGCAGGAACAGGCGGCGTCCGTGCCCAACTGGCCACTCGATGTAACAGGATGGGCCGAGACGTGGGAGTTAGGGCTGAGCCGTAATGAGATCTGTACTCTGGAGTGCCATGGAGCAGGTGGCCGAACTGACAGCGCCGGAAACCGCGGTGGTGGTCCGGCGTGCCCGCACGCCCGATGTGCGGACGGTCAGGCGCTTGGTGGACACCTACGCGGGCGCGGGTCCGCGGCTCCTGGAGAAGGCCACGGTGACGCTGTACGAGGACGTACAGGAGTTCTGGGTGGCCGAGCTGAACGGGCAGGTCGTCGGCTGCGGCGCGCTCCACGTGCTCTGGGAGGACCTCGCCGAGGTCCGCACGGTCGCGGTGGATCCCGAGTGCCGCGGGCTGGGCGTCGGCCGCCGGATCGTCTCGGCACTGATACAGCAGGCGAAGGATCTGGGGCTGCGGCGTGTATTCTGTCTGACTTTTGAGGTCGATTTCTTCGCGAGGCACGGTTTCCGTCCCATCCAGGGCACGCCGGTCTCTCCCGAGGTCTACGCCGAACTCCTGGCCTCGTACGACGAGGGTGTGGCTGAGTTCCTCGACCTGGAACACGTGAAGCCGAACACCCTGGGCAACACCCGCATGCTGCTGCATCTGACATCGGGTGACGCGGACCTTGACCACATGGAAAGGTGATTGTTGATACCTATGTCGATACGTTGGGCAGCACAGGCATGTGTCCTGACACGTGCCACATGCGCACTCGAAGCGAGGTGACACGGTGAGCACCGGACAGCCGCCGTATCCACAGGACGAATCCGGCGAGAACTCTGCGCCTGGCACTCCGGATTACGGGCAGCAGAACGCGGGCCGCCGCCCTGGCGAGCCCGACCCCGACGTGACTGTGGTCGGCTACCGGGCGGACGATGCCTACGGGCAACAGGCCCCCCAATACGGTCAGCAGGGCTATGGCCAGCAGCAGCCTCAGTACGGGCAGCAGCAGTACGGCCAGCAGCCCCAGCACGGCCAGCAGCCCCAATACGGGCAGCAGCAGCAATACGGTCAGCAACCGCAGTACGGGCAGCAGTCCCAGCCCGACTACGGACAACAGCAATACGGGCAGCAGCCGCAGTCCCAGCCGGACTACGGACAACAGCAATATGGCCAGCAGCCGCAGTCGGGCCAGCAGGGCTACGGGCAGGCCCAGTACGGCCAGCAGCAGCAGTCCCAGCCCGGCTACGGTCAGCAGGACTACGGCCAGCAGCCCCAGTCCCAGCCTGGCTACGGCCAGCAGCAGGACTACGGGCAGCAGGGCTATGGCCAGCAGCAGGGTTACGGCCAGCAGCCTCAGTCGGGCCAGCAGGGCTACGCCCAGCCCGGCTACGGCCAGCAGCAGGCCTCCGGCCAGCAGTACGGCCAGCAGCCGCAGTCCCAGCCGGACTACGGTCAGCAGCAGTACGGCCAGCAGCCCCAGTCCCAGCCTGGCTACGGTCAGCAGCCGCAGTCCCAGCCTGGCTACGGCCAGCAGCAGGACTACGGGCAGCAGGGCTATGGTCAGCAGCAGGGTTATGGCCAGCAGCCCCAGCAGGGGCAGCAGGGCTACGCCCAGCCCGGCTACGGCCAGCAGTACGGCGACCAGCAGTACGGCCAGGCGGCCTACGGGCAGCCGCAGCAACAGCAGCCGTACGGCCAGCCCGGCTACGGGCAGCCCTACGGCCAGCCGGTCGGCGTGCAGCCGCCCGGCGCGCCGGCGCCGCTGGCGGAGTGGTGGCAGCGGCTGGTGGCCAGGATCATCGACTTCGTCATCCTGTTCATCGTGAACGTCGTCGTCGGTCTCATCCTCGTCGCCGTGCTCGCCGCCAGTTATTCCTCGATCGACGGCAGCAGCAGCGGATTCCTCTCGCTGACGCTGGTGGGGATCCTGACGTCCGTCGTGGTGACAGCGCTCTGGGTCGCCTACGACTTCTTCCTGCTGAAGGCGACCGGCCAGACCGTCGGCAAGATGGTCATGGGCATCAAGGTCGTCCCGGTGGGTCAGGGCATGCCTCCGAAGGGCCTGCCGACCGACCTGGCGCTCAAGCGCGCCGGGGTCACCTGGGGCGGCTGGGTGCTCAACGCCATCCCGCTGGGCTTCCTCAGCTCGCTGCTGGCCTACGCGGCCGTCGGCGTGAACGGGGCCTCGCAGCTCTGGGACAAGCCGCTGCAGCAGACGTTCGCGGACAAGTTCGCGAACACCGTGGTGGTGAAGATCAAGTAGCCGAGCGCTACGCGTAAAACAGGGGCCGGCTTCCCGCCGGCCTCTGTTTTGTGTGTGCGGGGCGTACCAAAATAGGAGCACCTGCACTCCCGATTGGGGTCGCCGATGACGCGAGGTGGGGGTTATGGCCGCGATGCCGCCGCGAGCGGACCCTCCCGCGGAATGGTGGGAACGCCTCGCCGCCCGGCTGATTGAAGGTCTCGTCTTCGGGGTCTTCTATTACATTCTGTTCATAGCGCTGTGGGGCATCTTCCGGACTGTCGGGATGTCGGAGGCGTTGGGCGAGCGGCTGCCCGGGGTGCTCGCATGGCTGGCGGCGGGACTGGGTTATGCCGGTTACGACTGGCGGGCGCATTCGAGACACAGCCGAACGTTCGGCAAGGCGATCATGAGGATTCGCCTGGCGCCTGGAGACGTTCCGTCACGGGCGCTGCTCAAACGGGCCCTGGTCTATCCGGGACCGGTCATGCTGATGGGGATTCCGGTCATCAATCTCCTGGCCGGAATGCTGCTGTTCGGAGTCGGGTTGCTCATCCTGATCGACAAGCCGCTCGAGCGCGGGCCGCACGACAGGCTGGCCGGAACGCGTGTCGTTAAAGATCTTCGCTGAGCCTTGTGCACCTGCGCAGATGCCTTTTCGCAAAATTTTCGCTTGATCCGGTAAGGAGCCTGGAGAGACTGGCATTAGGCTATGGGGCGTCCGGGTTGCCGGATGTTGGCGCCCCTGTGACACACAGGGCATCTGTGTGCCGCTATGGTCGGGTGCGGGTGGTTGCGCTCTTGCGCGTCATGAGGGGGCCTCGGGCTCCTGTCGGCCGCGCTGCATGCGCAAATGCGCCCCCGAAACCCCGCTAGCCGTGGAGCCGAGGACGAATGGAAGCCGTAACAGACGTATTGTCAGCGCTCATCCCCCCGCTCGTGGTCGCCGGAGCCTTCATCTTTGGCGTAGTGAAGTTGGTCCGCGCCGAGGGCGCTGGACGGCGTCCAAACCCGCAGGATCAGGCCGAGAAGCAAACCTGATCAGCGAGTCAGCGAATCCCCGCTGCGCTGAATTGTCTCCGCGCCTTTCCGGGTATATGTTTGGGCAGGCGAATGAAACAATGCTCCGGGAAAGGATTGCGTAGATGGCCAAGCAGATCCAGGAGATTCTCATCGATGACCTCGATGGGGGCGAGGCCAATGAGACGGTCAGCTTCGCTATTGACGGCTCCTCCTATGAGATTGACCTCAGCGACCTTAACGCGAAGAAGCTGAGGGACGCGCTCACGCCTTTCGTGCAGCATGCGCGCAAGGCGGGTGCGGTGTCCGCGCGTCGTCGTGGTCGCGGCGGCAACCGCGCGATGAGCCGCGAGAAGAGCTCGGAGATCCGGCAGTGGGCCAAGGCTCACGGCCTGCCGGTCAGCGAGCGCGGCCGAATCGCCTCCACCGTCGTGGAGAAGTACGAAGCGGCTCACTGAGAGGGCCATCACCTGACCATGCGCTTATGCCGTTCGCCTAGGACCCCGGCGGCCGCCATAAGCGCATGATCATTTGTTGGGCGTTCCAGAATGTGGGACGCTACGGACAATGATCTTCTGATCCCCCCATATGTGGGCGTTTTGGGCTCGTCTTCCAGTCCGTCCCGGGGCTGTTTCACCGGCGAGGGCCCGCATATGTGAGTGTCCCGTTCCCGCGTCGCCGAATGCTCGTGTGCGGGACGGGGATACCTCATTCAACGTACGCTCCAGGTCTGCGCATGAACATGCGCCGGGCGTGCGGGTGCGCATCGTTTCGGCCGCCGGGGGTAGCGGTGGTTTAGCCAAGAGGCCGCGCGTCTAGCGGTTTTGGGCCCCGCTCGCCCATCCGGCGGCCCTGCCCATCCTCCGGCAGCTCGTTTCCACGGCCGCGGGCCCATCCCGCATGAGCGGGTTTTGCCCGGCACCGGCCCCGGCCGAGATCATGCTTAAGCGCGGTGACATCCATAGATCACCGTCAGGGGTTTACCCCACGGACGATTTTCCGATGGCCCGTTCCATGTCGCGGCGGGCAGACGGGTTATGCCGGGTGCCCATCTCTCCGAAGTCACGTTATGCCCGCCGCACACCCGCGCGCCGTCGCCGGTTATACGTGTTGCCGGCACCTTCACGAGACGGAAACTTGCGGTCGCGGGGGATGGGCGCGGGGCGGGCATAACCCGCGACCGCGAGCATGCGCCGCACAATGCCATGACCCCGGGCATGTTCGCGCAATGCCGTGTCCCTGGGGGATGTCCGCACAATGCCGGGCGCCCGGGAGTGCGTGAAGTGCGGGAAGCGGCGCGAGTGAGCACGACACCAACCAGGATGACCGTCATCTCAGATCGGTATGGGCCGCCATCTCGGATCGGTATGGGCCACCATCTCGGATCGGTATGGACCGCCATCCGAACCGGTATGGGCGTCATCCAAGACCGGTATGGACCGCCATCCCAGACCGGTATGGGTGTCATCCAAGAGATGCGCGTTCGGCATCGGTGAGATGGCGCGGCCGGCATCGGAGAGGTACGCCTCCGACGGCCAAAGAGGCGCCTGCCATTCATGGTCGGCCGTCCAGTCCCGCCGGCCCGGCATTCGCGTCGCCGATGCGGCACGCGGCGGCGCGATGGCGGTCAAGGACGATTGGCCGGCGGGCGCGGAGGACGGCGTCCGGTAACCCGGCTGACCAGACGGCGGATTACGCGCGGTGGGAGCGTGGCGGCGTGTGCCTCGTTGTGCTCAGGGCGTAGCGCGTGCGCTTGGCCAAGCATTGCATCGGGACATAGGATGATTGCGTAACAGATACGGACGCGGCATCTGAGATGTGCGGGCGAGGGTGTGCCCCAACGCCGACTCGCTCCAAGCGTCCTGATGGCCGATCCGTGTTGATCTGCGTACGCCCGGGTGGCAATTTTTCAGCCGCTTCCGTGAAGCGTCTTAAACCTCGTTCGCTTGCGGCGTATCGGGAACATGGCACCCCCGAACAGTAGTTGGATGGAGGGTGAACGCCCTGCTCTCGGGGAACGTCTCTGCTATAGAGCGTGTCAGCGGCAGTGGGCACGGTTCGCCGAGCCAGGGCTAGCATGCGGGATGACGGGACCGGATTTACCGGCCTGACTGACCGCTCTGTGAGGAGCGACGAGATGTTCGAGAGGTTCACCGACCGAGCGAGGCGTGTTGTCGTCTTGGCCCAAGAAGAGGCCAGGATGCTCAACCACAACTACATCGGCACTGAGCACATTCTTCTTGGTTTGATCCACGAAGGTGAAGGCGTAGCCGCCAAGGCTCTGGAGAGCCTCGGCATCAGCCTTGAGGGTGTGCGCCAGCAGGTCGAGGAGATCATCGGCCAGGGCCAGTCGGCTCCGTCGGGGCACATTCCGTTCACCCCGCGGGCCAAGAAGGTCCTCGAGCTGTCGCTCCGTGAGGCTTTGCAGCTGGGTCACAACTACATCGGCACCGAGCACATCCTGCTCGGGCTCATCCGTGAGGGTGAAGGTGTGGCAGCCCAGGTGCTGGTCAAGCTTGGAGCTGATCTCAACCGTGTCAGGCAGCAGGTCATCCAGTTGCTCCACGGTTACCAGGGCAAGGAGCCGGCCGCGGCGGGCGGCCCGCAGGAGTCGGCCCCGTCGACTTCCCTGGTGCTCGACCAGTTCGGCCGAAACCTGACCCAGGCGGCCCGCGAGGGCAAGCTGGATCCGGTCATCGGCCGTGAGAAGGAGATCGAGCGGGTCATGCAGGTCCTCTCCCGGAGGACCAAGAACAACCCGGTTCTGATCGGCGAGCCCGGCGTCGGCAAGACCGCCGTCGTCGAGGGCCTGTCGCAGAAGATCGTCAGGGGCGAGGTGCCCGAGACGCTGAAGGACAAGCAGCTCTACACGCTTGACCTCGGCGCCCTGGTCGCCGGCTCCCGCTACCGCGGTGACTTCGAAGAGCGCCTGAAGAAGGTGCTCAAGGAGATCCGCACGCGCGGCGACATCATCCTGTTCATCGACGAGCTGCACACGCTCGTGGGTGCGGGCGCCGCCGAGGGCGCGATCGACGCGGCCAGCATCCTCAAGCCGATGCTGGCGCGTGGCGAGCTGCAGACGATCGGCGCGACCACGCTGGACGAATACCGGAAGTACCTCGAGAAGGACGCCGCGCTGGAGCGCCGTTTCCAGCCGATCCAGGTGGCCGAGCCCTCGCTCAGCCACACGATCGAGATCCTCAAGGGTCTGCGCGACCGCTACGAGGCACACCACCGCGTGTCCATCACCGACGACGCGCTGGTGGCCGCCGCGCAGCTGGCCGACCGCTACATCAGCGACCGCTACCTGCCCGACAAGGCGATCGACCTCATCGACGAGGCCGGGTCCCGGATGCGCATCCGCAGGATGACCGCTCCGCCGGACCTGCGCGAATACGACGAGAAGATCGCCAATGTCCGCCGGGACAAGGAGTCCGCGATCGACGCGCAGGACTTCGAGAAGGCGGCTGCCCTCCGTGACCAGGAGAAGCAGCTCCAGCTCAAGCGCGAGCGGCGGGAGAAGGAGTGGAAGGCCGGCGACATGGACGTCGTGGCCGAGGTCACTCAGGAGCTCATCGCCGAGGTCCTGGCGACCGCCACCGGCATCCCGGTCTTCAAGCTGACCGAGGAGGAGTCGCAGCGCCTGCTCCGCATGGAGGACGAGCTCCACAAGCGGATCATCGGCCAGGACGACGCCATCAAGGGTCTGTCGCGGTCCATCCGGCGCACCCGTGCCGGTCTGAAGGACCCGCGCCGTCCCGGTGGCTCGTTCATCTTCGCGGGTCCGTCCGGCGTCGGTAAGACCGAGCTGTCCAAGGCTCTGGCCGAGTTCCTCTTCGGTGACGAAGACGCTCTGATCAGCCTGGACATGTCGGAGTTCATGGAGAAGCACACCGTCTCCAGGCTGTTCGGCTCGCCTCCCGGCTACGTCGGCTACGAGGAGGGCGGCCAGCTCACCGAGAAGGTGCGGCGCAAGCCGTTCTCCGTGGTCCTCTTCGACGAGATCGAGAAGGCCCACCCCGACATCTTCAACTCGCTGCTGCAGATCCTGGAAGACGGTCGCCTGACCGACGCCCAGGGCCGCGTGGTCGACTTCAAGAACACGGTCATCATCATGACCACCAACCTCGGCACCCGGGACATCTCCAAGGGCATCGGGGTCGGGTTCGCGAAGTCCAACGACGCCGACTCCAACTACGACCGGATGAAGTCCAAGGTGCAGGAAGAGCTCAAGCAGCACTTCCGGCCCGAGTTCCTCAACCGTGTCGACGACATCGTGGTCTTCCACCAGCTGACGCCGGCCGAGATCATCAAGATCGTGGATCTGATGCTCGCCCAGGTCGACGCCAGGCTGAAGGACCGCGACATGGGGCTCGACGTCTCGCCCGACGCCAAGCAGCTGCTGGCCGACCGCGGTTACGACCCGGTCATGGGCGCTCGGCCGCTGCGGCGGACGATCCAGCGCGAGCTGGAAGACTCCCTGTCGGAGAAGATCCTTTACGGCGAGCTCCGGCCGGGGCAGGTCGTGAAGGTGACGATCGAGGGCGAAGGCGACAACGCCACGTTCATCTTCAAGGGTGAGTCGGCCTCGCAGGTCCCCGACTCGGCTGCCGCGATCGCCGCGCCGATCCAGAACTGACGGGCCCAACCGCCCAGGTTCGAGCAAAGCCCCCGCGTACACACCACGCGGGGGCTTTCGCCTGTCCGGCCCCCGGTTCGCACCGTCCCGCGCACGCGAACGCTGGATAGGGTGGCGGTCCTGTGTGGGGCGGGCGAAGGCTGGATGGGGTGGTGGCCCTGTGTGGGGCGCTGTCTCGTATACACATCTCCGAGCC
>NZ_VCKX01000114.1 GCF_005889725.1 Nonomuraea zeae
GAGATGTGTATAAGGGACAGGAGCGGCGGGGTGGCCCGGCGGGCCAGGGCCCGGACGCGGGCGACCAGCTCGGCGAACGCGAACGGCTTGGGCAGGTAGTCGTCGGCGCCGAGGCTGAGCCCGTCGACGCGGTCCTCGATCGTGCCGGAGGCGGTGAGCATCAGTACGCGGGTCTGGCAGCGGCCGTGGGCCAGCCGCCGGCAGATCTCGTCCCCGTGGACGCCCGGCAGGTCGCGGTCGAGGATCACCACGTCGTAGCGGGTGGCGGCCAGGCGGTCGAGGGCGGCGGTTCCGTCCAGGACGACGTCGACGGCCATGCCCTCGCGGCGCAGCCCGGTTCCGATGGAGCGGGCGAGGATCTCGAAGTCCTCGACGACGAGGACCCTCACCGCCCCGCACCGCCGGTCGTCGTGCGGGCGGGGCGGCCGAAGCGGTGGCCTGGTCGAGGTGCCATGCCCGCAACGATGCCAGATCCCAGGTTCCAGCCGGGTCGCAGCCGGTGCGACCGGGCCGGAACCGGGTGCCGTCTACAACCATCGGCATGAGTTCATTCACGCCTTTCTCCCGGCTGCTGCGCGCGGAGTGGGCCGGCTTCCGCGCCGTGCGGGGCCGGCTGCTCGTCATGGCGGCCTCCGTGCTGGTCACCGTGTCGCTCGGGCTGCTGGTCGCCGGGGGCGCCCGCAGCACGTGCGTGACCCACAAGGGCGAGGGCCCCTGCCCCGCGCCGTTGGTGGGCCCTGACGGCACGGCGGTCTCCGACCGGTACTACTTCGTGCACCAGCCGCTCAAGGGGAACGGCAGCATCACCGCCCGGGTGTCGGACATGACCGGGGAGATGCGGCAGCCGGACGTCGTACCCGGGGTGCGCAACGTCAAGGAGGGGGTGGTGCCGTGGGCGAAGGCCGGGCTCCTGGTCAGGCAGAGCCTCGCGCGAGGCACGCCGTACGCCGCCGTCATGATCACCGGCGGCCACGGCGTGCGGATGCAGCACAACTTCGTCCACGACGTGGCCGGCGGTCCAGTGCGGGGGCCCGTGTGGCTGCGGCTGACCAGGTCGGGCGGCACGCTCACCGGCTACGAGTCACGGGACGGCGAGATCTGGACCGAGGTCAGCACGGTCAGGCTGACCGGGCTGCCAGAGACGGCCGAGATCGGGCTGTTCGCCACCTCGCCGGGCGCGCTGTGGGAGATGGCCGAAGCCTTCGCCCAGGCCACCGCCACCTTCGACCAGATCACTCTGGAGGGCGCGAACGGTCCGTGGCAGCGTGACGACGTCGGCGTCTCGTTGGGGCCCGACGGCAAGAGCCCGCATCACCCGGGCGGGGTCGTCGAGTCCGGCGGCAGGCTGCTCGTGACCGGGGGCGGCGACATCGGGCCCGCCACGGTGGACGGCGGTCTGCGTGCCGACCTCATGCTGATCGGCGGGGTCATGGGGCTGATCCTGGTGCTCGTGGTGGCGGTCTCGTTCTTCACGTCGGAGCGCCGGGGCGGGCTGACCGGGCCGGGTCTGCCGGCCGAGCCGCATCCGGGGCGGCTGCTGGCGGCCAAGGCCGTGGTGGTCGGCGCGGTCGCGTTCGTGGCGGGGCTGGTCGCCGCGGGGGTCGTGGTCCCGGTCGGGCTGGCGATGTTGCGGGCCAATCAGAACCCGATCCAGCCGATCACCCTGGGCACCGAGCTGCGGGTGATCGTCGGCTACGCGGCGCTGACCGCGGCCGCCGCCGTACTGGCTCTGGGCCTGGCCGCGCTGGTCGAGCGGGCCGTCGTCGCCGCCGGGCTGGCCATCGCGCTGGTCGTCGTGCCCTACGTGCTGGCGACCGCGGGCCTGGCGCCGTGGCTGCTGATGGTCACTCCTGCCGCCGGGTTCGCGATCACGCAGAGCGTCCCGACGTTCGCGCATGTGGACGTGGTGATGTCGTTGCTCGGAGGGTATTACCCGCTCCCGCCCTGGGCGGGTTTGGGAGTGACCTGCGGGTATGCGGCCCTCGCCTTGGGTGCGGCGATCATCGTACGGCGCGGGAAAGTGCCGCGTTAGGCTCCGCTCACCCAAAGGCGCCCTGGCGCGTCCGGGCAGCGCAAAAATCTCCCCGCTGCTCCGACTACCTCTCGGAAGGGGCGCCCGGCCTGGGCGTTCCGTCGTCAGCTCCCAGAGGAGGACGCATGTCGTCGCAGTTGTTGAGGGTGCAGTGCTTCAACGTGTCGCAGGACGGGTTCGGCGCCGGTGAGGGGCAGAGCCTGGAGCGGCCCTTCGGCCACGCGGACCCCGCACCCCTTTGGTCCTGGGCGGGCGCCACCGCCAGCTGGGTGAACCGCACCGACCCCGGCGGCACCCGTGGCCTGGACGACTACCTGACCCGTGACCACACCCGCAACATTGGAGCGGAGATCATGGGACGCAACAAGTTCGGCCCGCAGCGTGGCCCCTGGGAGAACCACGAGTGGCAGGGCTGGTGGGGAGACACCCCGCCGTTCCACACCCCGGTCTTCGTGCTCACCCACCACGAGCGGCCGTCCTTCACCCTGGCCGACACGACCTTCCATTTCCTCGACGCGACACCGGCCGAGGCGCTGGCACGCGCGAAGCAGGCCGCCGGCGGCCGGGACGTGCGCCTCGGCGGCGGAGTCGCGACCGTCCGCGAGTTCATCGAGGCCGGCCTGGTGGACACGATGCACATCGCGGTCGCGCCCGTCGAGCTCGGCCGAGGCGAACGACTGTGGGAGAGCCACACCGACCTGCTCGACCGCTTCCACCTGGACACGGTCCCGAGCCCCAGCGGAGTCACTCACCTGCTGTTCTGGAGACGGTGACCGCTGATCCCGCACGCACGTGCCGCGATGAGCGCGGTCATCCGTGTGGAGACGCTGCTCGCGACGAGCTCGACCGGGCACCCCAGCTGGGTGACAGGCGTCCTTGAACTGGCAGGCCGACCTGCCGCCCGCGCTGCGTCGCCTTCGTCGGGCGTGCCACCAGGTGCGGCACTTCGCGCTGCTCGCCGATGAGCTCACCTTCACCATCACTGGCGTCGCATGGACAGGACCTGGCGCCAGTGCTCGGCCGCCTGGCCCATGTCGTGGCCGAGGAGCGCGAAGAACTGGCTGGTGGTGCGGAGCCGGTCGCCGGTGGGCGTGTCCGTGCCGAAGATCGTGGCGCCGTGCCGTGCGGTGTCGGCCCACAGCGCTATCGACCTGGCGCTGGCCGCCCAGGTGCGGTACCAGACATCGACGTCGACCAAGTAGCGTACCCGGCGCGCCTCGCGCTCCCTGGCGATCATCCCTCTCTGCTCCAGCCACTTGGTGGCATTGGAGATCGTCGCCGGGCTGACGTGGAGTTGCCGGACGAGCTCCGTGGCGGTCAGGCTGCCGCCCTCGCTGAGGAAGAGCGCGGCGAACACCCTGGCGGTCATGGGTGCCATCCCGCCCTCGATCATCATGGCGATGAACTGTTCTTCGAACTCCCGGGCCGTGCCGGCGGCACGGTCGCCGGTGATGTGCGGAACGTCGGCGTGGGGAGCGCGCTTGCGGCGGCGGGCGCGCCAGCTCGTCGCATGCTGCGCGCGGGCCGCCCGGTAGCCGTGCGGGCCGCCGTTCCTGGCGATCTCGCGGGTGACGGTGGACCTGGACCGTCCCAGCCGGCGGGCGATCTCCGCGTAGGCCAGGCCGGCCGCCAGCCCTTCGGCGATGCGGCGGCGATCCTCGGCCGTCAACCGGTCTCCTGGCATGTCGTCCTCTCCCGATCGAACGCGGCGCCGGCAACCATGTTGCACTCAGCAACAAGCTTGTTGCACCAACATATGGCCTTCTACCTGCGCAGATAAATTGTGCGAGTTGTCTCGTCTCGGAACGCAAGCCTAGCGTTTACCCCGACCGAAGAGGAGATTCATCATGGAAAAGGTCGTTCTCGTCACGGGCGCCTCCGCCGGCATCGGCAAGGCCACCGCGCTCGAGCTCATCCGCGCCGGCCACATCGTCTACGGCGCCGCGCGGCGCGTGCCGAAGATGGACGACATCCGCGCCGCCGGTGGACACGCCCTGGCGCTGGACGCGCGCCGGCCGGAAGACCTGGAACGCGTGGTCGCCGCTGTCATCGAGGAGCAGGGCCGCATCGACGTACTGGTCAACAACGCCGGCACCGTCCTGCACGGCGCAGCCGAGGACATCCCCATCGACCTGGCGCGCGACCAGTTCGAGGTCAACGTCTTCGCGCCGGCCCGGCTGACCCAGCTCGTCCTGCCGTACATGCGCGAGCAGGGGTCCGGCACGATCGTCAACGTCTCCTCCATCGGAGGCGAGATCGCGCTCCCGCTCGGCTGCTGGTACTACGCGACCAAGCACGCGCTGGAGGCCTACTCCGACAGCCTGCGCATGGAGGTGGAGCCGTTCGGCATCGACGTCGTGATCATCCAGCCGGGCATCATCAAGACCGAGTTCGAAGACCGCACGGCGCAGGACCTCCGTGAGATCTCCGGCGCGACCGCGTACGGGAAGATGGCCGAGGCCATGGCCCGGCGCGCCGAGACGCAGCTCGGCGAGAACAGCCAGGGCAGCGACCCCGGCGTCGTCGCCACCGCCATCCGGCAGGCCGTCGAAGCCGGCAAGCCTGAGACGCGCTACGCGGTCGGCTGGACGGCCGACCAGCTCCTGGAGCTCAACAGGACGCTGCCGGACCGCGAGTTCGACAAGCTCGTCATGAACGCCGCGAAGTAGGCCCCCGCCATGTCGCACCAACCCGACTCACGCAGATGGTGGGCGCTCATCGCGCTCGTGCTCACGTCGCTGGCCGTGGGCTTCGACGTGACCATCCTGAACCTGGCGCTGCCGAGCATGGCCGAGGACCTGCACGCCGACAACGCCCAGCTGCAATGGTTCGTCACCGTCTACACGCTGGTCCTGGCCGCCGGCATGATCCCGGCGGGGATGCTGGGCGACCGCCTGGGCCGCAGGAAGACGCTGCTGGCCGCGCTGGTCGTCTTCGGCGTCAGCTCGCTGCTCGCCGCCTACGCCCCCTCGAGCGGGATCTTCATCGCGGCGCGCGCCCTGCTGGGCCTCGGAGCGGCGCTCATCATGCCCACCATGCTGGCGCTGATCCCGACGATGTTCACCGCCGAGGAGCGGCCGAAGGCGATCGGAACGCTGGCGGGCGCCTCCCTGCTGGCCTTTCCCATCGGCCCGATCCTGGGCGGCTGGCTGCTGAACCACTTCTGGTGGGGCTCGGTCTTCCTGATCAACATCCCCGTGGTCGTCCTGGCGTTCCTCGCGGTCGCCGCCTGGCTGCCCGAATCGCGGCGGGAGCGCGGCAGGCGTATCGACGCGGCCGGCGTGGTGCTGTCGAGCGCGGCGGTGACGGGCCTGACCTACGGTCTCATCGAAATCGGCGAACGAGGCTGGACCGACGCCGCCGTGCTCGGGCCGGTCCTCGGCGGGATGGCCGCGCTGGCGCTGTTCGTCCTCTGGGAGCGCCGGGCCGGCGCGCCGTTGGTGGACCTTTCGCTGTTCGCCAATGCGCGCTTCACCGTCGGCATCGCGCTGGCCACGCTCGTCAACTTCACCATGTTCGGCGTGCTGTTCGCGCTGCCGCAGTATTTCCAGGCGAACCTGGGGACGGACGCGATGGGCAGCAGCTTGCGGCTGCTGCCGCTCATCGCCGGGATGCTCATCGGGATGTCGGCGGCAGGCAGGCTGAGCCGGTTGATCGGGCCCAAGCTGGCGGCCGGGCTGGGGTTCGCCCTGCTCGCCGGGGGCCTGTTCTGGGGGGCCACCACCGGTACGGGCAGCGGCACCGCGCTGGCGGCCGGGTGGACCGCCATGTACGGCCTCGGGCTCGGCTGCGTCCTGCCCACGGTCATGGACGCGGCGCTGGGCGCGCTGTCGCCCGGCAACGCCGGCGTCGGCGCCGCGGTGAACCAGTCCATCCGCACCCTGGGCGGCAGCTTCGGCGCAGCGGTGCTGGGCTCGATCCTGACGTCCGCCTATCGTGCCGCGGTGCCGGAGCAGGCCCGCGAAAGCGTCTTCGCCGGGCTGGCCGCCGCACGATCCGCCGGCTTCGCAGCCCTGGAGGGCACGGTCCGCTCCGCCTTCGTCCATGGACTGGACCTCGTCCTGGTGACCGGCGGCGGCCTCGGACTCCTCGGCCTCCTCCTGGCTCTGGCGTGGCTGCCCGCCACGCCCGAGCGTCCCCGGCCAAGCCCGGCCCCGGCACTGCGGGTCCACGTACCGGACCTGGAGTGAGTGCCTGATGGCGGTGAGCGGCTTCCTCGAACGCCGGCGGCGGCGGCTTCAGGTGGGTACGCCGGTCAAGCCCGTCGAGGGCGGGCCCAATCGCGATTCTCGCGTACGACGGTGAACCCGGCCGATCGATAGAGCGCCACCGCGGCGTCGTTTTCGGACCGTGTCACAACGGAGACCGCGCTCGCGCCCCGCTGGGCGAGTGCCGCGCAGACGCCCAGCACGGCATCGCGGCCGTAGCCGTGCCCGCGATGGTCCGGATGGGCGCCGACCGGTTCGAGCAGCCCGCACCTGCCCGTGCCCGCGAACCATCCGGTCGCGGCGGCCGCGGGCTCCCCTTCGGGCGTGCGTACGAGCGCCTCCACCGCCATCCCGCCCGCCGGCGACCGCTGCATCGTGCGCCAGCGCTCGACGGTGAACGTGGATCCCGCGAAGGCGGACCGCTGCACCAGCACCCGGTCGGCCACGTCGGCCTCCCCGACCGGCTCGGCGCGGCTCGACACCGGTCGCGGGGTCCACGACATGACGAGCCAGGACTCCTTCTGCTCGTGCTCCCACCCGGGCACGGGCAGACCGTCGGACCAGTCGTTGCCGGGCTGGAGCAGCTCTTCGGCATCGGCCGCGAGCGCCCCGAGATCGGCGCCGGGCGCGGCGGTCACGCGCAGCACGGGACCGTCGAGGAAGCCGGCCGCCACCGGCAGCGCACCGTCACTCCAGAGGAAAACGGCCGCGTCGTCGAACCGCAGATACCACCCCACGTCCCCGGGATGGAGGCCGCCGCCCGGTGCATCGGCCGGCGTCCACTCGCACAGCGCGCGCAGCGCCGGGCCGGCTTCGGCAGGGGTCAGGCGGTGCCGCGCGAGTGAGATCATGGACGGCAGATTAGCCAGCGCGCCACAGGCGTCTCAAAGGCTTTTCACCAGTTGCCGAGCCGCTCGACCGCCTCGGCTGCGGGCCTGCCCAGCTCATGGCGATCCATCACCCCATCCCGCAGCACGATGAAATGTCACACTCTAGGACTGCTTGTCCTAGGGAATCCGGTCCGCTCCCCCTTTCGCGCCAGGGTTGGCACCGTGGTCGCCATGACCCATCACCTGAACGTCTCCGGAACCCGCATCGCCTACCGGACGCTCGGCGACGGCCCGGGGTTGCTGCTCCTGCACGGCACCGGCCCCGGCTCGATGACCTGGGACGGCATGGCGGAACGTCTCGCCGCCCGCAACACCGTGATCCTGCCCGACGTCGGCGGCAGCGACCTGGCCGAGGACGACGGCGGCCCGCTGACCGTCGAGCTCCTGACCGAGCAGCTGGCCGCCGTCATCGAGGACTCCGGGAAGGCGCCGGTGGACCTGGTCGGCTTCTCGCTGGGCGCGGTGGTCGCGCTGTCGCTGGCGGCCACCCGGCCCGATCTGGTCCGCCGCCTGATCCCGGTGTCCGGTCCGGCCCACGCCGAGGACGCCTACCTGCGCACCCTGACAGCGGTCTGGCTGGACCTGGCGGAGCATCCGGACGGCTTCGCCCGCTTCGCCATGATGATGGGCTTCAGCCGCCACTACCTCAACTCGCTCAGCCCGGAGGACCTGGCGAAACAGGCGGCATTCCTCCAGCCGTCTCCCGACCGCCTGCGCCAGATCGACCTCGTCCGCCGGATCGAGATCCGCCACCTGCTGCCCCGGATCCAGACACCCACGCTGGTCGTCGGCGCCACCCACGACGCGCTCATCCCGGTGGAGAGCGCCCGCGAGATCCACGCCGCCATCCCCGGCAGCTCCTACGCCGAGCTGGACACCGGCCATGTCTCCCGGACCGAACGCCCCGGCGAGTTCATCAAGCTGGTCCAGGATTTCACTGCCTAGCCCGACGCCGAGCTCGGCGGGCGAGCCCCGCCGGGTCCCCGTTACCTCGCGACGTTCAGCACCAGCGTGGGGTCGAGGGACAGGGTGGCCACGGCCAGGCCGAGGAAGACGATCGCCAGGTAGAACTGGGGCGAGAAGTCGTAGACGCGCAGGTGGGTGTAGAGGGCGCACACGAAGTAGACGCTGAGCCCGGCCGCCGCGGCCGTACCGATCAGGGGCAGGCCGAGGAGGCCGAGCGCCAGGCCGAGAGCGCCCGCGGCCTTCAGCGCGCCGATGGGGAAGACCAGCCACGACTCCGGTACGCCGGCTCTGTGGAGCGCCGGGCCCAGCGTCCGCATGATCGGCTTGAGGCGGGTCATGGCCGCGACGGCGGAGAAGGCGTTGGCGGCGATCGTCACCAGGGCGGTGGCGACATAGGCGGTGGACATGAGAGCTCCAAGGAATCGTCTGGGTGGCGGCATGACGCGCCGGCACCTGCTCGCCTCCTGAGAGAGCCTCAACGCCAGGAGTGTGACATGTGATCTTTTCCGGACTGAACGAGGACGGCGCTGGACGGATGCGAGATGATCTCGAATCGTCGGGAATCGATCCTGTGCGGATGAAGGGCGACAGCCGTGTATGAACAGAGGGTCGCGAAGCTGCTGCGCGCTGCCGGCCTGCAGTTGCTGCCCGGCGAGGTGCCGGCGGGCACACCACCGTTGACGGCGGTGGGGCTGCTGGCGACGTGCGGGGCCAGCGGATGGTCGGCGGGACGCTTGGGTGGACGGCTGGGTGGATGAGGAGACGCCAGGCTTGGTGGAGCAGGCCGACGCGGGTTGGTTCGCCCTGGCCGCAGAGCATGGGTTGTTCGGTCCGGATCGCGAGTTCCTCTTGGGCGTGCCGGTGCCCGACCTGTGGCGAGTGCCGTCGATATGCCGCTACATGGAGGCAGATGTCAAACGTGCGCAGCAATCGAACAGGGCAGGCGTGACCGACCGGGAGCGCGCCTTGGTGCGTGAGTGGCTTCAATACCTCCAGCACCACAGCTGAACCCGCGGCAGTCATGGGGCCTCCTTCAGCACGCGGGGCAGGTGCGGGTGAAGGTGTTCGATCTCAACCTCACGCCCGTGAGCGCCGACACGCTGAGCTGTGATCTCTACCAGACCGCATGGCATCCGCCGGGGGACCTTGGGGTGGTAGCGCAGCCTGCCCTCGGCGATAGGGCGCCAGCGGATTGTGGTGGGCGTGCGGCCCGCGCCTGTCGCTGCGGGCCACACGAAGTCGCGTGCCTCGGTTGAGGTCGCCTTGTCCCACTCCGCTGTCAAGATCGCACTGGAGGGGTGAGCTGCGGCCTGGCCTGCTCCGCGATGTGATCGCCACCGGTCAGGCGCCGAGCGCGGACAGGACGCGGCCCAGGTCCCAGTAAGCGCGCAGCGAGGAGATCCGCCCGTCCTCGATCCGGTAAACGAAGACGCCGTCGTAGCAAGCGGAGGCGCCGGTGGGGAAGCGGATGGAGACCGAGGCGACGACCGCGGCCTCGTCACCGGCGGGGTGCACCGCGGCGACCTCGAAACGCACCTCGTTGGGGGCGACGGTGAGCTCCCAGAACCGTTCTAGGGCGGCCCTCCCCCGCAGACCGGCGCCGTGGGGATCCAGCGGGGAGCCGCCGACCGGGTCATGGAGCACGGCGTCCGGCGCGTAGCAGGCGAGCCAGGCGTCCCGGTCGCCGGCACTGACCGCGCCCATCGCGGTGAGCGCGGCGACGGCCGCCGGGCGGGTGGTGTCCATCGGGTGCCTCCTCGGGAGCCTTAGTGCTTGACACGTGTCAAGCTAGAGCTATGCTTGACACGTGTCAAGCACGCGATCGCGCATCCTGGAGACCGCCCGGCGGCTCATCATCGAGCAGGGCCCGCGAGTCTCGATGGCCGACGTGGCCCGCGCGGCAGGGATCTCCCGGCAGGCGCTCTACCTCCACTTCGGCTCCCGGGCCAGCCTGCTCGTGACCGTCGTACGGGATATGGACGAGCAGGACGGGATCCGCACGCGCTGCGAGAAGGCGCTGACAGGGGAGGAACCCCTCGAGGCGTTCCGCGCCTTCCTGCGCGTCTGGCTGCGCTACGCGGCGACGATCCACCCGGTGGCCTCGGTGCTGCTGGCCTCCCGCCGCGACGACGCCGACGCCGCCGCGGCCTGGAAAGATCGGATGGACGAGCTCCACAGGGGGTTCCTCGCCGCCGCCCGCCGCCTGGAAGCCGCCGGACGGTTGCGGCCCGGTCTTGCCGCGGACGTCGCCGCCAACCTGGCGTGGGCGATGACCTCGGTCTCCGTCTGGGAGCAGCTGACAGCCGACCGGGGCATGCGCGCCGGCGACGTCGAGGAGCACCTGATCGACGCCGTGACCGCCACCCTCACCGGCGACCCGTCGCCGCAACCCGTCCGCACCTGAGCGCCAGCCCAGCACCAGCTCCGTCGACCTGGACATAGCCGCCCGTCCCCAGCGGGGCAGGTGGATCGATCGGAGGTCGCGAGCTGGTTCGTTGCGTGTCGCGTGGCACTCCGGTCAACGGTTCCATGTCGCCGAACGTCACGCTCCGCTCCCCCGGACGCTCCCGGATCGAGAATCCGGCCTCGATCCGAGAGCCGGGCCGTAAAAGGGTGGCACTGAGGACGATCGCTCGATGCCGGCTCATTCTCCGGCGAGCTCTTTCGTGGCCTCGCGCCCCGCGCCGACGATCCGCCGGAGAAAACCGGCGAGCAGCTCCAGCTCGGCCTCGCTGTAGTCGGCGCACAGCACGTCCATGCGCTCGTTCATCGGCGCGAAGAGCTTGAAGAGCTCGGCGTTGCGGTCACGGTTGGCGCGGACGGTGACCGCCCGGCGGTCGGCGGCGTCCGGGGTCCGCTCGCGCGTGATCCAGCCGGCGCGCTGCAGGCGGTCGAGGATTCCCGTGAGCGTGGCGGGATGCAGGCCGGCCTCGGCCGCCAGGGCGCTGGGGGTGAGCGGGCCGGTCCTGTTGATCAGATCCAGGCAGTCCCAGTCGACGTCCTTGAGATTCACGCTCGCTCCCACCCGCCGGTTGAGCTGGGAGAGCTGAATGTTCAGGTCGCGCAGCTCCTCCTTGACCGCATTGGTCAGCCGCCGCCGCTGGCGCCCGCCGCCATCTGTTACGGAAGTCATATTTTATCCATCTCAAATCGTATGCTACGCTTCTCGTATGTTACGGAACTCATACTACTCGCTGGGCAGCAGAAGGAGAAGGTCATGATTCTTGTCACGGGCGCAACCGGCGTGGTCGGCCGTCACCTGGTCGAGCTGCTCCTGGCCGAAGGCGTGTCCGTCCGCGCCGTCACCCGCGATCCAGCCGCCACCCTCCCCGACGGCGTGGACGCCGTGGTGGGAGATCCCTCCCGTCCCGCCACCCTCGCCGCAGCCATGCAGGGCGTGCACGCCGTGTTCGTCCACCCGCGCGCCATGGGGCAGGGCCGCGATCCGGGCCTCATCCGTGAGTCCACCGGCGAGCTGCTCCGGCTTGCCCGCGACAACGGGGTGACCAAGGCCGTCGCCATGTCGGCCCTGAACGTCGACCACCCGCTGGATCAGCAGCCGTCCCGGCTACGCGGCGAATACAACAAGGAGGTGGAAGCCGCGACCGTGGAGTCGGGCCTTCAGTGGACAGCGGTCCGGCCCGGCTACTTCGCCACCAACACCATCACGTCGTGGGCCGCGCAGATCCGCCACGGCGACGTGGTCCGCAGCGCCTACGGACAGTCCGCATGGGCTCCGCTGCACGAGCGCGACATCGCGGCCGTGGCCGCACACGCCCTGCTGCATGACGATCTGGCCGGGCACAAACCGGTCCTCACCGGCCCCGAGGTCCTCACCCAAGCCGACATGATCGACGCGATCGGCAAGGCCATCGGCCGTCCGCTGCACTACGAGGAGGTCCCCCACGAGGCCGCTCGGGCGGCCATGGCGCGTGGCGGCCTCCCGGAGCCGATCATCGACGGCTTCCTCAAGATGCAGGCCATCTCCTACCTCCAGCCCGGCCTGGTGTCCAAGGAGACCGAGAACATCCTCGGCCGCCCCGGCCTCACCTTCGCGCAATGGGCGGTCGAGCACGCCGGCGCCTTCACCCCCTGACGCGAACCGAAGGGTCGCGCAGAGGGGCGGCGGGTCCGCCGTAGCCCGGCGCACACGCGCCCCGCCGCGAACAGCCGATCGCTTACTGCGGTACGGGCGACGGCGACGGGTCACCCGTCAACCGGTAACGGGATGCCTCGCAGATCCACTCCACGTTCGCGTGCGGAAGGGCGAGATAGGCGCAGGCGACCTTGCTGGCCGCCCGGGCGGCGCCGTGCGAGAGGTCCAGACGGCGATAGACGGCGGGCAGCGCGCATGCGGCCCGATGCAGGTCCGCGGCCCGGTCGGCGATGCGGTCGATCACCCAGGAGATGGCCGCCGAGGTTGACAGCGCGAGGTGGTGCCGGGCGGCCAGGACGTAGTTGGACAGATCGGCTTCGTGCTCGTCCTTGTCCAGGGTGAGCACGTCGTTCAGCCAGGTGGAGACGTCGTTTGCGGCGTCGGCGAGATCGCTCCAGGCCGGCAGGCTCATCAGGGCCGGGGGGAGTTCGGTGCCGAGGACGGCCTCGCCGGCGTCGAAGATGAACGAGGCGGAGGCGATCCGGCGGTGTGCCGGATATTCCTCCAGCGGGCTGAACCGCCCGGTCCGCCGGATGCCGATCTCCCAGTGGGTGCTGCGGCGGTTGAGCTCCAGATGAGCGCGGAACCGGCCACGCCAGGCGGGCCCCATCCCGGCCGATGAGACCTGCCAGAGCTGGGCGAAGGCGCGTTCCATGGGACCGGCCTGCGCCGGCTCGCGATCGTGGTCGACCACGTGCAGCAGCCGGCCGTAGGTGTCGTCGATCTCCCGCGAAGCGGGACAGGATCGCTCGTCCCAGTGGTCGTCGAGCAGCGTCACCCAGGTCAGCCATTGGGAGAACAGCACGAGCTTGTCGTCGCTGGAGTCGGTGAAGACCCGTCCGGCCATGCGGTGCCCGCCGATGGCGTGCAGCCGCCGCCGGACCGCGGCGTCGTCGGCCAGCCCGGCCCGCTCGGCCCAGCGCAGCACCTGCCGGCCGGCGGCTTCGGTGCGCGGATGCATGCGGCACCGGCCGACCAGGGCCGGGACCCGCTGCAGGAGGGCGCTCAGATGAGGCCGGGCATCGGCCGGCTCGTTCACGCGGCGGAGAGCCTGCCGAACAGCAGGTTGCCGATCGCGCTGGGATCGGCGGAAGTGTAGTAGTCGCGCGCGGCGTGGAGCAGCTCGTCACAGCTCAGCACGCCGTCACCGTCGAGGTCGAGCGCCGCGAAGGCGTGCTTGCTGTCCTCCTCGGACCGGCCGAACGCCTCGTGCACGAGCTGGAACTCGTGCGGCTGGATGTGTCCGTCGCCGTCGGTGTCGGCCACCGTGAGCACCGCCTCGATCGCCGGGCGGAAGACCGGCTCGAACCGGTCGCCGTCGATGAACGAGGCGATCACCGAAGCACGGTATTCGTCCGGAGTGATGCGGCTGTCGCGGTCGAGGTCGGCCGCGACCGCGAGCGTGTCCCACAGGCTGTCGAAGGAGTCGGCGACCTGCCGGCCCTTCGGCCCGGCCGGCGAAGCACCGAATCCGGCGAGCAACCGGGCGCCGAGCCCCTGCAGGTCGTCGCGGGTGATGACGCCGTTGCCGTCGACGTCGATGTAGCTGAACGACCGGTCGATCTTGAGCGCCTGCAGATCAGTGGCCATAAGCCGCCCTTTCGCCATGAGGTCGGAGCCGCGGGCACGACTCCCGGCAATCACCCTACGCATTCGATCTTTAACTCTTCGTATCCACAAAGTGACAAGATCCTTGCCTGGAACCACGCCCCCGAAGCGGTGACGGACGAGCCACCCGGAACGCGATGGAACGCCATGTGGTTGAGGCCCGCCGACAGGATGACGTGGGACCAGCAGAGAGGACAGAAGTTGAGACACCAGCTGAGCCTTGGACGTGCTCGCCGCCCGCTGTCCCTCACCGCGCTGCTGGTCTCGGGGGCGCTGATCCCCTCCCTGCCCGCCGGCGCCCAGCCGGACCCGGCGCCGGGGAGCGAACGCGCCGTCTACGTGACCAACAGCGAGACCTCCGACATCTCCAGGTTCGTCATCGATCTGGCCACCGGACGCCCGATCCTGACCGGCGACCCCGTGACCGCGGGCCCGGGAGTCCGCCAGATGGCGTTCACCCCGGACGCCCGCATGGCCTACGCGGCCAACGCGGGCGACGGCGAAGCCGGCACCATCTCGGCCTACACGGTGGGGCCGCAGGGCCGGCTGACCCCGCAGGCCACCGTCCGGACCGGCGGAAACACCCCCTTGGGCATCGTCGTGACACCCGGCGGGCACTTCCTGTACGTCGCCCACGTCTTCAGCAAGTCGGTCGCCGGCTTCGCGATCGCTCCAGACGGCCGGATCAGCCCGCTGCGCGGCTCCCCCACGCAAACCAGCGTGGCCAATCCGCGCGGACTGGCGGTGACCCCCGACGGCCGGTTCCTGTACGCCGGTCACGGCGACCCCGGCCCGGACCGGCTCACCTCCGTCGGCGCGATCAGCACCTTCGCCATCAGGGGCGACGGCACGCTCGCCGAAGTCAAGCCGCCCATCCGGCTGGGCCGCTTCTGCGGGGCCATCACCATCGCGCCCGACGGCCGCCACCTCTATCTGACCTGCAGCGACACCTCCCAGATCTACGGTTTCGCGATCGGCTCCGACGGCGCGCTGACCGCGCTGCCGCACTCGCCGTACGCCGTGTCGACCTTCCCCGAAGGCATCATCACCTCCCCCGACGGACGTTTCGTCTACGTCGCCAGCCCGGCCCCGGGAGCCGGCAACACCCCTCCAGGCGACGGCGCGGTGTCGGGCTTCTCCGTCGGCGCCGACGGGGCGCTCACACCCGTGAAGGGATCGCCGGTCCCGGCCGGCATCGGCCCGGTCGGGATCACCACATCACCGGACGGACGATTCCTCTACGCCTCCACCGGCGACCCCGGTGACGGCAACCCCGACGACGGGCTCGACGGCGCACTCAGCGCGTTCGGCCTCGGCGCCGCCGGAACGATGCGGCCTCTGCCCGGCTCACCCTTCACCTCCGGTGGCGTGGAGCCCGCTTACGGGTCGGCCGCGGTCCTGCCCGGCCAGGGGCCGGTCGCCGGCTTCACGGCCCGCGTCGTCACCGGCCGTTCGGCGGCCTTCGACGCGTCGGCGTCCGCCGACCCGGACGGGCGAGTGGCGCGCTACCACTGGGACTTCGGCGACGGAACCTCCCTGACCACCGCCGATCCCCGGATCACCCACCTCTACCCGCGCGCCGGGACGTTCCGGGCCACCCTGGTCGTCACCGACAACGAGGGCTGCTCAACGGCCTTCATCTCCACCGGACAGGCCGTGCTGTGCAACGGCACCCCGGCCGCCACCACCGCACACGACATCGTCATTCAGAGATAGCCGGGAAACCGGCAAGGCCCTGCCGAAGCCGCCGCCGCGCTCCCCCAGCCACATCACGCAACGCCCCGCGTACCCGATGACGGCAGCCCTGCCGGCACCCTCCGATCTTCCAGGTGCCGGACGGCGAGTTGCGCGGCGGCGATTCCGACCTCGGCCAGCAGCCCGGGCGCGGCGGACTGGTCGGTGGCCACGGCGAGGGTGTGGCCCCGGCTGACGGCCGGGCGGTCGTGCCAGGTCGTCCCGGGCAGGTCGACGGCCCCGGTGCAGTGCGTGCGGAGGGCGCTGCGCCGCCACCGCACCGCGGCGCGCCAGCCGGGCCACGCCTGGTCGAGAAGATGCTGTACGCGGCGCTCGGCGTCGGCCTTCCGCTCGCCCGGAGCGCAGGCGGCGGAGATCTGGACGAGTTCGTGCCCGGGCGGAGCCAAGCTGGGGTCGGCGAGACTGTAGCGGGCGGCGTAGATCCGGTCGTCAAGGTCCAGCACCCGGAACCAGTCCGGGCCGCCGCCCGCCCGCAACCCCAGGTCGACGGTTGCCACGCGGGCGCTGGGCCAGGTGAGCGAGCCGTCCCCGGTCAGCTGACGCGCCGTGGCCAGGCTGGTGGCCAGGATCGCCGGGCCCGCAGGCGGGGCGGGCACCCGGGCCTGGGTACGTATCTCCGCGCCGAGGCCCGCGGCCCGCTCGGCGAGAAGACCGACCAGAGTGGACCACCCCCCGATCACGTACCGGACGCCGCCGGCGAACGCCCGGCGAAGGCGCTCCTGGGCGAACGCGGCCGACAGCCGCCCCGGGTCGTGGTCGAAGGTGAAGATGAAGGCCACTCCGATGATCGCCTCCGCCGTCCTGGCCTCGACGTGCCGCAGCAGCCACGCGCGCAACGACTCCCCGGCCGGCGCCTCAGCAGGCAGCGCGGCGATCGCCCGGCCGGGGTCGTCCGGCCACGGACCGAGCCGCCCTCCGGCCCGGACGAGGCCGGCAGCACGCGGCGCCTCCGCGACGGGCGGGGTGAGGCCGCGACGCTCCAGCCACGCCCACCATGACCCGTCCACGTAGATCGCGTGCGGACCGGCGTTGGCCCGGAAGGGAGCCGCCAGCGTGCGTCCCCGCCCCCCGGGCCGGGAGCTCGCCTCGGCGACGCTCACCCGCCAGCCACGTTCGGCCGCCTCGATGGCGGCGGTGAGCCCGGTCAAGCCGGCGCCGACGATATGCAGGTCTGGTTTCACAAGACAGGCCTCTCTGTGGTGTCCTCCTGCCGAAAAGGTGGCGGGGAACCCGCGAAAGGTTCCTGCTAATCTTCCCGGCGTGGACCCCGAGATCGTCGCCGCTGCTCAGCAGGGGGACGCGCTCGCGCTGGACCGGCTGATCGACGAGCTGGCACCATACGTGCGCCGATTGTGCGCCCGGATCGCTCCGGCCGCGGCCGACGACGCGGCGCAGGAGGCTCTGCTGGAAATCTTCCGTGGCCTGCCCTCGCTGCGCGCCCCCGAGGCGATCATCACCTGGGTACGGTCGGTCACCGTCCGGACGGCGACCCGGCTCGCCCACCGCCACGACGTCGAGATCGCCACGGAGGAAACGCTCGCAGGCCACCCCACCGCCTCCCCGGAAGGACTCGTGGACATCGATGACGCGCTGGCGCGGCTGCCGCTCTCACAACGCGTGGTGCTGATCCTGCGTACCCGGGAAGGACTCAGCGAACAAGAGATCGCCACCACGCTGGGGATCCCGGCAGGAACCGTGAAATCCCGCCTGCACCGAGCCAGAGCCGCATTCCGGGAGGTGTGGGACTCGTGACGCATCCCGAGCTCGACCCGATCGACCGCCTCGCCGTCCTGGCGGCCGCCCTGCCCGGCGCCACCGTCGGTCAGCGCCGCATCGCCGCCCCCTTCGACACGGTATGGCGGGTCATCGCAGACCTGGAGAACTCCACCCCCCGCTACGAACCCGGTGTCGCCCAGGTCCGTGTCATCGAGCAGCGCGGCGAGTTCCTGCGCGTGCTGGTGCGGGACACCGCCGGCGGTGAGGACACGATGGACGCCAGGCTCCGGCCGGGCTGGTGCCTGATGCAATCCGCCACCATCGTCATCGCCTTCGCCGCCCGCCGCGTGGGCGAGGAGACCTTGCTGGCGCACCTGGAACACCAGCGCGACCGCACCCCGGCGCCCGGCCCGAGCGAGTCGCAGCTCCACCGCGCCGCCCTCGCGAAGATCGACCGGGAACTCCACACCATCGAAAAGCTCGCCACCCGCCCTGAGCATTGAGCCCCGGGGTAGCCGGAGAGCACGGCGTGACGCTGTCAAAGAGATGGTCACGAGCGGGCGAGGGTACCGGCTGGTGGTGGCGGAGCGGGGTCGCCAGCGGGAAGGCCGGATGCATGGCAGACCTTCCTTTTGGTGATCGGGCGGACTTCGAGGCCGCCGACCGCGGATTCGTGGCCGCGCTCAGCCCCGCGGTGGTCAAGACCGACGGCCGGGTCGTGTGGGACACCGACTCCTACGGCTTCCTGGCGCAGGAGTGCCCCGACAGCGCGCATCCCAGCCTGTGGCGGCAGGGGCAGCTGTGCGTCAAACAGGGTCTGTACGAGGTGACCGGCGGCATCTATCAGGTACGCGGCCTGGACCTGTCGAACATGACCCTGATCGAGGGCGACGAGGGCGTCGTCGTGGTCGACCCGCTGCTGTCCGTCGAATGCGCGGCGGCCGGGCTGAAGCTCTATCGCGACCAGCGGGGCGACCGCCCGGTCACCGCGGTCATCTACACCCACTCCCACGCCGACCACTTCGGCGGGGTGCGCGGCGTCACCGACGGCAGCGTGCCGATCCTGGCGCCGGCCGGGTTCCTGGAACACGCGGTGTCGGAGAACGTCTACGCCGGCACCGCGATGAACCGGCGGGCCACCTACATGTACGGCCCCGCCCTGCCCCGCTCGCCCGAGGGCCAGATCGGCACCGGGCTGGGCATGACCACCTCGACCGGCACCATCTCCCTCATCCCGCCGAGCAAGGACATCACGCACACCGGGCAGGAGGAGACGATCGACGGAATACGCATCGTCTTCCAGCTCACCCCGGGCACCGAGGCGCCGGCGGAGATGAACTTCCTCCTGCCCGACCGCCGGGCGCTGTGCATGGCCGAGAACGCCACCCACAACCAGCACAATATCCTCACCCTGCGCGGCGCCCTGGTGCGCGACACCCGCATCTGGGCGCGCTACCTGACCGAGGCGATCGCCCTGTTCGCGGACCAGGCCGACGTCGTCTTCGCCTCGCACCACTGGCCCACCTGGGGCCGGGAGAACATCGTCACGTTCCTGTCGCAGCAGCGCGACATGTACGCCTACATGCACGACCAGACGCTGCGGATGATGAACAAGGGCATGACCGGCACCGAGATCGCCGAGGCCATGCGGATGCCGCCCGCGCTGGAGCAGGCATGGCACACCCACGGCTACTACGGCTCGGTCAGCCACAACGTCAAGGCCATCTACCAGCGCTACCTCGGCTGGTTCGACGGCAACCCGGCCCACCTGTGGGAACATCCGCCGGTCGAGCAGGCGCGCCGCTACGTCGAGTGCATGGGCGGACGCGAGGGCGTCCTCGCCTTCGCCCGCCGCTACATCGACGACGGCGACCTGCGTTTCGCCGCCTCGCTGCTCAACGACGCCGTCTTCGCCGACGAGCACGACAGCCAGGCGCGCTCGATGCTCGCCGAGGTCTACACCCGGCTCGGCCAGGGCGCCGAGAACGGCACGTGGCGCAACTTCTACCTCGTCGGCGCACTGGAGCTGACCGGCGACGCCGTACCCCCCACCCTCGACACCACCTCGCCGGAGATGCTCGACGCCCTGACCGTCGAGCAGATCTTCGACTCCCTGGCCATCCGCATCGACGGCCCCCAGGCGTGGACCGAGAGCCTGGCCATCGACTGGCACCTGACCGACCTGAACCAGCGCCACCGCACCACCCTGTCCAACGGCGTGCTCATCCACCAGGCCGACCCGCCGCCCCAGCCGGCGGACCTGACGCTCACGCTCACCAAGCCGCAACTGCTCGGCCTGCTCACCGGCCGGCCGGCCGACGGCATCGAGCACGAAGGCGACATGGACGTCCTGCACCGCCTGACCGCCGTGCTGGAAGAGCCGGATCCCGCGTTCGCGATCGTGACGCCGTAGCCCTACGCCAGCAGGCCGCGCAGGCCCTTGGCGAGGAACAGCAGGCTGAAGCTCAGCAGCAGGAGCAGCATGAGGGCGCCGTTGTGCTGGATCAGCCAGCCGCGCATGCGGTGGAGCAGCTGGTCGCCGCCTGCGCGGAGCGCGGTGACATAGGGGACGAGCACGCCGATGCTGCCGATGACGACGAACACGGCGGCGAGGACGAGCTGCCGGCCGAGGGGCAGGGGCTCGTCGGCTACGGCGAGGGCGCCGCCGGCCAGGGAGGCCAGGTTGACCGGGTTGGCCACGATCAGCATGGCCGCCACCCCGATGATCTTGGGAGTGGTCAGCGTGTCCATGGCCGCGATCCAGCGGGGCGCCTCCGGGGCGGCGCTCTGCTTGCGGCGGGCGGCCCTGCGGATGCCGGCGACGGCCAGCAGGAGCAGGAGCACGCCGATGAGCAGGGCGAGCCAGCTGACCCAAGCGGGCCTGGCGTGGCCGGTGGCGCCGGCGGCGCCCAGCAGGATGATGAGGACGAGCAGCACCACCCAGCTCATGATCAGCCAGGTGACCTCGAACAGCAGGGCCTTGGCGCGGCCGTTCGCGCTGATCAGCAGGGCGATGACGGCCACCACCGGGAACGGCGAGACGATCAGGCCCAGGGTGTAGGGCAGCATGTCGGCGAACGCCTTACCCATGATCACTCTCCCGGTAGGCGGCGGCTGCGGCCTCGTTGGAGTCGTAGAAGGTGAGCCCGGTCAGGCCGTAGTGGGCCAGCAGGTGGCGCAGCGATGTGGTGGCGCGGGAGACGGCGAAGGTGACGCCGCGTTCTCGCAGGGTGCCGGCGGTTTCGCGGAGGGCCGCCGCACCGGTGGTATCGACGTCGGAGATGGCCTCGGCGTCCAGGACGATCCACCGGGCGCCCCGGTCGGCCAGGTGGGTGATCTCGGCTTTGAAGGTGTCGGCGTTGGCGAAGAAGAGCTGGCTCTCGAAGCGGTAGACGGCCAGAGCGCCTTCGGCCGGGCCGCGGATGTAGCGGCCGTGCTCGCCCGGCCGAAGGGTGGCGGTGCTGGGCCGGGAGGCACGCCGTACGACGTCCACCGCCGACAGCAGGAAGGCGATGATGACCGCGGTGAGCGAGCCGAGCACGGGCACGCCGAGCAGGCAGACGACGGCGATCCAGAATTCGGAGCGGCGCAGCCGCCACAGCTCGGCCAGCCTGCCCGCGTCGATGAGCCGGATGACGGCGACGGCGACGATGCCGGCCAGGGCCGCGTTCGGCAGGTAGGCGAGCGCGCCGGAGAAGAACGCGACCAGGACGGCCACCACGATCGCGCAGACGGCGCTGGGGATCTGGGAGCGGGAGCCGGTGGCGTCCATGGCGGCGGTACGCGAGGCGCTGGAGCCGACGGTCATCGACTGGGTGAGCCCGGCGGCGACGTTGGCCAGGCCGAAGGCACGCAACTCGGTGTCGGCGTCGAGCCGGTAGTGGTGCTGTTCGGCGTAGCGGCGCGCGGTGAGCAGGCCGTCGGCCAGGGTGACGGCGCAGATGGCGATGGCGCCGGGGATGAGCGCGGCCCACTGGCCGAGCGCGACCTGCGGCCAGTGCGGGACCGGCAGCCCGGACGGGACGTGGCCGAGCACCGAGACGCCGCGGGTGTCGAGCCCGGCCCAGGCCACGACCGCGGTGGCGGCCACCAGGGCGATCAGCGGGCCGGGCAGCGCGGGAGCGAGCCTGCGCAGAGCGATGATCACGGCCATGGTGGCGGCGCCGACGACGACGCTCCACGGGTGCGCCTGCGGGATCTTGGTGATGATCTCCCACAGCTCGGGGAAGAACCGTTCGGCCGTGGTGTGGATGCCGAGGATCTTCTTGATCTGGCTGGTGAGGATCTCGACGGCCAGGCCGGCGATGAAGCCGACCAGGACGGGCTCGGACAGGAAGTTGGCCAGGAAGCCCAGCTTGAAGGCGTAGAACAGCAGGAACACCACCGCGCAGACGAGCGCCTGGGCGTAGGCGAGCTCGGCGTACTGCGGGCTGCCGGGGCGGGCGCCGATCGCGACCAGCAGCGAGGCGATGAGCGCGGCGATGGGCGCGTCCGGGCTGGCGACGAGCTGGCGGGAGGAGCAGAGCAGCGCGAACACCAGCATCGGCACGATGGCGGCGTACAGGCCGACGACCGGCGGCAGCCCGGCGATCTGCGCGTAGCCGATGTTGAGCGGGATGGCCAGCGCCGCCAGCGTGACCCCCGCGGTGATCTCCCGGGGCCAGCTCAGCGGGCCGCGCATACCCGCGGCGAGCCAGGTCACGGCAGCGGCCTGCCCGGCTGCTGGACGGGCGGTGCCACGCCGGTGGCCGGTGGCGCGAACCTCACCGCCATGACCGTTTCCGGACTGATCGCCACGGACAAGGCGAAAGCCAGCGCCTCCCCAGCGACCCCACCCGTACCACTCCTCCCAGTTGCGAGTGTCGTACCCTTGCTGACCTGGGATGATGCTTGACGATCTCGCCGGCTTCCCCGGGAGTGGGCTCGGCTACGAGCCAGGCCCCATGCTCGGCGAGGTATCAGAATTGCACGTTGGTCATCGTGTACCACGTCGGCACGAATGTCAGCAGGACCACCGCGCCGAGGACCGCGAACGACCAGAGTGCCCGTGAGGTGGTGATGCTCGCGGGCGCGACGGGCCTCAGCTTCCCTCGTCCGGCTGTGATGACCGCCGCGACGCCTCCGAGCAGGAGGTTCGCGGGCACCAACGCGTACTCGCCGCGCACGATGTGAAAACCGGCCGCGAGGATCATCGTCAGGGTCAGGCCGGCGGCGGCGAGCGGCGTCAGCATCGGCTTGACCCGCGCCATCGCCGGCAGGATCAGCCCCACACCGCCCAGCACCTCACAGACCCCGATGAAGACGATCAGGGGCTGCGGCACCGCGGCGTACCAAGCCACGGCCCGAGGCGCTGCCGCATACAGAGCCTCGTCGTACAACAGCACCTTGCCGAATCCGCTGCCGGCGAAGAAGAAGCCGAACAACGCTTGGAGTGACCAGAGTACGCCGTTGAGCGTGAACCTCATTGTGCGCTTCTCGGGCTGCTGCTTCGTGCTCTTGACATCGCGCAGGTTGTCGCTGACGTGCTGGTTCATGTTCTGCCACTGCCTTTCTCATCGGGTTGGTCGACCCGTGCCAGAGCTCCGGGGCGTGCTTTGGAAAGCTGCTCCTGGCGGATTCCCCGCTGGGAACCCTGATGTACTCGATCTCGAAAGGGGCGCTGAGGGCCCTCGGCTCGACGCGGGCGAGTCTCGCTGCGTCGTCGGCGTTCAGCGGTCTTGAAGCAGTCCGAGTACGTTGCCGTCGGGGTCGGTGACGGTGGCCGTCAGGCGGCCGCCGCCGACGTCGTGTGCGGCCTCCTTCACGGTGGCCCCCGCGGCGGTCAGCTCGGCCAGCTTCGCCGCGATGTCCGACACGTGCCAGTACGCCACCGGAACGGTCATGCCCTGCGGCCCGCCGCCCGGCACCAGGCCGATGTGCTGGCCCCCAGCCTCGAAGCCGACGTAGTAGGACGAGTCGGCCATCGGCTCCACGCCGAGCAGGGCCGCGTACACCGCCTTGGCCTTCGCCAGGTCGGACACCGGGTGCAGGACGGTCGTGATGCCCTGGGTGGACGAGCCGGTCATGGTCACTCCTGACGTCGTGGGTCGCGATCGACCCGCTGTGTTCGTGTTCACAGCTTGGCTCCGAGGCAGGTCGGGCCACATCCGTGCTGACCACGGAACCGTCCACGGATCGGCGGCACGGAATTCCACGGCCACGGGGCGGTCTTCGACGCGATGCTCGCACCCGGCCAGGGGGTGAGCAGGGCCGGCGGGAACCCCGATCCCCGTCCGCCGTGGCCGGGATCGTCCCCATCGTGCGGGTGTCCCACGCCGGTCTCAGGGGTTCTGGAAGGTCACTTCCGGGTTGGCGGGGGACGGGCCGTTCAGCAGGGGCTCGTGCTCGCCGTCGAGGTGCTGGTCGAAGAAGGCACCCACGTACGCCGTGGTGATCTCACCTGACCGCTTGCCCGACAGCGGCGCGGCAGGATCGGTGATCCCGGCCTGTGCGCCCAGAATGGGCAGGTCGATGAAGGTGAAGTGGCCGGAGTCGGCCACGGTCAGCCAGCGCTTCCAGCCGTCCAGGCGTCGCCAGTCCCGCGGCCAGGTGGTGTCGGCGGAGCCGGGCGAGTGCTGGGCCTTGGTGCCGAGCATGAGGAACGGCCGCCTGCCGAGGCCGGAGACCGGGACCGGGGCGAAGAAGGAGCCGTCCAGGTTCACTCCGGCGCGGACGCGCTGGTCGGTGGCCATGACACTCGCCGCGGCGTTGCCGCCGAGCGAGTGGCCGGCGGCGCCGACCCGGCGCGGGTCGATCATCTGCCAGTGCTTCCAGGCGGGTGCGGTCCGTGCGGGGCGGGTCAGCCGGTCGATGACGAAGGACAGATCGGCCGCCCGGTTGACCGCGGCCTTGGCCATCACTTCCTTCTCCGCCTCATCGGAGGGAGCGTTCTCCACCGTCTCGCATGCGACGCAGGTCAGGGTACGGCCGCCGGGAAAGGTCGTGCCGAACGACTCGTAGGCGTGATCCACGAGGGCGACGACGTACCCCTTGGAGGCGAGGTCTTCGGCGAGCGTGGTCAGGGTGGCGCGGTTGAGGGTGAACCCCGGGGAGAGCACCACCAGGGGGTGCGTTCCGCCTGTGGGGCGGGCGCGAAGGCGGGCGTTCGTGCTGACACCGGCGAGCTGCTCGGCCTTGAAGACGGTGTCGAGTTTCTGTCCTTTCAGGAGGAGACGAGCCTCGTCAACGGTCATGTACGGCGCGCCGCTCCCGCCGGTCCTGGCCGGGAAATACATCGACACCATCAACTCGCGCGCGGCTGTGGGCACCCACGGGTCTCGGCGGCCGACGTCGAGGAGATGCAGGGTGTCGCGCCCGACCTCGTACTGGCCCGTGGGGCGAGGGATCGCGAAGCGCACCTCGGCAGTGCCCGTGGCGGAGGTGGCGGCGGCGGCGGGCGATGACGTCGAAACGGCCGCCGGTAGGGCCAGGGCCAAGGCGAGAAGGAGGGCCGCGGGAGTGCGTCGAGTTCTGATCATGCGCAGCACTGTAGGAATGGCGCCACCATGCCCAACATGCCCGAAAGGCCAGTTCACGCCTTTACTTTCGTCAGGGGTCACCCCCAGGAGTCGCGCCTGCCTAGGACCACACATCGTCGCCACCTGCGCATCCACGACGAGGCCGAACTCGTCGAACCCCAGGGCCAGCTCGGGTCGGCCGCCTACATGCGCATCACCCCACCCCTGTCGTGGAGCTTCAACCTGGAAGGGCTGCCCTTCAGCCACGACCGCGAGGTCAAGGTCCAGCGAACCGTTCACGAGCCCGGCGCATAACCCCTGCCACGAGTTGTCAAGCGCGAGGACGCCGAGTTCGAGCTCATCGGCCTGCGCGACTTCCCGCGGGGCCCCAGCGAAGCGCTCGCCCGGCGCGAGAGGACCCCGGGCGAGGGTTTCTTCGTCTTGAGGTGACGTGCGCCGCGCTCAGCCTTGCCAGCTCACGTCACCGCATTCGCCCCCACCAGTTGATGTACGTGACCTTCAGCGCCACCGGGAAGTTTCCCTTGCTGCCTGGGTGGATGCAGGCATGCCCGTAGCTGCCGCTGGGCCTGAGATGGAAATAGGCGTGGTCCTGGCCTGGCTGAACCGTGCCCCGGTTGTAGTAGGACATCGCCCAGATGTTGTCGCAGTCGATGACGCCGGTGTGATCGGTTTCGCAGATCTTGTCGACCCCGACGGTTCCTGGCCGGCGGCGATCGGAAATCCTGGTAGATGGCCAAGGAAATCAATCGATCGTGCCCACGTGCCGCAGTACGGTCTAACACTTGGCCGGAATGAAGAGGGGAACCGCATGAGCTCCGCCACCTACGTCGAACCTGCTGAATCCGAGCCCGAGATCGCGCTGGTCGGCGGCGACGTCACCGAGGGCGACGTGCGCGTCGGCGACACAGTGCGGCGTCCGGTCGGCTTCAACGCTCCGCTCGTCCATGCCTTGCTCCGCCACCTGGAGGTGGCCGGGTTCGCGGGTGCTCCGAGATTTCTCGGCATTGACGCCGCCGGACGTGAGGTGCTGACGTTCGTCGCCGGCGAGGTCGCCGGGCGGCCGAGGCCTGCGTGGATCGCCGACGAGGCGCGGTTGGCTTCGGTCGGCCGCCTCGTCCGGGCCTACGACGACGCGGCCGCCGGTTTCGTCCTCCCCGAAGGGGTCCGGCCCTTCTCGGGGCTCACCGGGCTCACCGAGCAGCCGGACATGCCGCCCGCACCGCCCTATCCGGCCGAGCTGGTCGGGCACATGGACTTCACGCCTGACAACATCGTGTTCCGGGACGGCGAGGCAGCCGCGCTCATCGACTTCGACCTGGCCAAGCCGGTCTCCAGGGTCGACGAGGTGTGCAACGCGATGCTCTTCTGGGCTCCGCTGGATGATCCCGTCGACGCCGATCCGCTGCTGCAGGACGTCGATGCGCCGCGCCGCTGCCGGATCCTCGCCGACGCCTACGGGATGTCGGACACGGACCGCTCCCGGCTCGTCGAGGTGGTCGTACTGCGGTCAAGGCGGGCGTGGTTCTCGATGAAGCAGATCGCCGAGGCACAGGGCGGGGGGTGGGCACGGATGTGGCAGGAGGGCGCCGGCGATCAGATCAAGCGGCAGGAGGCGTGGCTGGAGCGAAACGGCGCGGCGATCGAAACGGCATTGACCGCCCCCTAGATTTCCTTCGCGACGGGAGCAACGGCAATCTCACCGGCATTGGATAAGCGGCTCCGAACCACGGTGACATCGATTCGCCCGAAGAGGCCCCGCCCCAAACCCGACCGGGGAGCGGACCGGCTCAACCCAGCATTCCCTTTTAGGGCAGGTAAGGAGCTGCGGCGGCGAGGTGATCGTGGAGTTCGGCCGGCCACGCGTGGCGATGCCCGGCTGTCAGCCCAGCGACGAACGTGAACATCATGAAAGTGAAGGTTCACGCGGCCGCGAGAATACGAGCGAGAAAGAGGTTCCTGTCCGCGCCAGGTTTTGCGGAAGTTCAGCGGGCGGAGAGTCAAAGTGTGCCGAACCCACGATGAGCACGGCCGCGAACCTGGATGATCTTTGCTCTGCCCACGGTCACGATCAGGCACGGCACCTCGACCTCCGTGCCCTCCCCGTGCAGGCTGGACGGGCGCCACACCCTTCATCCCGTCGGCTCTTTCAGCTTCGCGAGGGAACTCGCCTGCGCCGGCGGGGTGTCGGTCTCAGCCCAGGCGCGCCGTGCGGGTACCAGCCGCCGGCAGTGCCGCCCCAGCGCGGCGGCCGTCGCCCAGCGCGGCACCTGCACGCGTGAAGCGATCTCTCGGGCCGCCCTCAGCGCGCTCACGACGCTGATGGTGTCGATACGGTTGGCGGGCCGGTTGTCAGAGGTCCAGGCCACCGCCAGCATGCCCCCCAACAGCCCCAGAATCATGCCGACCAGGAAACCCCCCAGGTTGGAGTAGACGAAAGAGGCCATGGCCAGCAAGATGGCAATCACCCCGAGGAACACCCGCTGGCCGGGTTGCAGCCAGACGAGGACGCCCGCGATGATCATGACCAGGGCGATCAGGTAGCCGGCTCCGATCGTGCCGAACATGAGGGTCACCGGCAGCGCGTCGAGCGCGAGCGGGATGGACAGCAGTTCCAGCCCTGCCGCCACGATGAACAGTCCGCCCCAGAACGGCCGGGAACGCCGCCATGACTTCATGATCTTCCGCCCTTCATCTCGCCTGCCGTCTGAGAAAGGGCTGGGCCAGGCCCGCCTCAATAGCATTCGTCCTCGCCCCGCACTATTTTGAGGCCGAGGTCGGGCAGGCTGAACGTCGCGGCCGTCACCGCCCACGCACCCAGCCTGACGTTGTGCAGGGTGACCGTTCTGGCCTGGCTGCCGAAGGTGCCGGCCGGCCCCCTGCCATCGGGTACCTCGTCCAAGGTGCTGGCGTCACGGCCCAACTCCAGATCGCGAATGGAGGCGGCAGTCTGTCCCACCGCCACATCGATCACCAGGTCATCGATGTTCACCTCGTTGCCACCCTGTCCGCCGGTGAGCCGGAGCGTCACCGTGCCCACGGGTGTCTTCACCAGCGCGCTCGTACACAGACCGGTGACCGCGGACCGCCGGATGCCGGCCACGATGACGGGAACGAGCCGGCCCTTCTTGGTCCGGTCCACGTCGGTGGCCAGGGTGAAGCCCTGGCCGCGCAGTTCACCGGCGAAGAGCTTGAAGCTGCTGCCAGACACCACGAACGTGGCGCCGATGACCCCCTGGGCCGTGGCGCCGACCAGCAGCGACGTCATCGCCGCGACAGGAACGAGGAGCAGGCCGAAGCGCTTCCATCGCACGCGTCCCTGCTCGGCCATGATGCGCTCCCCTTCACCGCGGCCCTCAGGGGAGCCGGCAATCTCTTCCAGACAGTCACAGCCCGGTCTATTGCCGAGCATGCGGGACGTCCACGATGGTCGTCGCCCTACACGCCGGACGCCGCGCCGCTTATGGCGTGCGGCTGGACAAATTTGCCGATATCTAGAAGGGCGGCTTCCGTACCAATCTGGCCCAACGCCGGCGCGCCTACCCCGACCGCCTGATCGCCTTCGCCGCCCACCACGGCTGGGGATCCGCGCGCTGTCCGCCGCGGACGAACACGTCCGCATCCATGGCAATGGGGTGGGTGGCTATCCCGACGCCGTGCACGGCCTGGCTGACCCGGTCGGCGGCCTGGCCTGGGGGGCGGCTTCGAGCCAGGCGATGGCGGCCTCCAGGGTGAGCCGGGGACCAGATTGACCGCCCAGTCCAGCCAGGGGCCGTATCGGTCATTGGTGTGGTCAAGCCGGAGGCGGCCGGCCCGGTGCACAGCTTCACAGGGAGCGGTTCACGGCACCCGCTTCACCGCCACAGGCGAGCTGGTCAGATCGCCGCCTGCCTGCCGTACGCCGAGCGTCGATCGCCGCGTCGGAGCAGCGTGCGCGAGGGATCTGAGGCGGCGTACTGTGCCGCGAACGCTATGCCGACGACCAGGTCGCCGAGGCCTTCCGCGCCGGCATCACGCAGCTGGTGGTGCTCGGAACGGGCCTCGACGCACGGGCCCGCCGGTTGACGTCTCTCGGCGGGCGCGCCTTCGCGCTGGACCTGCCGGCCAACGTCGAGGAACAAGCGGCAGCGGCTGCGGCGGGCGCGTGGCGGCGCGCCCGCTGCTGTTCGCCTACGTGCTGCGGGATTTCCTGGACGGCGGCGGGGCGCGAGCTGCCGGTGTCGGATCTCGAACGCTTCGATGCACGCCGAGAAGCGGTGACCGGCCTCAGGCCGGGATCCAGTTGCCGTGGAAGCCGGAGGGGATGCGCACCGGTACGTGGACCTCGGCGAGCGGGGGTGCGGCCAGGTCGGCGGCGTCCAGGATGGCCAGGTAGCTCGTGCCGGCGCCGCGGTCATGGGCGAACGTCATCAGGAAACCCTCGTTCTCACCCGTCCCGGACCGGGGCACGAAGACGGCCTCACCGCAAGTATGGCCCGGAGGGAGGCGGTGCACCGCCCGTTCGCCACGGGTGAGGTCGTAGGCGTAGATCTCCGACCGGTCGGGCTCGGCAGCCAAGGAGAAGCTCGTCGTGTAGCCGTAACGGTGAGGAAGCCCGAGCATGGAGTCGGCCACCCGGGGGTATTCGCTGGGCGCGTCGTCGAGCGGTGCCTCGGCGACCGTGCCCGACCTCAAGTCCAGCGTCCAGCGGTACACGACCGGGAGCCCGCCCTCCAGGTCGTCGGCGCCGCCGCGCCACAGTGTGGGGACGCGGGTGCCGGTGACCGTGATAGTGCCGCCTTCCGGGTCCTCGAAGGCGTTCATGGTGTGCCACACGTAGCACGGGGCGACGTCGAACCAGCGTACGGGCGCGTCGTCGCCGGCCGTGCGCGCCAGCACGCCGAACCGGGCGCGGTGCGCGTCATCCCAGCGCCACGGCGGCCCGCCCGCCGCGGCCTGGGCGGCGTCGAAGACGACCGGCAGGTCCATGAAGATCACGTGGTTGCGGGTGATGGCGAAGTCGTGCATCATCGTCGCGCGCGGCACGTCCACGACCTGCGTCTGCACCACCTCGCCGGCGGCCGAGGCGCGGTAGTAGGTGAGATAGGGCGGGCGCAGCTGATAGCCGAAGAACAGCAGTTCACCCGTGATCGGGCAGGTCTTCGGATGCGCGGTCATCGGAGTCTGCAAGGCTCCGTCGAAGGTGTACGCCCCGATCGTGGCGAGGTCCGGCGTCACCTCGTACGGGAAGCCGCCCTCTTCCAGGGCGAACAGCCGGCCCGCGTGCGCGATCAGGTGGGTGTTGGCCGTGGTGACCCGGTAGTCGATCCGGCCCGTCTCCTGGTCGTAGGCGAGAGCGAAGCGGGACTGGCCGGGGTGCTCGTACAGCGGCGTGCGGACGTACCGGTTGCGGTACCAGCGCGCCCTGCCGCCCTCCAGCGCGATGGTGTGGATCATTCCGTCGCCCGCGAAGGAGTGCGGCGACCAGCCGGTACGCGGGTTGGGCCCGTTGCGGAAGAACTGCCCGCTCAGCTCGGCCGGGATCTCGCCGACGACCTTGGACGGCTCCAGGGTCACCTCCTCGGCGACCGGCGCGTTGTTGCCCGCGAGGTGCAGAGGCACGGTTTCGGACATGCTCGAACTCCTGTCGGCATGGGGTGGGGACGCCGACAACCGTGCCTGAAAAAATCTGCGGACAACAGTCTTGTTCTTCCCGCCCGCCTCAGCCGCCCGGGAAGAGCCCAGGTGAGAGCCCCACAAGAAAACCGCTCCGAGAACGTGGTGACGGCCCCCTCAGGCCGCAGTGAGGAAGTGCCGGATCCTGGCGGCGACGCGGGGGTAGCCGGGCCCGAACCAGATCAGGTGGCTGTCGGCCCGGGCGTCCACGAGTTCGCCGTTCGGCATCGCCGCGGCCAGGGACTCGGCGTGGGCGAAGGGCACCGACCGGTCGTGGCGGGTGGCGATGATCAGCGCCGGCTGGTGCACCTGGGCGGCGCAGTCCGGCACGGGCAGCATGTCGGCGACGAAGCCGCGCGGCCCGAGCGCATGTGACCGCCGTGGGACACCACGACCGTCCGGGGACCTACGCCCGCCAGCCGGTACTCCACCGGCCCACCCGGCAGGTACGCGACCTCAGTCGCGCGCTCGAAGGCTGCGTGGGAAGGGGACACCATGGCACCTCCATAGGTGAAAAGCCGGGCGGAGACACGCGCGGAGGTTCGGGCGGGTTCAGTCTCGTCCGCGTATCCGGCGGGTGACGCTGCCGTACCAGGCCGGGACCCCGTGCTCGTCGTCGAACCAGCGGGCCACCACGATGTCGGTGGAGGAGTGCAGCAGGATCGAGACCACGATGGTGACGGCGACGATCTGGAACACCTGCTGCCCGGCGGCGATGCCGGAGGCGAGCACGAGCAGGCCGTAGACGACGGAGGCGAAGCCCTTGGGGCCGAACCAGGCCACCGCCGCCTGCTCGCGCACCGACAGCCCCGACCGCAGGAACGACAGCCAGATCGCCACCGGCCGCGCCAGGACCAGGACGAGCACCGCGAACAGCCAGCCGGCCCAGCCGACCGACCCCAGCAGGGCGGGGGTGATGAGCGCACCGAACACCAGCAGCGCGGCCAGCTTGAACACCTCGGCGATGAGCTCTCCGAAGTGCTCGAACGAGGCACGCTGCCGCGGCCCGAAGGTGGCCACGGTGATCCCGGCCGAGAACGCGGCCAGGAACAGGTTGCCGTGCGTGGCCTTGCCGACGGCGAGCACGAGCAGCCCGATGGCCAGGGCGTTGAGCGGCTCGTAGACGGTGGAGGCGGAGAACCAGCGCATCTGCTCCAGCTTGATCGCCACCCACGGGACGGCGACGCCGATGACGACGCCCAGCCCGAGCTCCACGCCCAGCTCCCCCAGACGCAGATCGGCCGACCCGGCGGCGACGGCGAGAAAGAGGATGACGAACGGCAACGCCAGGCCGTCGTTGACACCGGACTCGACGTTGAGCAGCTGCCGCAGCCGCGGCGGCACCTTGTCGTTGCCGACCAGCGCGGCGGCGAAGACCGGGTCGGTGGGCGCGAGGATCGCGCCCACCAGCAGCGCCTCGATCCAGCCCAGACCGAGCAGGTAGTGGGCGCCGAGCGCGGTGATGCCCAGGGTGAGCGGCAGGCCCCAGCCGAGCGCCCGGCCGGGCAGCCGCCAGGCGCTGCGCAGCTCGGCCCAGCCCACGCGCATGCCGTCGGTGAACAGCACGGTGAACAGCGCCAGCTCGGCCAGCGTGGCTACCAGGTCGTCCCCGGGCCGCAGCGAGACGACGCCGAGCACGCCGTCGCCCAGCAGAAACCCGGCCACCAGGAACAACGCCGCGGTGGACAGGATGGTGCGGTGGGCCAGGCTGGACAGCAGCACGGCCAGCAGCAGCACGGCCGCGAACGCCGTCAGCAGCGTGCCCATCAGGGGCACCTCAGCAAGAAGATCATGGGACGCCTCCGGTCGGGATCAGTGACGATCTTGCCGACCAGACTTCCCGGCGCACCGCGCCCACCTTAACAGCGGCGCCGCCGGAGACGACAGACGCATTCTCGACGATCACCGCGACGCCGCAATGCCGCAGAACCTGGTGTGAGCAGGCAGCCCCCTATGCGCGATCTTGACGATGCTTGATACGTTGTCTACAGGTGCGCCGGGAAGTCTGGTCGGCAGGTCCTAGTCCCGTTGCCTGAAGGATGTGCCGGTGCGCGCCCGTGATCTTCCTGCCCACTCCCCCGCCGCCGCTCCCGCATCTCCCCTGGGCGCGGTGACACTGCCGGAGCGGGTGCCGGCGGCATGAGCGTGCTGTCCTGGGTGAGCGTGGCGGTCTTCCTGGCCGCCTACGCGCTGATCGCCACCGAGAAGGTCCACCGGGTCGCCGCCGCGCTCGGCGGCGCCGGCATCATGCTGGCCATCCACGCCACCGGGGCCGAGGCGGCGTTCTTCTCCCAGCACACCGGCATCGACTGGAACGTCATCTTCCTGCTCCTCGGCATGATGATCATCGTCGGGGTACTCAAACAGACCGGCGTCTTCGAATACCTCGCCATCTGGGCCGCCAAACGCGCCCGCGGCCGGCCGTTCCGGCTCATGGTGCTGCTGGTGCTGATCACCGCATCGGCGTCGGCGCTGCTGGACAACGTCACCACGGTGCTGCTGATCGCGCCGGTGACGTTCCTGGTGTGCGAACGGCTCGCGATCACCCCCGTGCCGTTCCTCATCGCCGAGGCGATGGCCTCCAACATCGGCGGTGCCGCCACCCTGGTCGGCGACCCGCCCAACATCATCATCGCCAGCCGCGGCGGCCTGAGCTTCAACGACTTCCTCATCCACATGGCGCCGATGGTCATCGTGCTCATGGCGGTGTTCGTCGGCCTGTGCTGGGCGATGTTCGGCCGCCGCCTGCGCTACGAGCCCGACCGGGCCGCCGAGATCATGGCGCTGAACGAGCGGGAGGCCATCGCCGACCACCGCCTGCTGGGGCAGTCGCTGGCCGTGCTCGCGCTGGTGCTGGCCGCGTTCGTGCTGCACCCGGTGTTGCACTACGAGCCGTCGGTGGTCGCACTGCTGGGCGCCGGCGTACTGGTGGCCGCGACCAAGGTGACCACCGAGCAGGCCATCGCCGAGGTGGAATGGCCCACGCTGGTGTTCTTCGCCGGGCTGTTCGTCATGGTCGGCGCCCTGGTCGAGACCGGCGTCATCGGCGAGCTGTCCCGAGCCGCCGTCGCGGCCACCGACGGGCAGCTGACCGTGACCACGATGGGAGTGCTGGGCGTATCGGCCGTGCTGTCGGCCGTGGTGGACAACATCCCCTACGTGGCGACGATGAGCCCGATCGTCGAGCAGCTCGTGCACGCGGGCGGCGAGGGCGCGCAGGTGCTGTGGTGGGCGCTGGCCTTCGGCGCCGACCTGGGCGGCAACGCCACCGCCGTCGGCGCCGCCGCCAACGTCGTCGTGCTCGGCATCGCCGCCCGCAACGGCACCCCGATCAGCTTCTGGCAGTTCACCAAGTACGGCCTGATCGTCACGACCGTCACCGTCGTGCTGGTCGCCCCCTACCTGTGGCTGCGCTACCTCATGTGACCACCCGCACCCCTCCGGCGCCTGCCTCCTCTCCAGAAAGCTCTCCGATGTCCCATCCCCGTCCCGCCCGACCGGGCGGCGAAGACTTCTCCATCCGAACCCGCACCCGCGGCGCCGTCCTGCTGATCCAGCCGGCCGGCTCCCTGTCCGGCGCACCGGTGGACATGGTGCGGATGTACCTGGCCAGTGCCCTCGCCACCCACCTGCCTCCCCGGATCGTCCTGGACATCGAGGCTCTCACCGGCTGCGACGACGCCGGATACGAGGTCATGAAAGCGAGTGCCCGCCAGGCCCGGGACTCGGGAGGCCGGCTGATCGTCACGGGCGGCGCCCACGTCCTTCCCGCCGATCACGACCTGGACGTGCTGCCGACCGCCCGGGACGCTCTCGGCGAGCTCACCCCCGCCGGCTGACCGGTGGGCCTGGCGCCGGCCTGCGGGTCGCTCCAGCACGGCATCTCGGTACGCGTCATCGACAAGGCCGCGCGCCCCGCCACCACCTCCCGGGCGAACTTCGTACACGCGCGCGGCTCGGAGGTGCTGGACCGGCTGGACGCCCTGGACGGGCTGCCGGAAGAGTCGGTGCGAGCGATGACGATCACCACCTACGCTGGTGACCGCCCGACGATGCGCCTCCGGTTCGGCGACCCCGTGCTCGGAACCGCCGCCCCGCCCAAGGTGATCTCCCAGGCCAGGGTCGAGGCGCGGCTGCACGAGGAACGTGTCCCGCCCGCGGACTTTCCCGCGCTGGTCACCCGCATCATGTGCCCGGCGGTGAGCCATCCGCAGCTGATGGCCGTCTACTGGCAGCCGGGCGGTCAGCGTCCGTTTCATGCCGTTGAGATTTGGTTTCGGTGCGGGTCAGGTAGTGGACAATACCGAGCGCCTTTACATTGTAGACTTCTAGGCCCCTTCGGGGCGTGGCACGTGTGGGAAAATCCGACCGGGCCGCTCGCCGACGTCGGTGAATCATGGCGCAGCTGAGGCCGAATTGTAGCTTGATGCTGGGAGCCGTCTTGC
>NZ_VCKX01000115.1 GCF_005889725.1 Nonomuraea zeae
GCTCAGGCTCGTGGGCCGGGTGGCCGCCTGGGCGGGAAGGGTCACGAACGTCGTGGCGAGCGCAAGGCAGGCGACAGCGAGCTTCATCGGGATATCTCCAGGTGAGAGGGGTCGTGCTGCGATGTGGACCATCTTGTCGAGCACGCCGTCCCAGCGGATCGCCGGTGCGACGGATTCCCGCTCGCTCGTGGGAGCGAGGAACGGAATCACCCGTACCGGCGATGCCACAGGCTCCGGGGGAGGCCGAGTACGCCCTCATGAGCCTCCGCGTCGCCCTCGTCGTGGCCGTGAGCAGCCCGGCGCCGTCCGGTGCTCAACCGAGGATCAGCGCGGCGATGACGAGGAGGCAGCCGCCGATGACCACCGTGTGCCGGATGTTCTGCAGGATGGGCATGACCCAGGTGGGGAAGGCGCTCTCGGCCGCGGCGAGCAGGGCCCGGATGTCGATGCGCTGGAGCGTCGGGTCGCCCTTGCGGTCGAAGGCCGCCCGCACCGACTTGGCGGCGGTGAGCTGGCTGTGGAGGATGAGGAAGTTGCCGACGAGGACGATCGGCTGGAAGACCCAGGACAGGGTCTGGCCCCAGTGGTTCCCGGCGAGGTTCAGGACGGCCAGGGCCGTCATGATCAGCGCGACGGTGGCGGGGACCGCCGTTTCGTGGCCGCTGGCGTCGAAGCTGAGCTTGTTCTCCGCGAGGACGCTGACGGGGACGCCCTGACGACGCAGCTCGGCCTCGGCGGCGTCCTTCGCGGCGGGGCCGTAGCGGTGGCGCACCAGCGGGATGCTGATGAAGGCCAGGGCGATGAGCAGTTGCAGGACGGCGGCGAAGGCGATCATGGTGGGTTCTCCTCATCGGTGTGCTCGGCGGGGTTCCTGCCGAACCCCGCCGGGGGGTGATGAGGAAGACGATGCCGACCGTGGCTACCAGCCGGCTGACGCGGCGCTGATACGTGCGGGTGGCGGCTGACAGCGATCGCTTGAGGCCGGTCTCAAGAGCCGGGGACAGGCCCGCGCCGGAGCGTCACGCTCGCGAGGCCCGTTCCAGGGCATGCAGGACCGCCTGTACGGCGGGCCGTCCCTCGCTGCCCGGACGCAGCAGCGCCACGATGTCGCGACCGGCGTGCTCGGCCACGACGTCGATGACCCGTACCCGCGGATGCTGGTGCAGGTGGGCCAGGGCGGGGATGAACGCGATCCCGTGACCGGCCGCGACCAGCGCGGCCACGACGGCGGAGTCGCTGCTGCGGTGCACGACGTCGGGAACGAGGCCCGCCTGGCGGCACAGCGCCTCGGCGAGCTGGCCGAAGTAGGTGCCTGCCTCGCCGGCGATCCAGCGCTCACCGGCCAGCTCGGCGAGCGGCACCGATCGATCTGCCCGGACGCCACCATGATGGCGGAGTCCTCGGCGACCAGGCTGCGGCCTTCCACCCGGAGCAGCGGGTGCTCCCCGGCGAGGCCGGTCAGCAGCCGCGGCAGCACGTTGATCGCCAGAGTCTGCACCAGCCCGACGCGGACCGTGCCCGACAGGGTGCCGCTGAGCCGTTCGACGGCGGCCCCGGCGGCCTCGATCTCGGCGAGCACCCGCTCCGCCCGCAGCGCGAGCACCTGTCCGGCCTCGGTGAGCCGCAGGCCGCGGCCGACCTTCTCGGTCAGCGGCACGCCGACGCCGCGCTGCAACGCGGCGAGCTGGTGGCTGGCCGCCGAGCGCGACAGGTGCAGGGCCTCGGCCGCGGCCGTGAGCGTCCCGCGCAGCCGCAGCTCGTGCAGCAGGCGCAGGGCCGGAACCGGCAGCGTCATTGGTGCACGATATCGAACGATCAACGGGAGATTGTTGAGCTTGTCCCGTCAGGTGGGGGTCTGTTGTGCTGGAGATCTCCGACCAGCAGAAGGGCGGCGCGATGACCGCGGCCGAACAGATCCAGGACCGGAGCTCCTCCGACGGGCTGCCGTACGAGCCCGGGGCCTTCCTGACCGGCACCGAGGCCCACCTGCGCAAGCAGGCCGAGGCGTGGCGGCACATCCGGCGCAGGCGGGCCGAGGGCGCCGGGCTGCACAACGTCAGCGGGCTCGAACGGGGGCTGCCCCAGCAGGACAGCGGCGACCTGGACGACGAGTGGAGCGGCGCGCTGTACGGGGAGCGGGTGCGCGACCTGGGCCTGGCCCACCTGGGCGGGACCGCGGACCTGGACGACGTCATGGTGACGAACCGGCTGACGGCGGCCCTGTTCGCGGCCATGCAGGTGACCGTGCGGCCCGGCGCCACGGTCATCGGCGTCTCGCCCGCCTACAGCCACCCGGCCATCGTGCGAGCGGTCCGCGACGCGGGCGGGCACTTCGTGGACACGGTGGGGGCGGCCGGGTTCGAGGCGGCGCTGCGCGAGCATCCCGAGGTCTCGGTGGTGACGCTGACCCGGCTGGCGGTCACGTACGACATCCTCGGCGAGGACGACCTGCGGCGCGTGGTCGAGCTCGCGCACGCGCGCGGCGCGGTGGTCGTCGTGGACGACGCCGGAGGCGCGCGGGTCGGCCCGGCGGTCGCCGGCCAGCCGCGCACGCTGGAGCTCGGCGCCGACCTCGGCGCCACCGGCCTGGACAAGTACGGGGTGATCGGCCCCCGCGTGGGCCTGCTCGGCGGGCGGGCCGATCTCGTCGCCCGGGTCCGGGCCCGCTGCTACGAGCTGGGCACGGAGTGCCGGCCGGTGCTCTATCCCGCCGTCGCGAACTGCCTGGAGTCCTACCGGCCAGAGCGCGTCCGCGAGCTGGTCGGCTCCACCCGCGAGGTGGGCGCGGCCCTGCGGGCCCGGCTGGGGGACGCGCTGGTCGAGGAGACCCCGTTCATCACTCGCATCCCCGGCGAGGCCGTCGCCGCCGAGCTGTCCCGCCGGGCCGGGGGCGGGGCGGTGACGCCGGCACCCATCGAGGCCACCGCCCTGCTCGCGATGGCGCTGCTGCGCGACCACGGCCTGCTGACCGTGCACTTCGCGGGCCTGCCACCGGGCACGGCGGCGCTGCTGATCAAGTTCCTGCCGCCGGAGACGATCGCCGTCCTGGGCGGTCCGGACGCCTTCGCCGCCGCCGTGGACGACTCGCTCGACCGGGCGGCGAGCGCGCTGACCGGCGAGGACGCCGTCCGGCTCCTGCTGTTCGGGCCCACGTCCGGCTGACCGCACCGGCTCAGGTCGTGGCGTCCGCGGCGCGCCGCGACCAGGGCGCCTGGTACGCCCACTGCCAGGCCAGTTCGAGCGGCCCCCGCCGGAACCGGCGCAACCACAGCGTGGCGAGCGTCATGAACAGCAGGCAGATGCCCGCCCACGCCACCGGAACCCACCACGGGCGCGCGGGGTCGAGGCGGGTGGCCAGCCCCAGGCCCCAGCCGTAGCAGAGGGCGCTCGCGACGAGGTTCTGCAGGACGTAGCAGGACAGCGCCGCCCGGCCGACGTCGCTGAGCGCGGTGCGCAGCCGCCCGGGGGCGCCGCGCAGGCCGAGCACGATCGAGGTGATCAGCCCGAGCAGGCCGAGGGCGACCAGCGGCGGGAGGAGGTACCGGTCGACGGCGAACCAGGCGGGGCCCGCGTAGGCGGTGGCCAGGTTCAGGGGCGCGGCGACGCCCAGGCCGAGGACGGCCAGCCTCCTGCGCAGCCGCGCGCCGCCCTCGCCGGGCTCGAAGACGCCCGCGCGCAGCAGCCGCGCGCCGAGCAGGAACAGCACGATCCCCATGGGAATGATGAAGATCAGCTCGGCCCGGTAGACGGCGAGGTTCTGCAGCCGGGCGGCGACCTGCTCGGGCCAGCTCCCCTCGGCGAAGAGCCCGCCCGCGGCGCCTCCGGAGGTCCCGCCGCCGGCGGCCAGAAGGGCCAGCGTCAGCAGGCTGACCAGCGCGACGTGCAGCGCGCCCGCGGCGACCATCCACGCCGTGACCGCGCGCTCGCTCCGCCCGATCAGGTACGCGACGATCACCGATGTCAGCGCGTACCCCATCAGCACGTCGAACTCGAAGATCAGGACGAAGTGCAGCACCCCTTCGGCGAACAGCAGCGCGGCCCGCCACAGATACCGGCCGGGCCAGGCCAGCCCCTTACGCACGGCGCTCCGGTACTGCAGCTCCAGCCCGATCCCGAACAGCAGCGTCAGCAGCCCCAGGAACTTGCCGTTCGTGAGGAACCGCAGGAACGTCTCCACCGCCCCGGAAGCACCCCAGGTCGCCATGAAGCCCGCAGGACCCCCTGGATCAGTAAAAATCCAGATATTGGTGCCTAGGGTGCCCAGGATGGCCACCCCGCGCAGCACGTCCAATGCGTCGATGCGTCTGTTCACCTTTCCAGCCTCACCCCGTGATCGGCCGCCGGGCTCGTCCGCACAGGGGAAAACAGCCGTACATCCATCGATGTACCGGGTCCTCCCGGGGACGTGGTCCCGAGCGGTCAGGAGCCGCCGGGCGGCCGGACCGACAGGGCGTGGCGGAACACGTCGCGCGGGTCGAAGCGGGCCTTCACCCGCTGCAGGCGCGCGTAGTTGGCGCCGTAGTAGATCGTGGACCACGGCACGCCCGAGGTGTTCCAGGCGGGATCGGCGTGGTCCACGTCGGGGTAGTTGATGTACGCGCCGCCGCAGGCGCCACCGGGCACCGGCGCCCCTCCGGTGGCCGCGAACGTCTTGCGATGCAGCTCGCGCACCCACGCGAGCTGCGCCGCGCCGTCTTGGCCCGCCTCCCAGGTGGCCAGGTGCAGCACCTTCAGCACCGACTCGCGTTCGACCGTCGCGGTGGCGGCCGGGCGGACGGTGTTGACGCGGCCCCCGTACGACAGGAGCCAGAGCATCCCGGTCCGCGAGACCTCACCGGCCGTCCCCAGGTGGTCGAAGGCCACGTCCGCCTGCTCGTCGGTGAACGGTCTGCGCAGGTACGCGGACTTGCCCTTGTAGCGGCCCGACTCCGACTCGGCGCCGAGCGACAGCGTGCGCACCGCCTGGAACCACGGGTCGCGCTGCAACGGCGGCACGTACACCTCGGGGGTGACCCCCTCGGCCACGGCGGCGAAGTGGTCGCGCAGGAGCTGCTCGGCGCCGGGCACGCCGGCGTCGATCTGGGTGGGCATGACGATCCCGCCGGGATCGTCGCCCGGCTGCCGCCCGGGGATCAGCAGCGACCCCCACAGCGAGGCGTACGGGCTGCCCGGCTCGCTGTTGCGCACGTGCCACTCCCCGTGGTTGCGCAGCAGCCGGCGGAACGACTCCTTGGTCATGCCGTTCCAGGACCAGATGGCGACGCCGGACAGCACCGTGGCGGGCGGCCGGGGGAGCAGCTTGCCCGGGTCGTCGCCCCGGGCGGCCGGGTCGCGCATCCAGTAGCGGGTCACGATGCCGAAGTTCCCGCCGCCGCCGCCCGTGTGCGCCCACCACAGGTCGTGGTTGGGGTCCGCCGGGTTCCTGCTCGCCACCACCGCGCGGGCCCGTCCCGACCGGTCGACCACCACGACCTCGACGGCCTCCAGGTAGTCCACGGTGAGGCCGTGGCGGCGCGACAGCGGGCCGTACCCGCCGCCCGCGATGTGCCCCCCGGCGGCCACGCCCCCGCATTGGCCGCCGGGGATGGTGACACCCCATCCGAGATAGAGCTCGCGATAGGCCTGCATGAGCGTGGCCCCGGCCTCGATGGCGAAGGCGCCGCGCTTCTCGTCGAAGTACACCTCCGACATCTCGCACAGGTCGATCACCACTTGCGAGCCGTCGCCGATGAAGTTCTCGTAGCAGTGGCCGCCGCTGCGCACGGTCACCCGGCGGTTCGCGCGGACGGCCTCGGTCACGGCCGCGACGACCTGCTCCGTGGAGCCGGCCAAGCAGAAGTATTCGGGTTCGTGGCGGAAGCGCTGGTTCGTCCTGCGGACCGCCAGGTCCTCGTAGCGGGGGTCGCCCGGCCGTACGACGACCGGGCCGAAGACCTGACCCTCCGTCGCCGCCCGCGCGGCCGGGGTCAAGCCCGCCGCCACGGCCGTGCCGCCCAGTGCCGCCGTGCCGCCGAGAAATCCGCGGCGTGTGACCTTGCCCATGGTCCCCATCCCTGGTGCTCGTCCGGAGGTACGCGACTCACGCTAGAAGCGGGGCCGGATCCGGAGAATGCAGCCAGGCGTACGGCGCGGGTGTAGGTAGCTACACCTGTCCCGGCAAGAAAGTTGAAAGCGGAAGCTTCTTTCCGGCAAGTGGCTTGAAATCGGTCCCTTGCACACTGCGGTCATCCCACCAGGAAAGGATCGCCCCCCGATGACGATCAGCCGCAGCCTAGCCGTCCTGGCCATCGCCGCCACCGCGACCCTCACGATCACCACCGCCGCAGCCCAGGCCGCGACGCCCGCCGCGGACTCGGCTGCGGGCTCAGCCGCCAAGGCATGGGGCCCCTACTACGCTCCCGGGCACGCCGCCAGGGCCGCGGGCACGCTGACCGCCACCGGCGAGGACCACGCCGACATCCCGGCCGCCTCCGTGCTGAAGGTCTCCGGCAAGGTGTACGACCAGACCCGCAAGTCCGCCACCTGCGGCTGGGCCGTCTTCCGCATCACCTACCGGGACGCGAAGAACAACCTGCCGTTCAAGCACCACAGCGTCCGCGACTGCACCTACCGGACCGCCAAGCGCTTCTCGTTCGAGCACCACGACGTCTACCAGGTCGAGCTCAAGGTCTGCGCCGGAGGCAAGACCGCCAAGCCCTCGCTGACCTGCCTGTACGCCGGCACCTGGAAGACCCTCTACCTGTCGAAGTGACACCCGGCGAAACGGCACGGCAGCGCTCACCCTCGTCATGGAGGTGAGCGCTGCCGTCGTGGGTCAGACCTCCTCCGACACCCCCAGGTACATCACCTTCGGGTTCGACGGGTTGAACGTGATGGACGTGACCCGGTCGTAGTTGTTGTGCCGCGTGGTGACCCGGTTCCGGCGCGAGTCGTAGGTGTAGATGTCCGTGCCGGTCCCCGACCAGCCGGTCCCGAACGTGAAGTACACCACGCCGGGGTCCGTCGGGTGGGCGGCGATCAGCGGGCCGTTGGGCAGCGTGACGTCGTTGCCGTGGTCCACGACCGGGGTGAAGTGCCGGCCGCCGTCGAGCGAGCGGTAGATGTGCCGGCCGCCCGAGGGCACGCCCGCGTCCAGCTCCGCCAGGTTGAGCCCCATCGCGTACACCACGTTGGGCGCCGCGGGGGAGATCGCCGCGCTGAACACGTTGACCCGGTCGCCCAGCCCGGCGGCCGTGCTCCACGTACGGCCGCCGTCGTAGGTGACCCGGGCGCCGGTGCCGGAGCCGCCCAGCACCACGTGGTTCAGGTTGTACGGGTCGAACACCGCCGTGTACACCATGAGCAGCTCGCTGTCCGGCCAGGCCGGCACCCCGACGGGCCGCCACGTACGCCCGCCGTCCTTCGACTCGTGGAGCTGTCCGTCCCCGTCGGCCACCCGCAGGCGGTCGGCGCGCAGCCGGTCGGCGCCGAGCCCGACCAGTTCGCCGGACGGCGACGTGAGCGGGGCCGCGCCGCCGGGCGTGACGGCCGAGACGTTGCCGTCCCGGTCCCAGGCGTAGGCCCGGTCGCCGCGCGCCGCCACCAGCTCGATGTGCGAGCCGTTCACCTTGCTCACCGGCGCCCACGTGCAGCCGGCGTCATCGGAGCGCGACAGCACGTTGTTCGACAGCGCGAGCAACTGGTTGGGGCGGTCGAGGGCGATCAGCCCGGTGGTGTAGACGATCGGCTCCAGCACCTTGCTGGTCGGCGCGAGCGTCTGGCCCTCATTCCGGGTGTACGTCACAGTTCCGTCACCCGTGACCGTCTCACAGGCCGGCTGCCGCCACCGGCTGAAGCCGTCAAAGCCGTCGCCGGCCTGCTCCGGGTCCGCGGCGGCTGGCCCGGCCGCGGACAGGACCGCGAGCGCGGTCGCCAGTCCGATGGTGAGCACCTTGTTCACAATGTCTCCTCGATAGGCCGAGCTGGTGGGACGTCGGAAGGTCCCATGTCCCGTCCTATCGGGGAGTAGATCGCCGAAGCTAGCCGAAACGGTTGGCAGGTTTACGACATTGCATGGATCTGACAAGCTTGTCGATCATGAACGCCGAGGACAACGGGCTGTCGGCCGTCGGGGTCGACGCCGATGACGAACGAATCTACCGAGACCTGCTGCGCCACCCGCGCGCGACCCTGCCCGAGCTCGCCGAGCGCACCGGCCGCACGACGGTGGCGCTGCGCCGGGGGTTCTCCCGGTTGGAGGCGCTGGGCCTGGTCAGCCGCATGGCGGGACGTCCTGTCCGGTTCCTGCCGATCCGCCCGGATGTCGCGGTGGCCGCCCTCATCTCGCGCAGGGAGGAGGGGCTGGCCCAGGCCCGGCTGGCCGCGCTCGCGCTGCTCGCCGAGACGCCCCGGATGGAGAACCTGGCGCCGGAGGAGCTGGTCGAGGTCGTGCAGGGGCAGGCGGCTGTGGTGCAGCGATTCGCGCAGCTGCAGCAGTGCGCCACCGAGGAGCTGCTGGTGCTGGACCGGCCGCCGTACGCCCAGGACCCGACCCAGCAGAACGTCGCCGAGCTGGAACGCCTCGAACGCGGCGTGCTCGTCCGCGGCATCTACGACGTGTCGGCCCTGGAGATCCCCGGCAAGCTGCGCCTGGCCCAGGAGTCGGCCGCGGCCGGCGAGCAGGCCAGGATCAGCTCCGAGGTGCCCATGAAGCTGGCCATCGCCGACCGGCGCACCGCGATCCTGCCGCTGGGCACCGACGCCGCCGCCCATGCCGACAGCGCGGTCGTCGTCCACTCCTCGACGCTGCTCGACGCGCTGGTCACGCTCTTCGAGGTGCTGTGGCGCTCGTCGCTGCCGCTGCCCGCCAGGCCCGCCGAGGGCGTCGCCGCTCCGGCGGGCTCGCCCGACCCCGAGCTGTTCACGCTGCTGGCGGCCGGGCTCAAGGACGAGGCGGTGGCGCGCCAGCTCGGGGTGAGCCTGCGTACGGTGCACCGGCGGGTCAGCGAGCTGATGGAGCGGCTCGGTGCGCGCACCCGGTTCCAGGCCGGGCTGCTCGCCGCGCGGCGCGGCTGGTGGGGAGAGCTGTGACCAAGATTACGCACCTCAAACTGTACAGTTCAGGCTGTCGGATTTAATGTCATAAAAGTGGACATAAGGGATGGACTTGCCGCCCGCAGTCCATGGCGAAGATCGTCATGACGCTGGAGCTCGGCGGGCTCGTGCAGCGGCATCCCGACCCCGCCGACGGCCGCCGCCAGCTCGTAACCCTCACCGACCAGGGGCGCGAGCGGCGGCTCGGCGACCGCAGGGCACGCGAGGAGTGGCTGGCCAGGGCCCTGCGGGAGCGGTGCGACGAGGACCAGCTGCGCGCCGTCATCGAGGTGATGGGACTGCTGGACGACGTGGCGCACTCGTGACCCGCCTGTCCACGCGGCTGTCCACGCGCTGGGGTGCCCTGCGCCGCCCGGCGGGCGGCGGGTTCGACCGCAGGCTGATCGCGCCGATGACCCTCGGCTCGGTGCTCAACCCGATCAACTCCTCGATGCTCGCCGTGGCCCTCATCCCGATCGGCCGGGCCTTCGACGCGCCACCGTCCCAGACCGCCTGGCTGATCACCGCCCTCTACCTCGCCACCACCGTCGGGCAGCCCGTCATCGGCCGCCTGGTGGACGCCTTCGGCCCCCGCCCGCTGTACCTGACGGGCACGGCGATGGTGGGTGTCGCCGGGCTGATCGGCATGTTCGCCCCCGAGCTGTGGGTGCTGGTCGTCTCCCGGGTGCTCCTGGGCCTCGGCACGTCGGCCGCGTACCCGGCGTCGATGTTCCTGCTGCGCAGCGAGTCGGAACGGACCGGCACGACCAGCCCCAGCGGCATCCTGGCCGCCCTGTCGATCTCCAACCAGGTGGTCGCCGTCCTCGGGCCGCCTCTTGGCGGGCTGCTGATCGGGGCCGGCGGCTGGCACCTGATTCACGGTCAACGTGCCTCTCTCGGTGGCCTGCCTCGTCCTGGGCGCCCGGCGGCTGCCGCGCTCGGCCGCGCTCGCGAAGGACGGGCGGGGCGAGCGCATCGACGTGGCGGGCATGGCGCTGTTCGCCGGCGTGCTCACCGCGTTCATGCTGTTCCTGATGGACCCCGAGCCGGGCCGCTGGTACCTGCCCGTGCTCACCGCCGTCCTGGGCGCCGCCTTCGTGGCGCGCGAGCTGCGCGCCCGGACCCCGTTCCTCGACCTGCGGGTCCTGGGCGGCAACGCCCCGCTGCTGGCCACCTACGCCCGCCAGCTCCTGGCCTTCGTCACCTCCTACGCCTTCATGTACGGCTTCACCCAGTGGCTGGAGGAGGGCCGCTCGCTCAGCCCGTCCGCCGCCGGGTTCGTCCTGCTGCCGATGTCGGGAGCCGCCATCGCCGTCACGGCCGTCACCGGTCGCCGCCCCGAGGTGCGCGGCAAGCTCGTGACGGGCGGCCTCGTGCAGATCCTCGGCTGCGCCGCCCTGCTGCTGATCGACTCCGCCAGCCCGATCTGGCTGCTCGCGGTGCTCGGCGCGGTCGTCGGCATCCCGCAGGGCCTCAACGGCCTGGCCAACCAGAACGCCCTCTACGCCCAGTCCGACCCGGCCAGGATGGGGTCGTCGGCCGGGCTGCTGCGCACGTTCATGTATCTCGGCGCGCTGGCCGCCTCCGCCGCCAACGCCGCCTTCTACCGGGACGGCGCCACCACCGGCGGGCTGCATGACCTCGCCCGGCTGCTGCTGGCCGTCGCCGTGCTGTTCCTGGCCGTGACCGTCGCCGACCGCTCGCTGCGCCGCGTCGGCCGCTCGTGACAGGCTTCCCGGTCAGCCGCTGCGAGCGCCACCCGCCGGTCGTCCTCGCCCGTGTCACCGCCGGCGACCGGGGCCGGCGTCCCTGACGATCGGGTACGCCGGCCCGGCCCCCCTCACGGGACCTGAGGGCGGCTCAGCCGAGGTTCACCCTGGTGAGCGCGTTGGCCTTGGACGCCATGATGTTCACGTGGAACACCGACATGTTGGTGGTGGTGCTCGACGTGGCCTGGCACACGAGCCGGACCACCCCCGAGGTCAGCACGGTGCGCGCCGTGCCGGTGGACAGGCTCGCGAGCTGGCCGTTGGGGAGCACCGTTGAGGCGACGCCGGTGTTGTTCGTGCTGTTGTCACTGATGATCAGTAAGGTGCAGGTCAGCGGCGCCGCCGTCGCCGTGTTGTTGCGGGCCGTCAGCGTCGCCACCGCCGTCCAGTGCCCGGCGGGGACGCTGAACTGGAAGGTGGCCGCCGCGTTGCCGGTCACGGTCCTGGTGGCGAACGTGTCCGCGATGATCACCTCGGGCGGCACCGCGGCGTGCGCCGGGGTCGCCGGTCCGAGGCCGGCGAGCGCGGCCACCGTGGCGAGCGCGGCGACGCAGGCCGCCCATCGCGCTCGCACCCTTGGCAGAGTCGAAGTGGGCATGAATCGATCACTCCTCGCATCCGGGGCGGTCCCCCGCCCGTCCGTTGCTCCGATGGTTCCGGACGCCGTTGCAGCCGCGTTGCGGCATGTCCGTGCCATGGCGCGCGCCGGCTGAACCCGCGCGGCCGCGAGCCCGTACCTCCTTGCAGGACGAGGCGCGGAGGGTGGCGGTCACGTGCGGCAGCGGATCATGGGCGGGCGAGCGGGCGCCGGGCTGCTGCTGGCGGCGGCCCTGCTCGCCGGACTGGCCGGGCCGGCCGGGGCGCACGGCGCGCTGGAGAGCCCGCTCAGCCGGGCGGCGGCGTGCGGCGCGGACAGCTCGTTGACGGCGAAGGCGGCGGCCTGCCGCGCGGCGGCGAAAGTGCGCGGCTCCGCCATCCCCGGCGAATGGGACAACCTCCGGGTTGCGAACGTGGCGGGCAGGGACCGCGCGGTGATCCCGGACGGCAAGCTGTGCAGCGGCGGCCTGCCCGGTTTCAGGGGCCTCGACCTCGCCCGCGCCGACTGGCCCGCCACGACGCTGAAGCCGGGCGCCCGCCACACCTTCAAATACCGCGGCACGATCGCGCACCGCGGCGCCTTCCGGCTCTACGTCACCAAGCCCGGCTACGACCCGGCCAAGCCGCTGAAGTGGGCCGATCTGGAGCGCAAACCCTTCGTCAAGGTCACCGACCCGAAGCTGGTGGACGGCTCGTACACCTTCACCGGCCGGCTCCCCAGCGGCAGGACCGGCCGCCACCTGATCTACACGATCTGGCAGAACTCCGACACGCCGGACACCTACTACTCCTGCTCCGATGTGATCTTCAGCGGCCGGGCCACCAGCGCGCCGGCCAGGCCCGTCGCCGCCTCCCAGCCCGCGGGCGGGAGCGGCCTCCCCTGGCCGGCGGGCGTGGCGATCCTGCTCGTGGCAGGGGCCGGAACGGCGGGCGCCATCGCCGTCCGGGCCGGCCGGCGCCGTCTGCGGTAGCCGGGGATCCGGCGGCACCTGAAGCGGATGGGCAGCAAACCGTAAGCGCGTCCCGGCAGGCTGGGGCCATCAGTCAGTCAGCCGGAGGAGTGCGCAATGAGGAAGCTCATCGAGTCGACGTTCGTGACGCTGGACGGGGTCATCAGCTCGCCCGAGGTCTGGGGGCCGCCGTACTGGGACGAGGAGCACAACGACTACTCCGCCAAGCTGCTCTTCTCCTCCGACGCGTTGCTCCTGGGCCGCGAGACGTACCAGGGCTTCGCCGAGGCGTGGGGGCAGCGGTCGGGTGACCCGTACACCGACCGGATCAACAGCCTGCCCAAGTACGTCGCCTCCACCACGCTGACGGAGGCGGGCGACTGGAACGGCACCCTGATCGAGGGGGACGTCGCCGCCGCCGTGGCCGGGCTGAAGCGGCAGCCGGGCGAGAACATCCTGAAGTTCGGCAGCGGCGAGCTCGATCGCACGCTGATGGCGAACGGGCTGGTCGACGAGCTCCACCTCTGGACGTTCCCCGTCATCGCGGGCCGCGGTGACCGCCTCTTCGACGAGCTGGACGTCACCCACCTGAACCTGCTGGAGACGACGCGCTTCAAGTCCGGCATCGTGGTGCTCACGTACGGGCCGAAGTAGCCCCGGGGGTCGGGGGCGCGGCGTACCCACGCGGCGGCAGTGGCAGGATCAGACATGATGGACATTCTTGAGCCGGCGCACCCGCCGCGCGAACAGCCGCCGCCGAGCCGGGCATTCCACCGGATGCCCGGCACGCGGGGGTCGTCGCTGCGCGTGTTCCTGGATCCCGGCCTGGGGCTGAGCTCCGATCGGCAGCGGGTCGCCGAAACCACGCTGGACGCCGCGATCGAGCTGGCGGACGCCGACATGGGCAACGTGCAACTGACCGACCCGGAGGCCGGGGGGCTGCGCATCGCCGCGCAGCGCGGGTTCGGCGAGCCGTTCCTGCGCTTCTTCGAGGTCGTACGCGACGAGGACGGCTCGGTGTGCGGCCGGGCGATGAAGCAGATCGCGCCGATGATGGTCCGCGACGTCGCGCTGGACCCCGACCTGGCCGGCACCCCTACGCTGCGGATCCTGCTGGGCGCCGGGGTGCGCACGGTGCATTCCACCCCCTTGCTGGACGAGACGGGCACGATGCTGGGCATGCTGTCGGTCCACTACCGGGAGGTACGCCAGTTCGCCGAGGTGAGCCAGCGGCTCATGTGGCCGCTCGCCCGGCGGGCGGGTCGCCTGCTGCGCGCCTGCCCGCCTGGGTAACCCCTGAATCTGCGACTCTCACCACTATGGGTAGAGGCCTTAGGGGTTGTCCCCCATAGGGGGCCGCCGAGAATCTTGAAACCACGGATCTCGGCGAAGGACGTGGCGATGATGAAATTCGGCTTGCTGGGCACGGTGGCCCTCTGGAGAGGGGACGGCGAGATCAGGCTCGCCACCAAGCGCTCCAAAGCGGTCATGGCTCGGCTGCTCCTGTCGCCCGGCCGCCTCGTCAGCCTCGACTCCCTGGTGGACGGCCTGTACGGCGAGAGCCCCGCCAAGAGCGCGCGCAATCAGGTCCATCGTGGTGTGGGCGAGTTGCGCAAGCACCGTGTGGCCGTGGTCGAGCGCGACGGCTCGTACCTGCTGGACGCGGGCATCGACGCGGTGGACGCCTGGCGGTTCAGGGACCTGATCGAGCGGGCGGGCTCGGCGGCGCGGCCGGCGTTCCGGGCCGAGCTCCTGCGTGCGGCGCTCAAGCTGTGGCGGGGGCCCGCGCTGGCCGGTCTGGACAGCGAGGTCTTCCGCTCGATGGCGGTGGAGTGGGAGGAGCGGCGGCTCGGCGCCGTACAGGATCGGATCGAGGCGGACCTGGCGGTCGGGCGGCACGACGAGCTCATCCCTGAGCTGCGGCGGCTGATCGAGGAGCATCCGCTGCGCGAGCGGTTCCACTGGCAGCTCATGGTGGCTTGTTATCGCGCTGGACGCGCTGGAGAGTCCATCGCCGCGTACACCCGGCTTCGGGAGGACCTGGCGGAGGAGCTGGGGATCGATCCGTCGCTTGAGGTGCGGCGGCTGTACGAGCAGATCCTCCGCCAGGAGCCCGTCATGAGCGCGTACGGCACGGGTGCGCACGTGCAGCATGGTCTGAGCGGTTACAGCTCGGGCGCCCATGGCCCGGTGCCTCGGCAGATTCCCCGGCGTCCGGTACGGATCGCCGGTCGCGGGGCGGAGCTGCGGCGGATCCAGGCGGCGCTGGAGAACGGCAGCCGCGCGGTCGCCATCACCGGCCCGGCCGGATCGGGCAAGACCACGCTGGCGCTGGAGGCGGCCCATCGGGCGGCGGAGATGTTCCCGGACGGCTCGCTCTACAGCGCCGTCCCGGCCGACGCGGTGCCGAGCATGCTGCGCGCGCTCGGCGAGACGCGCGTGCCCGAGCGTCCCGACGAGCGTGGCGGCCGCCTGCGCACGCTGCTCGCCGACCGGCGGATCCTCATCCTGCTGGAGAACGTGACCAGCGCGGCCCAGGTCCGCCCGCTCCTCCCGGCCGGCGAGACGTGCGCCCTCATCGCGACCGGCCGGGCGTCCATGGCCTCCTTGCGCGAGGCCGTGCGGATCCCGCTGGGGGAGCTGCCGCCCGATGACGCGTGGGCGCTGCTCGCCGGCGGCGCGGGCGCGCACCGGCTGGCTGCCGAGCCCGAGGCCGCCCGGCGGGTGAGCGAGCTGTGCGGCGGCCTGCCGCTGGCGCTCGACATCGCGGCCGCGAAGCTGGCGGCCAAACCGCACTGGCGAGTCGCCACCCTGGCCGCGCGCCTGGAGGATCGTGATCGGATCCTGGGCGAGCTGCGCCACGACGACCTGGACGCGCGGCCCGCGCTCGACGCCGGCTACCAGGCCCTGCCGCCCGACGCCCGGGCCCTGCTGCGCCTGATCGGCTACTACGGGAGCGCCGAGCTCTCCCTGCTGGAGGCGTCCCGGCTCCTGGAGGTCACCCTGGAGGAGGCCGAGGAGCTGATCGAGGCGCTCATCGACGCCCGCGTCGTCACCGTGCCCGGGGTCGGGGACGGGCTGGGGGCCACGTACCGGTGCGGCAACCTGGTGCTCGCGCATGCGCGGGCGCGGGCGCTGGCCGAGGATCCGATCGCCGAGCTGGACGCCGCCGTGATCCGCGCACTCGCCGCCGTGCTCGCCCCGGCCGGCCAGTACTGCAGCTAGCCGCTCCCGTACGGGCGGTCAGGCGGCTCGTCTGTGCGCGAGGTAGACGGCCGTGATGTAGTGCTCCGTCACCTCGCCGCCCAGCGCGTCCGCCGTCCGGCGATGTCGTCCAGGAGCGCGGCCCGGCGCTCGGGCGGCAGCTCGCGGACGGCGGCGAACGTGGCGTACAGCCCGACCAGCCGCTCGGTGGTCATGCTGGCCGACCAGCGGATGTTCTCGGCGCGGATGTCGTCGAAGGCGCCGGTGCCGCTCAGCTCGGTGACCCAGGCGTGGTGGTCGAGCGGCTCCATGGTCCCGAGCCGGCCGGCCGGGCGGTGCCGGTGGAGCACCCGGTTGAGCGCGGCGCGGAAGGGCGCCGGCCGCGACGGGTCTCCGTAGACGGTCCACCAGGCGGCGAGCCAGCCGCCGGGGCGCAGCAGGCCGGCGATCTTGGGGATGGGCGTCCAGGTCGAACAGCTCCCGGCCTCGTGACCGGCTCTCTATCCCGCCCATCGGCTTCCCTCCATGATCATCTCTTCCTTGCGCTGCTGCTGCTCTCAGGAGCCAGGGCTGGGGGTCGCTCTCGCCGGTAGGCGGCGTACGAGGCCCTCGCCGCGTGCGGGACGACGAGGGCCACCCGGGCGGGCGAGGGGCCGACGACAGGCGGCGAGAACGCCCAAGGTGGCCGGGAAGCCCGCGCGGTCGGCCGCGCTCAGCACCAGGGCGCTGACGGCGGCCGGCAGCAGGAGGGCTCCGGCCACGATCGCGGCGAGGACGCCGAGGCCCGGGGCCTCCGTGGAGGTGCCGGCCACGGACGCGTCCCGGGACTCGGCGACGCCCTCGACCCTGAAGAGCTCCGCCATCCCGGCGATGGCGCGCAGGACCTGCTGGGTCCGTTGGCCCGCCTGCGACCCGGTCTCGACGAGGGTCCGGTCGTACGGGAGGTCCGCCGTGTTCCCCGACAGTGCGACCCACGGGATGGCCGGCCCTTCCCGGCCGCCCCTGTCCCGGGCGAACAGCGCCACGACGGGCAGCACGGCCGGCCGCGAGGACTCGGCGAGGCGGATCTCCATCCCGCTGCCCAGCATGACGGCCTGGTCGGCGGCGTTCATGGTGGAGTGCTGCAGGATGGAGAAGACGCAGATGAGGCCCGCGCCCAGGACGATCACCAGGAACGCCCACAGCAACGTGCGCGGCGGGCGCCACGCGATGCCGGGCATCAGCCCTCCTCCCGTCGCCCCATCGTGGCCGGCACCGGCTCGGGGGCAAGGCCGTCCATCGCATAGACGATCTTGCGGTCGAGGCGGAAGGGTGGCTCGGCGGACACAGGGCCGTCCGGGAGAACGATGAATTTCATGTCATCGACTCCATGATCCGGTCGATTCCGGGAATTCGTGATGCGCCCGATGGGGCAGTGCCGGGCGCGGTGGGCCGGCGATGGTCGGCCGGCAGGTCCCTGAAAGGGATGGTAGGTGGTTGCCGGCCGCGAGGCGCGCCGTGGAGACCCCTGAACAGCCCCTGTTCGCCGGGTCATCCCGGCGGCCTCGTGTCGTCTGGCCTGATGGTGGAGTTCGGCCGGCGGCTCGGACGGCCGCCGGAAGAGGCGCGGTCAGTCCCAGTAGTAGCCCCAGGTGCTGTCGGCCCGGTCGCCGTTCCTGGGGAGCCGCGTGAGCTCCGGGAAATCGCCGCCCTCCGCGAAGGGCGGCGCCTCGTACATGCCTGTGATCTCCTTCATGCTGTTCCTTTCCTGGGCGCCCGTGGCGCACTGTGCGGAGTGTCTGTGGTGGGGCTTCCTTCGGCTCGTCGTTGTTTGTGACATTCGCCAGCGTGCCGGGCGTCATTTCCCTGGCGCTTCCTCGCCGATTCCCCGGCGGGCCGGCTCCCGAGGGTTCTGTCGGTGCGGTCCGGTAGAAGATCTCCATGGGTACATGGGACGTAGGGCCGTTCGACAACGACACCGCCGCCGACTGGTGCGGCGGCCTGCAGGATGCGGCGGCGGGGGAGCGTACGGCGCTGCTCAGGCGGGCGCTGGACCGGGTCGTCGCCGACGACTCGGAGTGGCGGGCCCTCTGGGAGGAGTCGGACTACTGGCCGCAGGCGCAGGCGGTCGTCACGAGCCTGCGCGGCGACCTCGCCGGCCCCGCTCCCGAGCGCCGCTGAAGCGGAAGGGGAGCGGGGCCGGCTCGGCCCGCCGCGGGAGTCGGCTCATCCGCTGCGAGGGGACGGGTCAGCCCGCTGCCGGGCGGGGACGAGCAGGCGGTCGTCGCCGGAGATGGTCAGGCTGCTGAGCAGGTGGTGCCGTTGAGGGCGAACGAGGGGGGCTTGCTCGTGTTGCCCGAATGGGTGGCCTGGAAACCGAACGACACCGACGCTCCTGGCGCGATCGAGCCGTTGTAGGAGGCGTTCGTCGCGGTGACCTGACCGCTGGACGGCGAGATGGAGGCGTTCCACGCGGACGTGACCGTCTGCCCCTGCGGCAGCGTGAAGGTCAGCCGCCAGCCGCTGACCGCCGCCGAGCTCGAGTTGGTGATCGAGACCGCCGTCGTGAACCCCGTGTTCCAGGTGTTCATCGCGTACGTCACCTGGCACGGACCCGTGGCCGTCGGGGTGACCGTGGGGGTGACGGTCGGCGTCACGGTGGGGGTGGTGGTGGGGCCGGTGTTCAGGCCGAAGAAGCGGATCGTCTCGGCGGCCATCCCGGCCCTGGGCAGGTCGTGCCCGGCTCCCTGGATGCTGATCGCCTCGACCTGCGCCATGCCGCCCGTGCTCCCGTACCGCGTCCGGGTGTAGCCCGCCTGCGGCGTGTCGGTGAGGCTCGGCGTCTGGCTCAGCCCGTGGACGTTGGTCCACTGCTTGATCTGCTCCTGGAAGTTGGGATAGCGCAGCGTGGCGTCCTCGGTGCCGTGCCAGATCTGCATCCGGGGCCGCGCCCCGCCGTAGCCGGGGTACGCCGCGCGCACCAGGTCGCCCCACTGCTGCGGGGTGCGGACGATCTGGCCGTTGGCGCACGCGCTGTTCCAGCTCGACCCGTCGGTGGTGGCGAAGCAGGCGAACGGTACGCCCATGTACGCCGACCCCGCCTTGAACACGTCGGGATAGTCGCCGAGCAGCACGTTGGTCATCATCGCGCCGGAGGACACCCCGGTGACGTAGGTGCGATCGGGGTCGCCGCCGTAGCGCTGCTGGACGTACCTGGTCATCGACACGATGCCCACCGGGTCGCTGCCGCCGTCGTGCCGCAGCGCCTGGGGCGAGGAGACGTCGAAGCAGGCGCCGCTCCTGGTGGCCGACGGGTAGACGACGATGAACTTGTACCGGTCGGCCAGCGAGGCGAACTCGGTGCCGGAGTAGAGGGCGGGGCCGGAGCCGGTGCAGTAGTGGACGGCGACCAGGACCGGCGGCCGGGCTCCGACGCCGTCGGGGACGTACAGATGCATCCGCAGGTTGCTGGGGTTGGTGCCGAAGCCGGTGATCTCCGTCAGCTGCGCCGAGGAGGCCGGTGTGGCGAGGGCCAGACCGGCGGCGGCGAGCACCGCCGCCATGATCATGAATCCCGCAATACGAACTCGCACTCTCATCCGAGGCCCTTTCGCTCGCGCCCGAAATGTTTCGATACTGAGGCGAAAGTTTCAGATTGGCAAGCCTCGGACTTCGGGTGGCCTGGCGCGGCCTGCTCCTACGTGCGGAAACGATCTGGTGGTCGGCGAAAGTTTCAGCCCCGAAGCAGGCCCGCGCGCGCAGGCCGGAGCAGGCCCGCGCGCGCGGGCCCGAGCAGGCTACGGCTGCACGGCCGGTGGCGCGACGGCGCTCATCCGCTCGAAGTTGGCCACGTACTGGTCGTACACCGCCCGGCTGCCCAGCCGCAGCAGCGTCTCGTCGTTGCGGCGCAGCGACGTCTCGTTGTAGTTGTGGCTGCCGGTGAACACCCAGCGGGCGTCGCGGTGCCCGTCGTACGTGCCTTCGACCAGCAGGTACTTGGAGTGGACGCGACCGGGCAGCGCGCTCCCGTCACCCAGGACGCGCAGCTCGACGCGCGGCTCGGCGAGCAGCAGCCGCTTGACCTCGTCGTCCATGATCCCGTACACGATCCGGACCGTGCAGCCGCGCGCGGCCAGGTCGCGCAGCTTCTGCGGGATCGCGATGCGGTAGGCGTCCCACTCCGACATGCCGACGCGGATCGTGGCGCCGCCCCGGCAGGACACCTTGCCGAGCGAGTCCAGGACGGGGTCGCCGCTCGCCTTGGGGAAGAAGTGCGCCTGCACCGAGCCGCCGGGCCCGCCGGTCCTGACGACGCGGTAATAGTCGAGGCTCTTGCGCTCGGCCGCCAGGTCGGCGAAGTAGCCGGCGTAGGCCGCGTACAGGGCGCGGTTGCCGGGCAGGACGACGGCGTTGTTCCAGTACGTGGCGGAGTTGAGGTCCGTCAGGTTGGCCGACGACTGCACCACCACGCTGGAGGCGTCGCCGGTGCGGGAGAACAGGTAGAACTTGTTGTGCTGCCCCTTGTTCCCGATGCAGGCGGCCGTGCCTCCCGAGGGCGGGCCCGTGCAGACGTGCACCCACGAGCCGGCCGCGGTGTCCGTGCCCAGCTCGGCCGACAGCTTCGCGGCGATGGCCGCGCCACGCGTGTCACCGTCCAGGACGACCTGCACGTCCACGTCACGGCGGTGCGCCTCGATCAGCGCGTCGGCGAACTCCGTGCCGGCCGTGCCCGACATGACGAAGTGGGCGACCTGGATGCGGGCTCCCGAGGGGGTCTGGCGGACCAGGCCGCAGATCGTCCGCACGAGGGCGGCCGGGTCCCCGCCCGCCGGGTCGTTGAACACCGCGCCCGTCCTCACGGGCGTGGCCGGCGCGTCCGCGCACGCACCGGACGAGGCCACGGCCTGGCCGGCGCCCGCGGACGTGAGCGTGGACGCGGCCTGGCCGCCGCCCGTGAGGGTGAGCGCGGCCGTGACGGCGCCCGTGGCCGCCACGGAGATGAGCTTGCCTGGCATGGATCACTCCTTCACGAGGCGGCCGCTGCCGGCCTGCCTCGACATGGGGGATGAGGTCACGAAGCTCAGGGCGCGGGAGCCGCCGTCGCGGCGGCGGTGACCGCGCCCGGGAAGTGGCAGGCGACGGGATGCCCCGTGTCCCGCTCGATCAGCGCCGGCTCCTCCTCCCGGCACCGCTCCTCGGCCCGCCAGCAGCGCGTGCGGAACCGGCAGCCCGACGGCGGGTTCAGCGGCGAGGGGACGTCCCCGGTCAGGACGATCTCGCCGTGCTCGCCGTCCCGCCAGTCGTCCAGGCTCGGCGCCGCCGACAGCAGCGCCTGCGTGTACGGGTGCGACGGCCCGCCGTAGAGGCTCTCCTTGGACCCGCTCTCGACGATCTTGCCCAGGTACATGACCGCCACCCGGTCGCACAGGTGCCGGACGACGCCCAGGTCGTGCGAGATGAACAGGTACGCCACGCCCAGGTCCCGCTGCAGCTCCTGCAGCAGGTTGAGGATCTGGGCCCGGACCGAGACGTCGAGCGCGGACACGGCCTCGTCGCAGACGATCAGCCGCGGCCGCACCGCCAGCGCCCTGGCGATGCTGATGCGCTGCCGCTGCCCGCCGGAGAACTGGTGGGGGTAGCGATCGGCGTGCTCGGGGCGCAGGCCGACCCGGCCGAGCAGGGCGCGTACCTCCTCGTCCCAGCGCTCGCGCGGCACCAGCCCCGGATGGATCCGCCAGGCCTCCTTGATCAGGGCGGCGACGGTCATGCGCGGGTTCAGCGCGGCGTACGGGTCCTGGAAGACGAGCTGGATCTCCCTGCGCAGCCGGCGCAGCTCCCTGGCCGGCAGCGCGGCCAGGTCGCGGCCCTCGAACAGGACCTTTCCGGCGGCCGGGCGCACCAGGCCGACGATGGTCCGCGCGATCGTGGACTTGCCGCATCCGGACTCGCCGACCAGGCCGACGGTCTCGCCGGCGTGGACGGTCAGGCTCACGCCGGCCACGGCGCGCACCTCGCCGCCCGGCCGGCCGATCCCGGCGCGCAGCCGGTAGCTGGTCACCAGATCGGTCAGTTCCAGCAGGGGCTCAGCCTCGGCCGGCATTCGCGATCACCTCCTCGGCGAAGTGGCAGGCGCTGGCCCGGCGGGGGCCGAGCGCGCGCGGCGCGGGGTCGTCCGTGCGGCAGACGTCCCTGGCGAACGGGCAGCGCGGGTGGAAGGCGCACCCGGCGGGCGGCGTGGCCAGGTCGGGCGGCTGGCCGTCGATGGCCTCCAGCGGGGCGCCGGTGTCGCGGGGATCGGGCACGGCCCGCATCAACCCCAGCGTGTACGGGTGCGCGGGCCGCTCGTACACCTCGGCCACGGTGCCCGTCTCCACGATGCGGCCGGCGTACATGACGGCCACCCGGTCGGCCGCCCGCGCGACCACGCCGAGATCGTGACTGATGAGGATCATGCCCAGCCGCTCGGCCTGCTGGCGCTGCCGCAGCAGCCGCAGGATCTGCGCCTGGACGGTGACGTCCAGGGCGGTGGTGGGCTCGTCGGCGATCAGCAGCCGCGGGTCGAGCGCCAGCGCCATCGCGATCATCACGCGCTGCCGCATGCCGCCGGAGAAGCGGTGCGGATGGTCGTCCAGCCGCCGCTCGGCGTCCGGGATGCCCACCTGCGTCATCAGCTCCGCCGCCCGGCGGCGGGCCTCGGCCCGGCGCGTGCCCCGGTGCCGGCGGAACATCTCCGCGATCTGGTAGCCCACGGTCAGCGACGGGTTGAGCGCGCTCAGCGGATCCTGGAAGATCATCGCGATCCGCTCGCCGCGCAGCTCGCGCCACTCGCGGTCCGGCAGGCCGACGACGTCGCGGCCCTCGATCGAGACGCGCCCGCCGGCGATCCGCGCCGTCAGCGGCACCAGCCCCATCAACGTCTGCGCGGTCACGCTCTTGCCGCTGCCGGACTCGCCGACGATCGCGAGCGTCTCGCATTCGCCGACCTCGAACGACACCCCGCGCACGGCCCGCAGCGGACCCTTCGGCGTGTCGAACTCCACGGCCAGGTCCTCGACCTCCAGCAGGTTCACCATCGTCACAGCTCCGTCATCGGGTCGGAGGCGTCGCGCAGCAGGTCGCCGAGGATGCCGATGCTCACCACGACGAGCGCCAGCGCGGCGCCCGGCGCGGCGGCGATCCACCAGGCCGAGGCCAGGTAGTCGCGGCCCTCGGCGATCGTCGAGCCCCAGGACGCCTGGGAGGCCGGTACGCCGAGGCCGAGGAAGCTCAGCGACGCCTCGGCGACCATGGTCAGGCCGACCTGCACGGTCGCCGCCACCAGCAGCGGCGGCAGGCACGACGGCAGGATGTAGGTGAGCAGGATGCGCCCGTGCGAGGCGCCCATCACCCGGGCGGAGTCGACGAACTCCCGGTCGCGCACCGCGAGCGCCGAGCCGCGCACCACCCTGGCGAAGATCACCCATCTGGTGACCGCCAGCGCGATGATCACGTTAACCATGCTCGGGCCGAGCACGCCGGCCAGCAGGATGGCCAGCAGCAGGCTGGGGAAGGCGAGCTGGATGTCGCCGATCCTGGAGATGATCCCGTCGGCCCAGCCGCCGAAGTAGCCGGCGAGCAGGCCGAGCAGCAGCCCGGCCGATCCGCCGACGACCACGGTCACCAGGGCCACGGTCAGCGACGTGCGCATCCCGGCCAGCACCTCGGCCAGGATGTCCTGGCCGACCTGGTTGGTGCCGAGCCACGCGACGGCGCCGTCGGACAGCCGGCTCCCCGGCGGCAGCAGCCGGTCCACGGGACTGGTGACGGCCGCGTCGAACGGCGCGAGCAGCGGCCCGAACAGGCCGGCCAGCACGAACAGCAGCACGGTCCCGAGCGCGAGGTGGGCGCGCAGGGGCAGCCCTCCGAGCCGGCGAGGGAGCGCCCTGACCTGGGTGTTCACTGACATCAGGCGTTCTCCAACTGGATCCTGGGGTCGAGGTACACGTAGAGCACGTCGACCAGCAGGTTGAGCAGGATGTAGCAGACCGTGATCACGGTCAGGACGGCCTCGACCACGGCGTAGTCGCGGAAGGTGATCGAGTCGACCAGCAGCGAGCCGATCCCGGGCCAGGCGAAGATCACCTCGACGATGACGCCGTTGGCGATGAAGTAGCCCATGAGCAGGCCCAGCATGGTCACCACCGGGACCAGCGTGTTGCGCAGCACGTGGATGTAGAAGACCACCCGGTGGCTCAGCCCCTTGGCGTGCGCCGTGCGGACGTAGTCCTGGTTCATCTCCTCGAGGATCCCGGTCCGGACGAGCCGGCCCAGCCACCCCACGAACGGCAGCGCCAGCGTCAGCGCGGGCAGCAGCAGGCTGACCATGCTCCCGTCGGCCGTGCTGGGCAGGATCTGCAGCCAGCGCGCGAAGATCAGCGACAGCATGATGCCGATCCAGAAGGGCGGCAGCGCCTGCCCGACCAGCGAGGACACCGAGACGAGGTGGTCGGCCCAGGTGTTCGCGCGCCGGGCGGCGAACGAGCCGGCCGCGAAGCCCAGCGCGATCGTGATCACCATCGCCCACGCGGACAGGGTCAGCGTCGGGCCGAGCCGTTCCATGGTGGCGTCCAGGGCGCTGACGCCCTGCCGCCAGGACTGGCCGAAGTCGAGGGTGACGACGTGCCGCAGGTGGTCGAAGTACTGGACGATCAGCGGGTCGCGGAGCCCGAGCTGGGCGCGCAGCGTCTCCAGCGCCTCGGGCGTGGCCTGGCTGCCGAGGATCAGCTCGGCCGGGTCGCCGGGCAGCACGCGCAACGCGATGAAGACGATCGTGATGGCGCCCCAGATCTGGAGCAGCGCCTGGGCGAGCCGCCGGCCGAGGAAGGCGGTCATGTGCCGCTCCCGCTGCTCGACGCCCGTACGACCAGGCGCGGCGGGAACAGGATCTGCTCGGGGGTCCCCTCGGCCGCCGTCCCCTTGAGCCGGCCCAGCATGTGGTCCACGGCGGACACGGCGATCTCGGCGGCGGGCAGCTCCACGGTGGTGAGCGAGGGGATCACGTAGGGGGCGAACGGGTGGCCGCCGTAGCCGACGACCCGGATGTCCTCGGGGATCCGCAACCCGGCCTCGTCGGCGACCCGGTAGACGCCGAGCGCGAAGTAGTCGTTGCCGGCCACGAACGCCATCGGCCGCTGCGCCGTCCGCACGACCTCTCTGACCAGCCGATACGCCTCGCTCGGGTCCCACGGCATGGCGCTCTGCTCCAGCCGCCGGGTCGGCACCTTGATCATGGTGTCCGGCTCGACGGGCAGGCCGCTGTCGGCCATGGCCCGCCGGTAGCCCTCGACGCGGTCGGACACCGACGAGACGCCCAGATCCTCCTCCAGGAAGTAGATCTGCCGGGCGCCCTGCGCGATGGCGTGCCTGGCCGCCTCGTAGCCGCCCTGGACGTGGTCGACGCCCACCAGGTCGGTGTTCAGCTCCGGCACGTCACGGTTGATCAGCACGACCGGGACCCCGGCCGCCCTGAAACGCCGCCAGTGGTCGGCGCCCTCCTGCACCGTCACCACGAGCACCCCGTCCACGCCGCGGCGCAGCAGTTCCTCGGCCGCGCGCCGCTCGTTGGCCAGGCTCTCCTCGGTCGCCATCAGCAGTAAGGAGTAGCCGTGCCGCCGGCAGCGCTGCTCCATCCCGCTGATGAGCTGGGCGTAGAAGGGGTTGGACGGGTTGGTGATCACCATGCCGAGGGTGCTGGCCGAGCCCAGGACCAGCGACCTGGCCGTGGAGTTCGGCACGTAGCCGAGCCGCTCGGCCTCGGCCTTGACCCGGTTCCGCGTCTCCACGCCGACGCTGTCCTTGTCGGCGAGCGCCCTGGAGACGGTGTTCACCGAGACGCCGAGGCTCTCGGCGATGTCCTTCAGTGTGGTACGGCGTGCCTCACGCATGGCGCTCCCGGACTCTGTGTGGTTCCACATGGATCACCCGGCGGTGGACACCGTGCGGAACTCGGGCTGGCTGTTGGCCGCGGGGACGAATCCCGCCACGGTGGAACGCAGCCCGTACGTGCTGGACAGCGCCGCGGGGAAGACGCCGACCGCGTCACGCCAGATGATCTCGCATGCCCGGCCGTACAACGACTTGCGCTCCTCCTGGTCGGAGGTCGATTTGGCCTTGGCGAGAATGCCGTCCAGCTCCTTGTTCCGGTAACCCATCCGGTTGGCCTCGCTGGTGTAGAGCCGGCCGAGGGTGTAGTCGGCGTCGCCCGTGGTCACGGTGTTGACCTGGAGCTCGATGTCCCAGTCGAGGGCGGTCAGCCGCTTGAGCCAGGCCGCCTTCTCGATCTGCTGCGGCTCGACGACGACGCCGACCTTGGCCCAGGCCGAGATGATCGACTGAGCCAGCTCGGTCGCCAGCGGTCCCGTGTCCTTGAACCACATCATCGAGGTGCGGATCCCGGAGCCGAATCCGGCCTCGGCCAGCTCGCGCTTGGCCAGGTCGGGGTCGTACTCGTAGGGCTGCTGGGGCGCGTGGCCGAAGACGGCGGACGGGATGGGGGCGTCCATGACGGCGGCGGCGTCGCCGTACAGGCTGGAGACGATGCCCTTGACGTCCAGCGCGTGGTGCAGCGCGCGGCGCACGCGCGGGTCGGAGAACGGCTTCCTGCCGCAGTTGAACCAGGCGAGGAAGTAGTTCACGCCCGGCTTGCTCTCGACCTTCACCCCGTTGACGCCGCCGAGCCGCTTGAGCTCGTCGGGCGGGATGATCCAGGTGACGTCCACCTCGCCGTTCTGCAGCGAGGTCATGCGGGTGGAGGCCTCGGGGATGTACGGCAGGCGCAGGCCCGCCAGCTTGGACGCGCCGCCCCAGTAGGAAGGGGAGGGCTTGAGCACGAGCTGCGACGACGGGGTGAACGACTCGACCGCGAACGGTCCGCTGCCGACCGGCTTGCGCGACAGGTCGCCCTTGCCGATCTGGGCGGCGGGCAGGATGAACGCGAGCGTCAGGTTCACCAGCATGGTCCCGAGCGGATCCTTGGTGGTGATCCGGACGGTCTTGGCGTCGGGCGCCTCGATCGCCGACACCCCGGACCACAGGGGCTTCTGCGGGCCGTCGGACGCGGCCAGCCGCTCCAGCGACGCCTTGACGTCGGCCGAGGTCAGCTTGCTGCCGTCGTGGAAGACGACGTCCTCGCGGAGGGTGAACTCCCACGTCCTGTCGTCGGGCTGGCGCCACGAGGTGGCCAGGCGCGGCCCGAGCCGCTCGCCGTCCCTGGCGACCAGCGTGTCGTAGATCTGCCGGTTGGCCAGGAGTGACGCCTCGTCCACCGCGCTGGCCCCGTGCGGGTCCAGGTCGTTGATCGCCTGGTAGAAAGCGGCGCTGAGCGCTCGCTCGGTCCCCGCGGCCGACCCCGTCGCCGGGCCGCCAGGGGCGCACCCGGAGACCAGGGCGGGGAGGGAGGCGCCGGCGACCCCGGCTCCCAGGAGGGTCAGGAACTGCCGCCTGCCCACTCCCTCCAGTGCTGTCATGTCCGTTCCTCTCTCAGCTCTTGAGCGCCAGGTAGATCAGCACCTTCGCCTTGGGGCCGCCGCCGGTCAGCGTCGCCCTCAGGCGCAGCCAGTGACCGAACTCGCGCACCCGCAGGGACACCAGCCCCGGCTCCGTGGCCAGCCGCTCGGTGCTCTCGTCGTCGTCGCACCAGTGCAGGCCGTCAGGGGAGATCTGGGCGGTCAGGCGCAGTGTGGGCTCCTCGCCCTCCAGGGCCAGGGTCCGGACGAACCAGCGGGCTTCCGCCGCCCAGCCCGCCTCGTACGGCTCGGTCGTGAAATCCGCGGAAAAAGTGGTGTTGCGCTCCAGAACCGCGGTAAGAGCGTGCCTCATGCCGGTGTTCACCAATCCACGGAAATCAGTGCGGAATCAAGGAAAAGGAAATTGCGTACCGGAGAATGGGTGCGCACGCTCACGTAGAAGTTGAGCAGGTTCTCCAGGCCGTCGTACTTGTCGGCGTAGGCCGGCACCGGGATCTGGCGCATGTCCATGACCCGGTCATTCACCTGGAGCTCGATATTCGTCCGCGTCCTGGTGTCGAACTGCCAGCGCAGGTAGTGCCAATTGACCTTGGTCGGGACCTCGTTGTAGCAGAGGTACTGAGGCTCCTCGTCGAACGGGTGCCAGTCCTCGGGGCGGAAGGCGGTGAAGTCCTCGACCGGCGAGAGGTTCTCCTGGTTGTGCAGGTTCTCCTTGGGCGTCGGCTCGGGCACCACGGGGTAGATCCAGCGCCTGGTGAACCGGTTGTCCAGGTCGGTGTTCTGGTAGCGGGCCACGCAGTGGTAGCGGACGCCCTCGCCGTCGCACAGGTCCGTGGCCACGGTGAACGCCCCGAACTGGGCCTCGGACGGGTGCGAGTTCGCATCCCATTCGACGTCGCCGAAGCTGTTGCCGAGCGAGGAGTCGGCCGTGGCCGCCTCGCTCTTGTAGGTGAAGTACGTCTCGAACTGCACGACCCCGCGCTGGGCCATGGTCAGCCGCCGGATCGCGACCGCGGTGTGGCCGGTCACCGGGCGGGTGGCCACCTTGAGCGCGTAATTCCCGCTCATCGCGGCATGCGTGCCGATGTCGAAGAAATCGCACGAGCTGAGCTGCGGCGGCCGGAAGTCGCGCATGTGCACGTCGACCGTGTCGAGATTTCCGTGGCCGTCGTGATTGCCGATGAGTTCGCACCAGCCGTGCGTTCCGGTGTTGAACTCGTCGAAGGCGAGAATGCGGGGGAGCGGATTGAACTTGGACAGCTTCGGATCGGCCGCGATCAGTGCGCGGCGCAGATCCTCGGCGGGGGCATGGGTGGTCTCCACGCTCAAGGGCGTCCTTCCCATCGAAAATTACCTGGGGAGGATGAACGTTCACGTGAACGTTAATTCCAGGTTTCGAGGACGCTAACTTGCCACATCTGTGGATGTCAAGGGATTGGGGCGACATAACCGGACACACGGCGCTCTCCTGCCCGTGCCCGGCCGAAAACCACCCGAACGGATCCACCGGATCGCCGGGCAGGGCGAGCGGCTGGCCGATAACCTCCCATGGGGGGATAATCACCTAAACATACGGATGTTTGACACCAGCCGGCATCCCGTTGACCAGGAGTGTTGCCATGAAGCACGTGAAGTGCACCGGACGGGGCGGTGCGACATGACGCAGACCTCGCGTCCGACCCTGACCCGGGTGTTGAGCCAGGTGAACGGGCCCGACCCGCGCCTGAACGAGATCGTCTCCGCCCTGGTCGCCCACCTGCACGCCTTCGTCGAGGAGGTACGCCCCACCGAGCGGGAGTGGCTCGCCGGGCTGGACTTCCTCGTCGAGACCGGGAAGATGTGCACGCCGGAGCGCAACGAGCTCATCCTGCTGTCCGACATGCTCGGCCTCACCACGGCGGTCGACGACGTCAACCACGTCGGCCCGGACAACATGACCCCTTCCTCCGTGGAGGGCCCGTTCCACTCGCCGGCGCCCGAGCGCGACCTGGGCGCCTGGATCAGCACCGGCCCCGAGCGGCACCGGGCGGTCCCGACGGTGGTCCACGGGCAGGTGCTCGACTGCGACGGGACCCCGCTGCCCGGCGCGCACGTGGACCTGTGGCAGGCCGACGACGCCGGCCTGTACGACACGCAGGACGCCGCCCAGGACCCCGGCAACCTGCGCGGCCTGTTCACCACCGACGCCGACGGCCGCTACTGGTTCCGCACGATCCGGCCCAGCAGCTACCCGGTGCCCACCGACGGCACCGGCGGCCGGCTGCTGAGCGCCATCGGCCGCCATCCCATGCGCCCCGCGCACCTGCACTACCGGGTCACCGCCGCCGGCTACCGGCCGCTGACCACCCACGTCTTCCTGGCCGGCGACCCCTACCTGGACTCCGACGCCGCGTACGCGGTGAAGGAGGAGCTGATCTGCCGCCCGCGGGAGCGCACCGGCGGGTGGGAGATGGACGGCCCGTACGAGGAGATCGAGTTCGATCTCAAGCTGGTCCCGCTCGACTGGAAGGACGGACGATGAAGCTCGCAGGAGTGCGGCTCCCGGGGGACGACACGGTGCACGTCGCCCGCCTGGACGGCGACGCCGTCCTGGTGGTGACCGACGTGGCCCGGTTCTGGGCGGACGCGCGCGGCTGGACGGCGAAGGCCGCCCAGCTCCAGGGCGTGGGCGTGCCTGCCGGGTCGGTGAGCTTCGCGCCGCCGGTGCCGCCGTCGGCGCGGGTGGTGTGCGTCGGGCTGAACTACCGGGCGCACGCCGCCGAGGGCTCCTTCGAGGTGCCCGCCCACCCGACGCTGTTCGGCCGGTGGACGGCCTCGCTCAGCGTCGGCGGCGTCCCCGCGCCCGTGCCGTCCGGCGAGGCGGGCCTGGACTGGGAGGGCGAGGTGGCCGCGTACGTGGCCGAGCCGCTGCGCGACGCCGACGCCGAGACGGCGGAGGCGGCCGTGCTGGGCTACTCGACCTTCAACGACCTGACCGCCCGCCGCGCCCAGAAGCTCACCACGCAGTGGACGCTCGGCAAGAACGGCGACCGCAGCGGGCCCATGGGCCCGATCGTCACCGCCGACGAGGTGGGCGGCCTGCGCGACGGGCTGAGCGTGCGGACCCGGGTCAACGGCACGACCGTCCAGGACGGCAACACCCGCGACATGATCTTCGGCGTCGGCGAGGTGCTGTCCCTGATCAGCCGCACCTTCACGCTCAACCCCGGCGACGTCATCGCCACCGGCACCCCCGACGGCGTCGGCTACGTCCGCACCCCGCCGTGGCTGCTCCAGCCGGGAGACGTCGTCGAGGTCGAGATCGACCGGCTCGGCACCCTGCGCACCCCCATCGCCTGACCGCCCTCACGCCGCCGCCGGGGACGCGCTCTGGTGTGAGGCGCCTGTCTCCGGCGGGTCAGGCTCGGGTGGCGTGGTCGAAGGCGGTCGCCAGCTCGGTGGCGCAGTGCTCCGGGTCGAGACCGTCGAGCAGCGGGCCGGCGGCGGCGTCGATGGCGGCGCGGACGGCCGTCGCCATCAGGCGCGCGTCGAGCGGCCGGAACGCGCCGGCCCGTACGCCCCGCTCGAACAGCTCGGCCAGCAGCGCCAGGGCGGTGTCCTCCGCGGAGCCCGGCGAGCCCGGCGAGTCCGGTGAGACGCCCGGCCGCGGCCGGGCGTTGAAGGCGATCTGCTGGACCGCCCGCACGTGCGCGGGGTGGGCCGCGACGAACTCCACGTTGGCGCGGATGTAGGCGCTGAGCTGGGCCCGCGGGCCGTCCGCCGCCATGATCCTCGGGTGCATGTAGGCCGCGGCGTCGGCGATCACCGTGGTCAGCACCGCCGCGAGCAGGTCGTCCTTGGTGGCGAAGTGATAGGAGATCAGCCGCTTGCTGCTCAGCCCCGCGTGCCCGCAGATCGCCTCGAACGTCGTGGCCGCGTAGCCCTTCCCGGCCAGCACCTCGATCGTGGCCTGGACGATCTGCTCGCGCCTGGCCCTGGTCGCCTGGGCGCGGTCGCCGGTCCGAGGTGGAGACGCGGGCATGTGAGCACCTTTCTGTACGCGCTCAGCCCAGCTTGCCAGGCTTGACGAACGCCCTGCGCATGGCGGCCTGGTTGGCGACCACGGCGACTCCCGCCAGCAGCAGGCCGATCACGCCCTGGTCGGCCTTCATCCACATCGGGTAGCCGCTGTCCGGGGCCACCAGGATCGCCAGCGCGCCGATCGGCGCGAGCGCCGAGATGACGCGGATCCGCACGTAGGCCGACCGCCTGCCCCGGCCGGCCTGCCTGACCAGGGACAACAGCCACAGGGACGCGAGCGCCACGGCGCCCCCGCGCACCCACACCACCCAGTTCACCAGGTCGGGGCGGTCGCGCAGCAGCGCGGCGGCGACCAGCGTCGCCACCGCCAAGACCGCGACCGCCATGAACAGCTTCCTGATCAGCCCGAGCTGGGCCGGCACTGTTTTATCCATGCGAGTAATAATTACTCATCCGGATAACAAGCGCAACCGGGCAGGTCCCGGCCCTCCCTCGCGATACCGCGCGGCACAGCGGGGGCGGGTATTTCTGCGCGGTCCATCGTGACTGCCGGGAGCTAAGTTCCTGGGGTGCACGCGAGCCGCCGGGCGCCGCCTCGGCCGGCGACGGGCGTGCCGCTCCCTGCGCGGTCCCGCGCGGGAGATCGCATCCACTGTCTGGAGACCTGTATGACCATGCCGTCAACCACCCCGGTTCGCGGACGCAGGAGCCTGCGTCTGTCCGCGCTGGCCGCCGTGGCGACCACAGCGGTGGCCGCGGGCGCGCTGCTGGCGGGCAACGCCACATCGGCCGAGGCGGTCCCGCCGGAGGTGATCAGCCGCTGGAACAACGAGCTGATCCACTCCAACTCCATCAGCCCCGGCTTCAGCATGTTCCTGGGCACCGGCGCGTACACGATCAGCGCCAAGCTCACCGCCCAGAACACCGGGTCCGCGGCGATCAGCTACACGTGCCTGATCAGCGCGGCCGGCGGTGCCGACACCGACGTCGCCGAGGTCACCCTGCCGCCGAACAGCAAGCAGGGCGTCTTCCTCAACGTCGTGCACAACTTCACCAGCACCGGGCAGCTCTCCTTCGCCTGCACCAAGCCCGCTGGCACGGCCCAGGTGCGGATGCAGCAGGTGAAGATCACCGCGATCAAGGTCAACTCGCTGGACAACCAGCCCTTCTGACCTGATCGCGCGTTCCGAGTGCCCGCCCGTGCCACGGAGGCTTCCGCGGCACGGGCGGGCCACGCCGTCCCAGCCAGGGTTGGGTTGTGCCGTTGTCAGCCGGCGGGCGGCACGATCTCGACGCCGGCCAGCTCCTGCCGCAGCCGGCTCGCGGTGCGCCGGTCCGCCAGGCCGGTGAAGACGAGGATGAGCCCGTCCTCGCCGGTGTCCTCGTAATATCCCCTGAACCGGCGGAGCTGGACGAACCCCCACTTGAAGTAGAGCCGCTGAGCCGCGGTGTTGCTCTCGCGGACCTCGAGCGACACGTAGGCGGCGCCCTGCTCGCGGGCCACCAGCAGGGTGTTCAGCAGCAGCCATTCCCCGAGCCGGCGGCGCCGCCAGCCGGGATGCGTGGCGATCTTGGCGATGTGCGCCCGGTCGCGCTGGAGGTAGTAGCCGATGTAGGCGACGATCGGCGCGGGCCCGCGCCCGCCGCGCCCGTCGTCGTGGCGGACCACCCACCAGCAGGCCGGCCACCCCTCGCGCAGCTCGTCCCGGAAGATCTGGGGGGTGTACGGGGTCGGGAAGCTCGCCTCCTCGATCTCGGCGACCTCGTTCACGTCCGCGGGCGTCATGCTCTCGAACACCAGGAAGCCCGGCTCGCCCTCCGGCGGGAGCGGGATCCGGTTGGAGTGACGCGGACCCGGCCTGCCTCTGCCGAATCCGGGCCGGCCCATGAACGCCATACGGACACCCCACGCTGTTGTCGGACGCGATCGGGTCATTCCCAGAAGAGTTTCATGACGTCGGCGAATCGGCTGACGAGATGGCCACGGTATTCGGGGTCGTTGATGTCGCCGTACGTCTTGGCGTACTGGTGCTCCAGAAAATACTGGACGCGCAGCCGGCGCTGCTCCTCGTGGGTGAATTTGGCGAGCGGTACGTGCACGATCCCCTTGCCGTGCGCGGCCGCCAGCGCGCTGATGCCGACCGGGACGGCGAATTTGGGCGGGGTGAAGAGCACGACGTTCTCCTTGGCGTAGTGCACGGCCGCCACGAGCATGATCTCCCACCAGCGTTCCGCCGACAGGTCGAGGTCGTAGCGATAGGCCAGGTGCCAGGTGGAATAGAGGGCGTCGTCGAGCGCGTGGCTCAGCGGAACGCGCCGATCGAGGTCGCCGCCCAGCCGGGCGCGCATCTCGTCGAGGGTCAGGCCCCAGTCCTTGAACGACACCCGGCCGTACAGCTCGTGCGCGGTCACCCGGACCGCCTCGCCGTACTTGTTCTTCAGATCGGGCCGGTCGGTCAGGGGCTTCTGGAGAAACCAGTCGGTGATCCGCTGGTCGAAGTCGCTGCCGCTGTAGCTGGAGGCGAATTCGCAGCGGGCGGTCGCCGGCCGGACGGAGGCGGTGTCGTCCGGCGCGGCGGAGTCGTAGCCGTCGAACAGCCACATGACCGGCTCGTTCCGGTCGACGCTCTTCCGCTCCCGGGGCATCGCCTGCCGCACGTACAGCTTGGGCCGGCCCTTGTAGTAGCTGCGTAATGTCCGGCGGAAGTCCATGCCGTCCTGCAGCGACCCCCGGAACTCCACGCTCTTCACCTGCTTGCTGCCGATCGCCTTGGCCAGTCCGTACGCCTTGCTCCGCATGTCGTTGATGAACGCGTCGGCCGGCGGCCAGCTCGACGCCGTCAAGTTCCCGCCGGAGAACGGCCGGCGCGCTTTCCGGGGCAGTCGCGGATTGTCGAGCTCCACCTCCAGGGTCGGCCCGGGCGGCATGTCCGGCGCGGACTCGGGTGGCGGGCCGTCGCCGTCCGGCTGGTGGTCGGCGGGCGCGTAGACGATCTCGTAGCTGTGCTCGAAATGGCTGCAATTACGGGCCACATAGATCTTCTCGCTGTCGCTGGGCGCCGCCACGCTGATCTCGAAAAGGCTCTCCTTGGTGTTCTTGATGCGTCCGATCCGCTCGGCCTTCACCTGGTCGAAATAGCCAATGAGATGGCGGAACACCCGCTCCCTGAACGGGCTGTTGAAGCAGCTTCCGCTGGCCAGCAACACCGTCTCGAACTGCGGCGAGATCCGTTTCTCGGCCTCCAGCAGTTTCGTCAGTATCTGGGAGAAGGCCTGATAGTGCCGGATCGAGAATCGCAGGTCCTTGGCCTCCTGGTTGATCTGGTAGATGAGCTCCAGCAAAGCCGTGCGCTTGTCGAACTCGTGGCCGCGCCCGGCCGCTCGCGTTTTCTCGTACCTTTCGACGAGACGGGGTATGTAGTCCAGATAGCGCACGAGGATCGGCAGGCTCGGATCCCAGATCCGGTACCTCGCCTGCGGCAGCACCGACCTGTCGACGTCGGCCAGCAGGCTCGGGCGGCGGATCAACTGCTGGATCGGCCGCACGTGCGTGGCGTTGCAGACGAACAGGACGCGGTGGTGACGCGGCTGCAGCCGCTGGAGCTGGGCGGCCATGTAGAGCTCGCGCCAGGTGTCCACCGGCTCGAAGCGGGAGGGCGGGTG
>NZ_VCKX01000116.1 GCF_005889725.1 Nonomuraea zeae
GGGCCGGGGCCGTGCGGGGCGGAGGCCGGCGGTCCCGCCGCGGGCCGGGTGCGCGCGAGGGCGGCCCGGTTCCTGCGCCGCGCCAGCCAGACCAGCAGCGCCACCACCGGCAGCACGACGATCATCCACGGCAGCAGCACGCCGGTGGCCGTGGCGGCCCCCTTCAGGAACGCCACCAGCGCCGCCCACCCCGACTTGAGCCCGCCGAGGAAGCCCGCGGGCTCGTCCTCCGGCTCCTCGACGACGGCGACCGGCCCGACCAGCCTGAGGGTCAGCGTGGCCATGGCGACCTGCGTGGCCAGCTCCTTCTGCTGCGCCTGCAGCGACTCCAGGTCCGCCTCTCGGGTGGAGATCTCCCGCTCCACCTGCAGCACCTGACCGATGGTGTCGGCCCGCTTCAGCAGCGTGCGCAGCGACTCCAGGGACTGCTGCGCCGACTTCAGCCGGCTCTCCACGTCGGCCATCTGCAGGGTGACGTCCTGGGTGCCCTGGTTCATCGAGATCTGCTTGCCCAGGTCCTTGCCCAGCCTGCCGAGCACCTCGGCGTACCTGGCGGGCGGGATCTTGAACTCCAGCATGGCCGTGTCCTCGCTGTCGCTGGCCGAGCTGGACTCCTCCTTCGACAGGTAGCCCCCGGCCGCGATCACGATCTGCTTGGCCTGCTGGACGGCCGTGCCGACCTGCTTGGCCCGCACGGTCATGCTGCCGGTGTAGATGACCTGCCGCTCCTGCTGGGTCACCTTGACGTTCGAGACGATGCCGTCCTTGTCCTGCGGCCGCTGCTGCTCGCCGAGGCTCTGGTCCTGGACGGCCGCGTCCGACTGCCGGCCGGCCATCGCGGGCGCTTCGCGTCCCGACGTGCTCATGGCCGACTCCACCCCGCCGCCACCGGTGCTGCTGCTGCCGCTGCCGCCGCAGCCGGCTAGGGACACGACCATGCATAAGGCCGAGAGCGCGATGCCGTACCGGATTCTGGTCATGCCAGTAAGACGGCTCCCGGATCGCCCGGGTTTGAAGCAAGCAGTCACGGTACGGTCACGTGCCCCGAGCGGCTGGCCGAGCCGCTGAGGCGGTAGCGTCAGGAGACGTGGAAGGGAATCGGGCGCACGTCGTCGTCATCGGCGGAGGGATCTCGGGTCTCGCCGCCGCGTGGTTTCTCCGGCAGGGCACGAGCGAGCGGGTCAAGGTGACCGTCCTGGAGGGCGGCTCGCGGGTCGGAGGCAAGCTGTACGCCTCGGAGGTCGCCGGGGTGAGCGTGGACGCGGGTGCGGAGGCCATGCTGGCCAGACGCCCCGAGGGGAAAGACCTGGCCAGGGCGGTGGGGCTCGGCGACGATCTGGTGTCCCCCGGCACCACGCGGTCGGCCGTCTACACCAGGGGCGCGCTGCGCTTCCTGCCCAAGGGCCAGGTCATGGGCGTGCCGGCCGATCTGACCGAGCTGGCCAAGTCCGGCATCGTCTCGCCCGGCGGCCTGCTGCGCGTGCCGCTCGACCAGATCCTGCCGCCGACCCTCGTTCGCACCGACGTGTCCGTGGCCGCCTACATCCGGGCCCGGATGGGTGCGGAGGTCGTCGAGCGGCTGGTCGAGCCGCTGCTCGGCGGCGTCTACGCGGGCCGGGCCGACATGCTGTCGCTGGAGGCCACGATGCCGCGCGTGGCGGCCGTGGCGCGCTCCGAGCGTTCGCTGCTGAGCGCGGCCAGGCAGCTCGTCGAGGAGGCGCCGAAGGACGCGGGCCCGGTCTTCACGTCGCTGAAGAACGGCGTCGGCGGCCTGCCCGAGGCGGTCGCCAAGGCGTCCGGGGCCGACATCAGGACCGGCGTGACCGTACGCGAGCTGCGCAGGACCGGGTCGGGCTGGCAGCTCGTGACGGGTCCGGTGCCGAGGCCCGAGATCATCGAGGCCGACGCCGTGATCGTCGCCGTGCCCGGCACGCCCGCCGCCAGGCTGCTGGGGGTCGAGGTGCCCAAGGCGGCGAAAGAGCTGGCCAGGATCGACTACGCGAGCATGGCCGTCGTCACGCTCGCCTATCCGCTCAGCGCCTTCCCCGAGCCGCCCGCGTCCAGCGGCTACCTCGTGCCGCCCGTCGAGGGGCGGCCGGTCAAGGCGGTCACGTTCAGCTCCGTGAAGTGGCCCCACCTGTCCAGAGACCTGGTCATCCTGCGCTGCTCGATCGGCAGGATCGGGGAGGAGCACCTGCTCCAGCGCGAGGACACCGAGCTGGTGTCGCTGGCCATGGCCGAGATGGCCGATGTGATGGGCGCGCACGGCCTGCCGGTCGACACCCGGGTCACGCGATGGGGCGGCGCGCTGCCGCAGTACAACGTGGGCCACCTCGACCGGGTCGCCCGGGTCCGTTCGGCGGTGGCCCTGCAACCGGGGCTGGCCGTCTGCGGCGCGGCCTACGACGGCATCGGCATCCCCGCCTGCGTCGGCACAGCCCGTACGGCCGCCGCCCGGATTCTGGACCACCTGTCGCAGCGAGGAGAATAGGCACCATGACAGAGGGCGCCGCGCGGCTCAAGGCCCGCGATCTCAACAACGTGATCCGTTACACGATGTGGTCGGTCTTCCAGGTGACCGAGCCGTGCACGGGCAACCGCGACGGCATGGCCGCCGAGATCGGGGACCTGCTCGACCAGGCCGCCGGGAAGGACGTCGTGACCAGGGGGGTCTACGACGTCGCCGGGTTCAGGGCCGACGCCGACTACATGTTCTGGTGGCACGCGCCTACGCCGGAGGACCTGCAGGACGTCTACTCCCGCTTCCGCCGCACCGAGCTGGGCCGGCACAGCAAGCCCGTCTGGTCGGCGATGGCGCTGCACCGGCCGGCCGAGTTCAACAAGTCCCACATCCCCGCCTTCCTCGCCGAGGAGGAGCCGCGGGCCTACGTGAGCGTCTACCCGTTCGTCCGCTCCCTGGAGTGGTATCTGCTCGACGAATCCGAGCGCCGGGCGATGCTGGCCGAGCACGGCCGGATGGCGCGCGACTATCCCGACGTGCGGGCCAACACGGTGTCCTGCTTCTCGCTCAACGACTACGAGTGGATGCTGGCGTTCGAGGCCGACGAGCTGCACCGGATCGTCGACCTGATGCGGACGCTGCGGGGCGCGCAGGCTCGCCGCCACACCCGCATCGAGATCCCCTTCTACACCGGCGCGCGCAAGCCGGTGCAGGAGCTCGTCGCCGCCCTCCCGTAGGGCCGCCCTCCCGTTCGGGCTGCTGCCCTCTCGTCGGGCGCTCAGCGGGTCAGGGCGGCGCGCAGGCGCCAGGAGCCGAGCGCGAGCAGCGCCGCGGCGATCGCGGCCAGCACGCCGAGCTGCGGCAGGATGTCCGCGACCGTGCCGTCCCTGCGCAACAGCTCGGCGAACCCGTCCAGCGCCCACGCGTGCGGGGTGAGGTGCGCGATCTGCCGCATCGTGCCGGAGAACAGGTCGAGCGGGAGCATCGCGCCGCCGATCGCGGCCAGGCCCAGGCTGAGCAGCAGGCCGAGCGAGACCGCCTGCTGCTCGGTCCGCAGCACCGCGCCGAGCAGCATCGCCGCCCCTCCGCCCACCAGCGCGAACGCCAGCAGCAGGGCCGCCGCGCCGAGCGGGTCGCCCCACCGGACGCCGAAGAGCAGCCCGGAGCCGAGCATGATGATCAGGCCCTGGACCAGCGCCACGGCCAGCCGCCCGGCCGCCTCGCCGAGCAGGATCGAGCCGCTGGAGACCGGCGCCGCGTACATCCGGCGTGACAGCCCGAGCCGCCGCGTCTCGATCAGCGTCGCCGCTCCGGTCAGTGACGTCAGGAAGACGAACAGCAGGAGCTGCGAGGTCGCGGAGACGTCGAAGCCCGTCACGTCGGCGGCGATGGACGCGGTGCCGGTCGTGGTGGTCTCGATCGTGATGCCGGGCGCGGTGACGGACTCCGCCTTGGCCACGAGGTCGCCGAAGGAGCCGTTCCCGACGTACGCGGCGGCTCTGGCGGGCATGGTGGTCTCGGAGATCGCGGCCCTGACGGCGGCGCCGAGTTGCAGGGCGTTGGGCTCGTTCCGGGAGATGTAGGGGAGCTGGACCGGGACGAAACCGGTCAGTGCGCGGTCGTAGCCAGGCGGGATGATCAGGGCGGCGGTGAGCGTGCCCTGCTCGACGCGGGCGCGCGCCTCGGCGTCGTCGTCGAGCCGGACGACCCGCAGGTCCGCCGACCGCTCCAGCGCCGCCACGAGCTTGGCGGCCTGCGGGCCGCTCGCGCCCGTGACCCCGAGGCGCGGCTCCCAGCCGCCGGAGCCGAACGACAGTCCGAGCACCAGGATGAGGACGATCGGGAAGATGATCACGAAGAAGATGTTCGTCCGGTCCCGGAAGAGCCTGACCAGATTGAGCCAGGCGATCGTGAGCATCGGGGCGATCACGGTCTGAGCATCCTTCCCACCCGCAGCAGTGCGATCCCGATCGTCACGGCGGCGAAGCCGAGCAGCACCAGCACGGGCACGATCGCGACGACCGGCGCGTTGTCGCCGTGCAGGTCGGCCAGGCCCTGCAGGAACCAGCGGTGCGGGGTGGCGAAGCTCAGCGTCGCGAACACGCCGCTCACCATCTGCAGCGGGATGAAGACCCCGCCGAGCACGCCCAGGAGCACCGCCACGATCGACTCGACGTTGCTCGCCTGCTCCGCCGTCCTGGCCACGCCGGCGACCATGGCCATGATCCCGCTGGCCGCCAGCACCCCCGCCACCACCAGCAGCCCGACGCCGACCGGATTGCCCCATCTGGCGCCCAGCAGCAGCGTGGCGGCGGTCAGCAGCACGGCGATGCTGACGACCCCGACCACGATGCCGCTCAGCAGCTTGGCGAGGACGATCGTGTAGCGGGGGACGGGCGCGGCCAGGAGCCGGGCCAGGGTGCCGTCGCGGCGTTCGTCCAGGATCGAGCTGAAGCCGAACTGCACGGTGAAGAACAGGAAGAACACCGCCATCCCGGCCGCGAACTGCTCCGACAGCGACAGCTGTCGGCGGTCGGCGGTCAGGTCCTCGACGGTGACGGGCGCGGGCACGGCGGCGGCCTCCTGCGGCGTGCCGCCGCCCTTGGCCGCCAGCGCCACCTGGACGTAACGGACCTCGGCCGCGAACGACTCCGCCACCGAGCGGGCGACGAACGTCGCGATCTGCGCGTCCACGTCCCCGATCACGTGCAGCGTGGCCGGTTGCCCGCTCAGCACCGACCGGCTGAACCCGGCGGGGATGACGTACGCCGCTCGCGCCTCGCCCCGGTCGATCAGGGCGCGCGCCTCCTGCTCGGTGCCCGCCGTTCTGAGGCTGATCACGCCGTCCCGCGCGAGACCGCCCAGAACCTGCCCGGTGAAGGTGGTCGCGATCTGGCCCCGGTCCTGGTCGGCCACCGCGAACGTGGCCACCTCCTGGGTGTCCACGCCCTTGAAGACCAGGCTGAAGATGGCCGCCAGGCCGAACGGCACCACGATCGCCAGCAGGAACAGCGACTTGTCCCTGACCCGCTGCCGCAGGTCCTTGCCCGAGATGAGGAGGATCGTGCGCATCTCAGTCCCGCAGGGCCTTGCCGGTCAGGTGCAGGAAGACCGACTCCAGGTTCGGCTCGTGCACCTCGACCGCGTGGACGACCGCGCCCGCGTCGGTCGCCGCCGCCAGCACCCTGGTCAGCGACTGGCGGGCGTCCTCGACCATCACCTCGAGGCGGCTCTCATGGTGGCTCACCTTGCGCGCCTCCGGCAGGGCCTCCAGCGCCGGTACGGCCTTCGCGCCCTCATCGGCGGTCAGCGAGATGCGGTCCAGCTCGCCCACCAGGCCGACCAGCTCCCTGCGGGTGCCCTCGGCCCTGATGCGGCCCAGGTCGATGATGCCGATGCGGTCGCAGAGCCGCTCGGCCTCCTCCATGTAGTGCGTCGTGTAGAGGACGGCGACGCCCGCGCCGGTCAGCGCGGAGACGCTCTCCAGGATGGCGTTGCGGCTCTGCGGGTCGACGCCGGCGGTGGGCTCGTCGAGGATGAGCAGGGGCGGGCGGTGCAGGAGACCGACGCCGATGTTCAGGCGGCGCTTCATGCCGCCCGAATACTCCTTGACCGGGTCGTTCGCGCGGTCCGTCAGGCCGACGACGTCCAGGACCTCGTCGATCCTCGGGCGCGCCTCCGCGCGGCGCAGGCCGTACAGGCGGGCGAAGAAGCGCAGGTTCTCGCGGGCGCTGAGGTCGGGGTAGAGGGCCAGGTCCTGGGGGACGTACCCGATCTGTTTCTTGCCCCAGGTGCTGGTGGTGCCGTGGGGGCGGCCGGAGATCAGCACGTCGCCGCCGTCGCGCTCCAGGATTCCGGCGATCATGGAAATCGTGGTGGTCTTGCCTGCGCCGTTGGGGCCGAGGAGTCCGTAGGTTTCGCCGGATTCGATGGTGAAGCTGACACCGTCAACGGCTACGAGGTCGCCGAATTTTTTCCGTAATTCGTGACATTTCAGGATCTCGTCCCTGGGCACCCTGGAAGTGTGCTGGAACTGATCTAGGAATTGCAAGGCCCAAGTTGGCGATCCAACTGAAGTGATCTATCCCCTTTGTCACAATCAGGGAAATCCCTTGTTCGTGCGGTGCGGACGACGGTGGCGCATCCGGCGGGTCGTTTCGCCGGTCGTCGCCCCCGGGTTTCCGCACCGGGTTTCGCACGGGTCGTCGAGCGGTCGTCAACCGGACGCCGCGCTGGGGCGTCACAACAGGGCGTCGTAACGGACGTTCATGCGGGCGTCACGGGGGCGCCACAAGGACGCCACTGGGGCGTCACAAGGGGGCTGGGAGGCCGGGGTGGACGAGTCGGGCAGGCCGGGTCGCCGGCGCCACGCGACCGGACGTCACGCGGCCGGCCGCCATGAGTCCGGCCGTCACCAGGCCGGACCCACCGAGACTGAAGGTTGTGCGGACGGCTTTCCCGAGCCTGGAACTCGCCGACTCGGCCGCCCCCGATCCGGCCACCCCGACCCGGGACCCAACCGCCCTGACCTCGCTGGTAGCCCCGACCCTGGTGCCGGCCGCCTCGACCGTGAAAGCCGCCTGGACGGATGGGACGCATTCGGAAGTCGCGTGGGCGAGCCCCCTCAAGCTGGCCCCTTCGTTGCCGGCCCCCCTGTAGCCGGGCGTCGTGAAGTCGGGCGTCGTGCTGCGGGCGGACGCGCCGGATCCGGGAGCCGCGTGGGCGGGCCTCCGGAAATCAACCGCTCGGTGGACGGAGGCCCGGAAACCTGGACCCGCGTGGGCGGACCTCCGGAAGCCGGCCGCCGTGCGGACGGACGCCCCGAACCGGGTCGCCGCAGGGCCGACGGTCGTGACGGCGGGCACCGGGAAGACGGGCGTCATGCGGGCGGGCACCGTGAGAGCGGGCGCAGGGAGGACGAGCGGCGTGAAAGCGGGCGGCGGGCGGCTGGGGGGTCGCGGCGAGCGAGGCGGCGGCGGCGTACCGGGCGGCGGCGGCTGGTGGCCGGGGCGCTGGCGCTGGCCGGTGGGGTCGCCGGGTTGCTCGTCGTCAACGGGACGTTCGGCGGCGCGCTGACCGCCACCACCGCGCGTCCGGCCGCCTCCGAGCCGTCGGGCCGCGAGAGCGCCGTGGAGCGCGACGAGGGCCCCTCCGCGCTGTCCGGCAAGGCGGCGGAGGCCGGTCCACGGGCGAGCGCGCAGGCCCAGCCCAGGGAGGTCCGGCAGAGCCCGCCCGCCAAGGCCACCGCCACAGCCGGTGCCGACAGCGCCGGGGCGGACAGTTCCGGTGCCGACAGTGCCGGCGCCGAGCCTCCCGAAGCGGCGCCCTCCGCCACACCCGGCGCCGTAGACGCGGACGGTCTGGTGGCGGGCACGCTCACCCCGGAAGACGTGCTCGCCGAGGGCCCCGAGCCCAGCGACTCCGCCGGTTACAAGGCCGACGGCCCGTCGCGGCACACCGACCGGCAGGCGGCCGCATATTTCCGCACGCATTGGGGCCCGAACGACAAGGCGCTGAAACGCCTCAAAGACATCCGCACCGTGGGTGGATATTTACGCATTTATACCAACTTGCCAGACACGGCGTACAATTCCGCGCACGCCATCACGCTCTGCAAGCGGGGCCTGGAATACCTCAGGGCCGCCGGGGTGGCCAATCCGGTGGTGTTCGTACAGGCCGAGTTCGGGGAGAACGGAAATCCGGTGCTCGCCAACATCCTCGGCCCGTCCGACCGCAACTGCCGGGTCACCCACCCGGCGCCCAACTGATGGAACGGGTCTAACGCACTCGTACGCGTGTTCTCGCGCACACCTCGCACCGTTGAGTCACGACGCGCCCAATAGTCTCGATCGTCACCCAGCGGTGGCGAAGATGGACAAAGCGCACGAGGGACTCCTACCCGGCGTAGGCGATCGGTACGCGCTGTCCTCAGCCGATCACCCCTTGGGTTCGAGTCGCAGCGAGACCGAGTTGATACAGTAGCGATCATCGGTCGGTGTCGCGTAACCCTCGCCGTGGAACACGTGCCCCAGATGCGAGTCGCACCGGGCGCAGCGCACCTCCGTCCGCAGCATCCCGTGGCTGCGATCATCGATCAGCCGCACGGCGTCGGTTTCCGACGGCTCGAAGAAGCTCGGCCACCCGCAGTGCGACTCGAACTTCGTGTCCGACCGGAACAGCTCCGCCCCGCACGCGCGGCACGAGTAGATGCCCTCGGTCTTGGTGTCGACGTACTCCCCCGTGAACGGGCGCTCGGTCCCGGCCTCCCTGAGGACGTGGAACTCCTCAGGCGAAAGCTCGGTCCGCCACTCGGCCTCGCTCTTGACCACCTTGTCCATGCGTCCAGAGTACGAGATGCGGCAAAAAGAGATCTCCGCAGGGTGAAGCATCCTTTCTGGGGTGAATTTGCGTCTTTGTAGGCATGGGGGTGTCATCGCCTCCTGACAAAGGGGTGAGATCATCTGTAGATCCCGCCGAGCGGCACAGCCCACGCCCGTGCTGGCGCCGCTGGGGATCGAGATGGCCGGCCGGGTGGCGCGCCAGCGCCCGGAACGGCAGCGGGTGATCTTCGGCCCGCCCTGTCGAGCCCTCGGTCCCGCCACCGAGGCGGCTCCGGGGCGGGCCCACCTCCTCTCTTGACGTGGAGGGGTAGGTTCAGGTGCATGGCATCGCCGTACATAGAGCTCGAGGTGGGGGAGAGGACCGTCAAGGTCACCAATCCCGACAAGGTCTACTTTCCTGAGATCGGCGCCACCAAGCGCGAGCTGGTGGAGTACTACGTGAGCGTCGGAGAGGGCGCGCTGCGAGCGCTCAAGGACCGGCCCACCAACATCAAGCGGCACCCGGACGGGGTCCAGACCGAGGCGATCTACCAGAAGCGGATGCCGCCCAAGCACCCCGACTGGCTCGAATCGGTGACCGTGACGTTCCCGAGCGGCCGTACGGCCGAGTCCCTGCGGGTCACCGAGGTGGCCGCCATCGCCTACTGCGCCAACCTGGGCACCATCGACTTCCACCCCTGGCAGGTGCGCGCCGCCGACGTCGAACACCCCGACGAGCTGCGCATCGACCTGGATCCGCAGCCGGGGATCGAGTTCGACGCCGCCCGCAAGGCCGCCTTCCTCACCAGGGACGTGCTCGGCGAGCTGGGCATGACCGGGTTCGTGAAGACGTCGGGCAACCGTGGCGTGCACATCGCCGTACGCATCGAGCCGCGCTGGGACTTCGTCCAGGTACGGCACGCGGGCATCGCCCTGGCCAGGGCCGTCGAGGCCGAGGACCCCGACCTGGTGACCACGGCCTGGTGGAAGGAGGAGCGCGGGGAGCGGGTGTTCATCGACTTCAACCAGAACGCCCGGGACCGGACGGTGGCCAGCGCCTACTCGATCAGAGCCAAGCCGTACGCGCCCGTCTCGACCCCGGTGACCTGGGAAGAGCTGGCGGACGCCGACCCGCGCGACTTCGACATCCGCACCGTCCCGGCCCGCTTCGCCAAGCTGGGCGACGTGCACGCGGCCATCGACGACCAGGCGTACTCGATCGAGCCGCTGCTGGAGCTGTACGCGGAGGACGAGCGGGGGGACATGCCCTATCCGCCCAACTATCCGAAGATGCCCGGCGAGCCCAAGCGGGTCCAGCCCAGCAAGGCCAGGTCCGACACCTGAGCCCGGGCCGGCCCGGCTGACCCTTCAGCCGGGCCGGTGCTCAGCGGCGGACGAGACGGTGTGGGGCGAGCTCTCGGGTCTCGCCCGGCTCCAGGTAGACGACCCGGTCGGCCCGGCCGGTCTGCTCGATGTGATGGCGGAAATCGTCCAGCGGTGAGCTGAAGACCGTGTAGTCGTTGAAATGCACCGGTACGACCGCATGCGGGTCGATCAGATCCACCCACGACGCGCCCTGCTCGCCGTCCATGGTCACGAGCAGGGTGCCGAGCAGCTTCGTGCCGCCCAGATGCACGATGGCCAGATCGATGTCGGGGAACCGGCGCGGGATCGCGTCCAGCCGCCGGTCCAGCAGGGTGTCGCCGCTGACGTGCACGCGCAGCTCCACTCGCCCCTCCCGGTCGCAGAACTCCAGCATCGTGCCGATCACCGGCGGCAGCAGCGCCTCGGCCGGTCCTGGGGCGTGCTTGGCCGGCAGCGCCGTGATCTTGACCGTGCCCTCAGGGTGGCGCAGCTCGTGCTGGTGCCACGTCTCCAGCCCCACGCTCCGGTGGAAGCCCCGGCGGCGCAGACGGCGGGCCGCCATGGTCGTGGTGATGACCGGCGTCGACCGGTTCAGGGCCTTGCGCGTCACCCGGTCCCAGTGATCACCGTGCAGGTGGGACAGCACCACCGCGTCGAGCGGCGGCAGGTCCTCGATCTCCACGGCCGGGTCGGTGCGCCGGCGCGCGTACAGGCCGTAGCCGAGGTAGGCGCGCTGGCCCCGGTGCAGGAAGTTCGGATCCGTCAGGAGCGTGAACCCGTTGTAGCGGATCAGCGTGGTGGCGTTGCCGATGAACTGCAGACTGCCCTTCATCCGGCTCACCCCGGATGCTGCGGACGCTGGGCCGGGGGCACGCCGCCGCCCTTGGACTCGGCGGGTGACTTCCCAGACCTGCGTAGTTCAGGCTGTTGTGGATTGCTCATGGCTTTTGTCCCCCTTTGTCGGAAAACATCTGCCACGAAGGCCGGATGCCAAACCCTCCGTATCCGGCTGATTTCACTTCGGTCACATTACTTGACTCTCGGTCTAATAATTCGCAAGGCTCTCTTGTGCATCGGGGCCCGACAACCGAGTCTGGAGCCTTCTCATGGCAAGAGCGCGACATCTCGCGGCGGCCGGAGCGATGGCCGCCTTCGTGGCCGCAGGCGTGAGCATGGCGGCCGGTCTCGGCACCGCTTCCGCCGCCGCCGCCGCCGATCCGGGTGCGGTGCCGGCTGTCACCGAGCCCGGTGCCGTGGGGCCGGCGGAGGTGTCCGGCTGCTGGCTCCCGCTTCCGCTGCTCTGCGAAGAACCGGCGGACGATTCCTGGTCGGGTGACCAGGCACCGGACGATTCCTGGTCGAACGCGCCCGCGCCCGCCGACTCCTGGTCGAGTGCGCCGCAGCCGGGCGATTCCTGGCCGGCGACGCCGGCACCGCAGGAGACGGGACCTCCGTGGCGTCCTGCGGGCGAGGACGAGCACAAGGTGCCAAGGGGACATCCGGAAACAGGTGGGGGCGGCCTCGCACAGGACGGCGCGATGTGGCCGTTCGCGCTGGGCGGCGCGGCGCTGCTGACGGGCGCGGGCCTGACCGGCTTCGCCGTGCACCGCCGCAAGAGCACCCTCTAGGGTGACCCGGCCACCAGCCCGAAAGCGGGTGACCGATCCACCGGTCCGGGAGCCGGCCGTACGGCCGCGCCGTAGACGGGGAGGCGGGGATGCGCTCTGACGAGCGCGGCGGAGCGCGGACGCGGGGCCAGCGGGCGATCTGGGCCGGCGCGGCCGTGGTGTCGCTGGCCGGCGTGCTGCTGATCGGGCTCGGTTTCAGCGGCATCGTGGGCGGGGAGCCGGCGGCCACCGTACGGAGGCAGCCCCGGGACGTCGCCCCGGCCGTGCCCACGGAGGTGCCGCTCAACGGCGTACCGCTCACCAAGGCGGCCAAGCCCATGAAGGCCGCCCGCCCCACCGCCGTCTACATCCCCTCCATCGGCGTGGCGGCCCCGCTGATGGAGCTCGGCCTGGACGAGCGGGGCGCCATCCAGAACCCGCCGTTCGACCCCCCGAACCTGGCCGGCTGGTACCGCTACGGCCCCGTCCCCGGCCAGCGCGGCGCCGCCGTGATCACCGGCCACCTCGACACCAGGACCGGCCCGGCCGTCTTCGCCTCGCTCAAGAACGTCAAGCGCGGCGACCAGGTGCAGGTGCTGCGTGCCGACCGCTCGGTGGCCGTCTTCGTCGTCGACAAGGTCGAGCACACGCCCAAGAGCGGCTTCCCGGCCAAGAAGGTGTACGGCAAGCTCGCCTATCCGGGGTTGCGGCTGGTGACCTGCGGCGGGGCGTTCGACCGGCAGGCGCACAGCTACCGGGACAACACGATCGTGTACGCGCACCTGGCGGCGCCGTACTATCCCGGGAGCTGATCAGGGATCGCGCGGGAGGCCGAGCGCGCGTTCGGCGATGATGTTGAGCTGCACCTCCGTCGTGCCGCCGCCGATCGTGAACGCGCGGGTGGCCAGGATCATGCGGTTCCAGTGGCGGTCCGACGGCGCCAGCGACCAGCAGAACTCCGAGATCGCCTGCGCGTGCCGCATGCCGAGCAGCTTGCGGACGCTGGCGGCCGTGCCGGAGTCCGCGCCGGAGCCCGCGCCGGACGGTTTCGAGAGCTGGGAGAGCGTCACGCGCAGGCCGAGCGCCGAGATGGCCTGTCCTTCCGCCCACAGGCGACCCGCCTGCTCGCGCTGCGACTGCCGGAGCGGGGGCAGCTTCGCGATGAGCCGGACCATGTCGGTGTGCTGCGAGCCGGGGCCCCAGGAATCGCCGAGCGCGACCCGTTCGTGCGAGAGCGTGTCGCGGGCCACCCGCCAGCCCTCGTCCACCTTGCCGACCACCAGGTCGTCCGGCACGAACACGTCGTCGAGGAAGACCTCGTTGAAGACCTCGTCCCCGTTGATCTCCTTGAGCGGTCTGACGGTGACTCCGGGGGACGACATGTCCACCAGGAAGTACGAGATGCCAGCATGCTTCGATTTTTCGGGAGAAGTCCGGGCGAGGCAGATGCCCCAGTGGGCGTACTGCGCGAGCGTCGTCCAGATCTTCTGCCCGGTCAGCGACCAGCCGCCCTCCACCCTCGTGGCCTTCGTCGACAGCCCGGCCAGATCCGAGCCCGCGCCCGGCTCGCTGAACAGCTGGCACCACACGATCTCCCTGGCGAACGTCTTCGGCAGGAAGCGGTCCTGCTGCTCGCGGGTGCCGTACCGGACGATGGACGGGACCGCCCAGGCCGCGATGCCGAGGTTCGGCCGGTTCAGGCCGCGGAACTCCTGGTGGATGATCACCTGCTCCAGCGGCGAGGCGGCCCTGCCCCACGGCTTGGGCAGGTACGGCATGATCCACCCCTCCTCGGCGAACCTGCTCAGCCGCGCCACCGGCTCCTCGTCACGCAGGGACGCCGCCTCGGCCCGGATGGCGTCCCTGACGGCGGTGGCCTCGGCGGGCAGCTCCGGCTCCATGGGCCGCCGCGCGCCCGCCACCGCCAGCACCGCCACCTCCTCGGCCCACAGGCCGGGGTCGCCCGCCAGCATCCGGTTCGACAGGGCCCTGCGGTAGTAGCGGTGCGCGTCGTGCTCGAAGGTGTAGCCGATGCCGCCGAGCACCTGGATCGCGTCAGCGGCACACCGGACGGCCGCATCCGGCCCGAGCACCGCCGCCACGGCCACGGCCAACCTGCCCTCCGCACCGAGCCCGGCCGCACCGTCCGGCCCGGTCGTCGCGCCCACCCCGGTCCCACCGCCCAGCCTGGTATCGGCGTCGGCGTCGGGGCCAGGGCCGGGGGCGGTGCTCGCGTGGGACCGCATGGCGGCCTCGTCCAGGGCTCTTGCGGCATCCCAGACGGCGGCACGCGCCTGTTCGAGCGCCACCAGGGCGGCCGCCACCCGATGCTTGACCCCCTGGAACTGCCCGATCGGCCGCCCGAACTGGACACGCATCCTGGCGTGCCCCGCCGCCGTCGCGACGGCCCACGCCGCGACGCCGCACGCGTCGGCGCCGAGCAGCACGGCCGCGATCTCCCGTACCGGCACGTCGGCCAGCACCCGATCGCCCGGCACGTTCCGTACGGTGACCGAGCACAGCTCGCGGTCCAGATCGACGCCCTCGGCGGGCGCGGCGGAGACGTCGGCGCGGTCCAGCACGGCCCACGCGCCACCGCCGACCGGCACGACGAAGAGATCGGCCCCCGCCGATCCCAAGGCGAGCAGCGCACCACTCGTGGCCTCCGGAGCCCCCGCGGGCTCGTCCACCAGACCGGGTGCCGGGCCGGTCTCAGGGCCGGATGCGGGTAGCGCGACGGCAGCGGTCATGGACCCGTCGGCCAGCGCGCCGAGCAGCGGCTCCAGGCCGATCCCCGCCGACCGGACGAGCACGGCGGAAGCCAGCACCGTCGGCAGGCAGGGCCCGCAGACGCGCCGCTCGCCCAGCGCCTCCAGCGCGACGCACAGCTCCAGGAGCCCGTACCCCTGCCCGCCGCACCCCTCCGGCAGATGCAACCCCAGCAGCCCCTGCCCGGCCAGGGCCGCGTGCTCGACGCCGCGCTCGGCTGTGCGTACGGCCAGCCCCCGCACGGATTCGGCCAGCGCCAGATGCTCCTCGGTCAACCCGATGCCCATGCGCCCGAATCTAGAAGCTTATTCGGCCATCCGCCAGGAAAAAATCATTCGCGTGCGGCCGCCGGGCGAAGTTATCCTCGCCGAGGACCGATCAGCGGAACGGATGGGCAGGTCATGCCCATGGAGGGGAGTGAGTTAATGCCTGGCACCGCGCCAAGTGCGCCTCGCCGTGCCGTGGGACGCTCCCGTTGATCCAGCACACCTGATCGGCCGGACACCTGCCGCACCCGCATGCCCCCGTACCGACTCGGCATGCGTTACGCACCCGCGGAAACCGCGAGGTTCGCTCGGCCATCCCTTGCTGCCTTACATGACACATTCCGGCAAGGAGACTCCAGGTTGTCCACCAACAGCAAGCCCCGCTCGATCCTGAACACCCAGACCTTCCAGTGCGTACGCTGCGGCCTCACCGTCACGGAAACCGCACCGGACGGCGTACGCCGCAACCACTGCCCGAGCTGCCTGCACTCGATGCACGTGCTCGACCGCGTGGAAGGCGGCCCGTCGGAGTGCCGGTCCCGCATGGTCCCGATCTCGATCGCGGTCCTGCGCACCGGCGACTGGATGATCATCCACCGCTGCACCCGGTGCGGTGAGCTGACGTCGAACCCCATCTGCGGAGACGACAACCAGCTCATCCTCATGCGCATGGCCGTCAGGCCGCTGGCGCAGCCGCCGTTCCCGCTCGAGGCGTTCGGCGATCTGTGACATGCCAAGGAGGAACCCGGGCCGGGAGCGGCCGCAACAACGCAAGAGCACGGCACGGCACGGCGAGCGCGGAGACGCCTTCCGCTGTGTGGGATGCCGGTTGGACGTGTCCATGATCGCGCCGGGCACCGCCCATCGCAATCACTGCCCGCACTGCCTGACGAGCCTGCACGTCGACCACCGGATCCCGGGGGACCGCCGCGCGGCCTGCCGGGGGCGGATGGCGGCGCTGAGCGTCACCGTGCGCCAGGACGGGGAGTGGCTGATCATCCACGACTGCCAGTCGTGCGGTGAGCTCAGCGCCAACCGGATCGCGGGCGACGACAACGCGCTGGCGCTGCTGCGCATCGCCATCCGCCCGTTGTCCGACACCCGGCTGCCGGTCAGCGCCCTGCTGACCCTCTGACCGGGCCGCCCGCCGGGCCGGGCCACCGTACGCGGCCGGCCCGGCGGCTGGGTCAAGCCTTCACCTGACCGGAGGTGAGACGGCGCCCGGAGGTCAGCCGGGCGGCTTCGCCAGCCGCTCCGGCCGGGTCCAGCTGGCCCAGCCGCGCTCGCGCATCCGGTCCAGCAGCCGCTGCGCCCGCGGGTCGGACTCGACGGCCAGCGCGTCCAGAAGGTTGAACGGCAGATCGTCGTACGCCACGTCGCCGGCGCCGGTCCCGCCGGAGGCGTGTGCCTGCTCGGCCAGGCCGGCGGCCATGATGTCGGCGATCTCCTCCAGACGCGGGTCGTCGTCCGCGTCGCTTTCGGAGAGCTCTGACAGGATCCGGTAGAGCCGGACGGTTTGCGGGTCCTGGAGCTGCGCGAGCTTTCCGGGTATGACCTCGTGGATCTGATCGGGCCAGCGCGCCGCGACCAGGATCCACCCGTCCCGCTCGCCCTCCACCACCCGCTCCGACACCCCGATCTCCCGCAGCCGATCGAGAAAGGCGACCACCTCCGGCGGGAGCGCCAGGCTCTCCCCGGCGGCGAGTTGCGCGATCTGCTTGCGGCTGGTCTCCAGCCGCTCGATCTCCGCGCGCAGGCGGCTGTCGATCCTTTCGACCGCTTCGGCGAAGGCCGATGCGTCGGCGTCGAGCATTTGAGCGATCTGAGACAGCGGCACGCCGGCGTTGGCGAGGGTGCGGATCCTGATGAGGGACACGACCGCCGTCGCGCCGTACCGCCGGTAACCCGAGGCATCCCGCTCCGGCTCGGGCAGGAGTCCGATCTGGTGGTAGTGCCGCACCGCCCGCACCGTGACGCCGGCGTACGCCGCCAGTTGCCCGATCGTCAGCATGCTCTGATCCTGCCCCAACTCGCCCGGAGCCCCGGCGATCCGGCTCAGGAGATCCTGCGCCGGTAGGACAGGTTGGCGAAGATGTAGGCCACGACGAGGATGCCGGCGCACCAGGCCAGGGCGATCCAGATGTCGGTGCCGACGGGCTGCTCGGCGAACAGGTCGCGGATCGTGTTGACGATGGAGGTGACCGGCTGGTTCTCGGCGAAGGCGCGCACCGGGCCGGGCATGGTGGCGGTGGGTACGAAGGCCGAGCTGAGGAAGGGCAGGAAGATGAGCGGGTAGGAGAACGCGCTCGCGCCTTCCATCGTCTTGGCTGTCAGGCCGGGGATGATCGCGATCCAGGTCAGCGCCAGGGTGAACAGGACCAGGACGCCGGCGACGGAGAGCCACGCCATCACTCCGGCGCTCGTGCGGAAGCCCATGAGCAGGGCGACGAGCACGACGACGAAGAGCGAGATCAGGTTGGCGATCAGCGAGGTCAGCACGTGCGCCCACAACACGGACGACCGGGCGATCGGCATGGACTGGAAGCGTTCGAAGATGCCGTTCTTCATGTCCATGAACAGCCGGAACGCGGTGTAGGCGATGCCGGAGGCGACGGTGATGAGCAGGATGCCGGGCAGCATGTAGTTCACGTACGAGTCCGACCCGGTCTGGATCGCGCCGCCGAAGACGTAGACGAACATCAGCATCATGGCGATCGGCGTGATCGCGGTCGTGATGATGGTGTCCACGCTGCGGGTGATGTGGCGCAGGGACCGTCCCAGCAGGACGGTCGTGTCGCCGAAGAAATGCGCGGTCATCGCTGTTCCTCACTCGGCCGTGCCGGCGCCGCGGTCATCGCCGGCCCCTCGGCGTGCGTGTCGCCGACGACGGCGAGGAAGACGTCCTCCAAGGTCGGCTGCTTCTCGACGTACTCGACCTTGGCCGGCGGCAGCAGCTGCTTGAGCTCGGCCAGGGTGCCGTTGACGATGATCCGGCCCTGGTGCAGGATCGCGATCCGGTCGGCGAGCTGCTCGGCCTCGTCCAGGTACTGGGTGGTGAGCAGCACCGTCGTGCCCTGCCCGGCGAGCTCCTTGACGGCCTGCCACACCTCGATGCGCCCCTGGGGGTCGAGCCCGGCCGTCGGCTCGTCGAGGAAGATCACCGGCGGGTTCCCGACGAGGCTCATCGCGATGTCGAGCCGGCGGCGCATGCCGCCGGAATACGTCGACACCTTCCGCCCCGCCGCGTCGGTGAGCGCGAAACGAGCGAGCAGATCGTCGGCGATCTTGCCCGGATTCTTGAGGTGCCGTAACCGGGCGATCAGAACGAGGTTCTCCCGCCCGCTGAGGATCTCGTCGACCGCCGCGAACTGCCCGGTGAGACTGATGGACTCGCGTACGTCGGCGGCCCGCGCCGCGACATCGAAGCCGTTGACCCGGGCCGTGCCCGCGTCGGCCTTGAGCAGCGTGGACAGGATCTTCACCACCGTGGTCTTGCCCGCTCCGTTCGAGCCGAGCAGGGCGAAGATGCCGCCCCGCGCCACGGTGAAGTCCACGCCGCGCAGCACGCGCAGCTCCTTGTACGATTTTTCCAGGCCCTGCACGTGGATCACAGGTCCCTGGACCTGATCGGTTGCTAGGGGGGTGCTCATGGCCACCAGGATGAAGGGCTGACGCAGCGTCAGGGTCAAGCCTCCAGGGCACATCCGCTCATACCGGGACCGGTTCGGCGAGCCACTCGTGATCGGCCACCGGATGGCCACATTCCACGCGCCCGCTGGCGGTCACCGTGGGGTGAGCCGGATCACCGGATATTCCCGCTCGGACTTGCTCTGGTACTTCGCGATGCGGGGCTGGGCGGCGGCGATGCGCTCCCAGGCCCGCTCGCGCTCGGCGCCCGCGAGCCGGTGCGGCGTCACCGGCACGGCGTCGCGGCCGGGCAGCTCGATCGAGGCCCGGTCGGGGTGCGCCATCAGGTTGGCGTGCCAGTCCGGGTGCTGACTCCCGCCGCCGGACGCGACGAGCAGCCAGGCGTCCGCGCCGTCGGCGAACCACGCCACGGGTGTCTCCCGAGGCTGCCCGCTGCGGCGGCCCACCGTGTTCAGGATCAGGACGTCCATGTCCATGAACGTGCCCTGGCCGCGCCGGATCTTGCGGCTCAACCGGGCGTTCATCTTCTGCTGCATCCACCGTGAGAACGCGCCGGGCGTACCGGGCTCGCGCTTGGCCGCCTGCTGGTTCCGCGTCATCGGCTACCTCCGCCACTCGACCTGATGTCCAGGGCAGTCACGCTAGGTGCGGCTCGGGCGCGGGCGCTTCTCGATTCCTGCTCACTCCTGCGGCCCTCGCCCGTCCCCGCGCCGGGACCGGGCCGCCGTCCAGTCCGCCTAGTCGTCGTCCCAAACCCCGAGCCGGGTCGTCGGCGGGTGACCCGCGACGGTCAGTCGCCGAACTCCAGGTGAAGGGCCTGGGTGAAGTCGGAGACCGCCTCCTCGTGCCGTTCCAGCTCCTGCAAGATCTCGCCTCGCACCCGATAAGCCCAGATATAACCGGCGTCTAAGTCGATCGCCCGGTTCAAGTCGCTCAGGGCGGCCTCGTCATCCCCCAGCTCGCTCAGCACGGCCCCCCGGCTGCCATAGGCGCGGTCGTTGTCCGGGTCCAGCTCCAGCGCGCGGTTGAGGTCCGCCAGAGCCTCCTCGTAGCGGTCGGCCATGCGCAGCGCCTCACCCCTCCGGCTCAGCGCCCGCACGTGCGCGGGATCGAGGGACAACGCCTTCGTGTAGTCGTCGATCGCCTCCGCGTACAGGTGCATCCGCTGGTAGAGGTCCCCGCGCGCCACCCACGAGTAGGCGAGGTCCTCGTTCAGGCCGATGATCTTGGCGTGCTCCTCCAAGGCGTCGTCCATCCGGTCCAGGTCCACCAGGACGTCCGCCTTCGCCTCCAGGATCCACAGGGAGCCGGGGGACAGGGTGAGCGCGTGCTCGAAGTCCGCCATGGCCTCCTCCAGGCGGTCCATCGCCGCGTACGTCTGGCCGCGCGAGCCCAGCGCGTACGCGTTGTCCGGCTCCAGCGTCAGCGCCTCGTCGAAATCCTCCAGCGCGGCCTCGTAACGCTCGACGACGCGATGGCTCTCGCCGCGCAGCCGCCAGGCGCGGGCGTTGTCCGGCGCCAGCGCGATCGACTCCGACAGGTCCGCGATCGCGGCGTCGTGCCGCGCCAGTGCCATGTACGACTCCGCACGGCTGCGCAGCACCGACGCGCGGGACTGGGCGGCTGCCTCGGACAGCTCGGGCCGGTCCTTGATCCCCTCACTCATGACGGGTAAATCTATCCACTAGATCTGGATAATGGCCGCCTTTTCCCGGGTGTACTCGAGGACCGAATCGTGGCCGTACCCGCTGTCCTTGACGCCCCCGAACGGCAGCCCCGGCGGCATCTGGCGGAAGGTGTTCACCCAGACGGTGCCGCTCTGCAGATCGCGGACGAACCGGTGCGCCCGGCCCAGGTCGCGGGTCCACAGCCCGGCGGCCAGCCCGTACGGCGAGTCGTTCGCGATCTCCAGGGCCTCCTCGTCCGTCGTGAACGGCAGGGCCACCGCCACCGGCCCGAAGATCTCCTCCTGGCAGACGCGCAGCGAGTTGTCCGTGGTCGTGTACAACGTGGGCGCCACCCAGTAGCCGCCCGGCAGACCCGGCACCACTTCGGCGCCCGTCCGGCCGCCGAAGACGAGCTCGGCGCCCTCCTTCTCGGCCACCTCCAGGTACGACGTCACGCGCTCGTACTGCCCGGCCGACACGATCGGGCCCATCGTCGTGCCCAGGTCCAGCGGGTCGCCCAGGACCAGGCCCGCGCAGACGTCCTTGATCCGGCCGAGCATCTCGTCCCAGATCGAGCGGTGGATGAGGATGCGCGAGCCCGCGACGCACACCTGCCCGGCGTTGCCCGTGTAGACGGAGTTCACGGTGACGCCCTGGGCGGCCGCGTCCAGATCGGCATCAGGAAAGACGATATTTGGGGACTTGCCGCCCAGCTCGAACGTCATCGGCTTCAGCGAGTCCGCCGACGCCCGGGTGATCGCCTGGCCGGTGGCGGTCGAGCCGGTGAGGCTGATCTTGTCCACGCCGCGATGCCGTACGAGGGCGTCGCCCACCTGCTCGCCCAGGCCGCTGACGATGTTCAGCACCCCGGGCGGGAACACCTCCGCCAGCAGCTCGCCCAGCCGCAGCACCGACGCGCTCGCCTGCTCGGCGGGCTTGACGATGACCGTGTTGCCGGCCGCGAGCGCGTACGCGGCCTTGGCGGAGAACGTCGAGATCGGCGAGTTCCACGGAATGATGCAGACCGCGACCCCGTACGGCTCCCGCCGGGTCAGCCCGAGCGCGTCGGGGCCGAGGATGACGGTGTCGCCCTTGACCGCGTCCAGGCACTGCCCGGCGGCGAGCTGCCAGAGGTGGGCCATGCCGGGCAGGTCCCGTTTCAGCGTGTCCCGCAGGATCCGGCCGTTGTCGCGCGTCTCCAGCCTGGCCAGCTCGTCGGCATGGCGTCCGAAGACCTCCGACACCTTGCGCAGGTAGTGCGCGCGGGCCGGCGCGGGCAGCGCCGACCAGGCGGGGAAGGCCGCGCGGGCCGCCTGTACGGCCGCCTCCGCCTCGTCAGGGCCACTGGCCGGGATGCGGGCCCAGGCCTCGCCCGTGGCCGGATTGACCGAGTCCATCATCCGCGCGCCGGCGACCAGCTCGCCGCCGATGAGATTGCGATAGTCAGGCACGCACCCAAGCATATGCTTGCTTGATCAGGTGGGCCAGCTGTCACGACATGTCGGTCGTATGGGGCATTATGGCGAATCGTGAGTACTGAGGTGACCTGGCCAGATACGCCGGACGAAGCCCTGCTGTCCGCCGTCCACCGCGTCATGCGGGCCGTCGTGGAGCTGGGCGGCGCGGTCGGCTATCCCGAGCCGCCCGGCCGCGAAGCCACCGACCCCTGGCTGGAGGAGCTGCTGAAGTCGGTGCGCGACGGAGACGCGCGCCTCGCCCTCGCGGTCGTGGACGGCACCGTGCAGGGGATGGGCCTGTGGCGGCGCGACCCCGCCGCCGTCTTCGCCCACACGGCCGAGCTCGGCAAGATCATGGCACATCCGGAGGCGAGAGGGCTCGGCCTCGGCCGGCTCGTCGTGTCCGCGCTCGTCGACGACGCCCGCGCGGCCGGGATCGAGACGATGACGCTCGGCGTGCGGGGCAACAACTACGGGGCGATCGAGCTGTACGAGTCGATCGGCTTCCGCGAGTGGGGCCGGCTGCCGAACGCGATCGAGGTGGGCAGCCGGCGCTTCGACTCCGTACACATGTTCCTGGAGCTGGGCCGCGCGCCCGGCGTCGTCCTGCACGGCTCGGCCCCCGGCGGCCCCGGCTCGTCCCCCAGGCGCGGTTAGAGCGCGCACCGAGCCGCCACCCGCGACGGGCACCGGCCGCCACGCGACGCGCGCACCGAGCCGCCACGTACGACGGCCCCAAGCCCTCCTCAGACCTCCGGGACGCCCAGATCCCGCGGACGCCCGCCGGCGGGCGCCTTGGTCAGCTCGGGATCGAGCCGCTCGATCAGCTCCCGCACCAGCGCCGCCCGCCGCACCCGCTCCCGTCCCAGCTCCGCCGGCACCGCGCCGAGGTGCCCGCCCGACGGGTAGATGTTGGGCGCGTTGCGCAGCCCCATCTTCAGGTAGACGGGAGCCGCGGCCCGCACGATGTCCGCCACCTCGTAGAAGCGGACGAACCCGCCCTGGTCGTCGGGCACCTCCAGGTAGAGGTCGATCGGCAGCCCGGTGGCGGCCCGGATCTCGGCCAGGTGCGGCACGGTCAGGTCGGTGCCGACGTTGACCGTGGTCGCCCCCAGCCGCTCGTAGATCGCGGCGGTGGGCCCGTTCGTGAGCGGCATCAGCACGGACGTCTTGAGCACCAGGCGGGCCGGCAGCGTGCCGTCCTCCTTCAGCCGCCGCAGCACCTCCAGCGCACCGAGGTCGCCCACGAGCAGGCTGCGGATCCCCAGCGAGCAGGCCCGCAGGGCGTCGGCCACGCAGGCCGCCACCATCGCGTTCCCGCGCGCCGCCGCGCCGACGGCCTGCGTCACCTTGGCCTGGCCGCCGGTGTCCCAGGCGGCCCGCGGCCCGAGGAACAGGTTGACCTCGATGCCGCGCTCGGCCCCGATCCGCGCCATCCGCGTGATCTCGGCGTCCGACAGCATCATCACGCCGCTGCCCTGAGAGACCCTGGCGACCGGCACGCCGAGCCGGTCGGCCTCCGCGACCACCGCCTCCAGCACGCCGGGCCCTTCGACGCTGGGGATCTCGAACCGGTACGGCACCCCGTCGGAGAAGCGCGACCCGGCGTCTGGGGCGGTCTGGAGCACCGGGTGGCCGAGGGCGGACATGAGAGCGCGCAGGTCGGCAAGGCTGGTCATCGGGGGGTCTCCTCGTCGTAGATCACTTCAGCGCGTCCGAGCGTCGTGCGCCGGCCCGTGTCGTCCTCGCCCCACAGCTCCAGCTCCGCCCGGTCGCCCGAGGCCGACACGACCCGGCCCCGGCAGGTGTGGGCCCGATCGCGGAAGTCCATGCCACGGTAGCTGACCTCGAGCATCGCCAGCCGGCCCCGCCCCTCCAGCCAGCCGGTGACGAGCCGGCCCAGGTAGGCGGCCTTGAGCAGCCCGTGCACCGCCAGCTCCGGATGGCCCAGCGAGCGCGCGAAGTCCAGGTCGTAGTGCATGTCGTAGAAGTCGCCCGAGGCGCCGGCGTACTCGACGAGGCGGCGCAGCGTGGTGGTCTCCGTCAGCGGAGGAAGGTCGGTCATTTCCTGATCCTGGTGCCGATGTGCCTGACGACCAGCTCACCGTCCGGCCGCCGGAACTCCGTCTCGAACGTCAGCAGCGCCATCGGCCCCGCCGACCCGTTCTTCTCGACCACGGCCGTGAACCTCGGGCGCGAGACGATCACGTCCCCGACCCTCAGCGGCGCGTGATACTCGAACCGGTCGCCGCCGTTCAGCCACCCCGACCCGTACGACGACGCGGCCGGCAGCGACGGCGGCTCGTCGAGGAAGCAGGCGGTGAACGTGGGCGGCACCTCCTCGCCGGTGTCCCCGACGGCGTGCCGGTAGAAGTCCAGGTGACGCCGCTCGACGACGTCCTCGCGCGGCGGCCCGGTCCAGCCCACCGCCTCCTGGAGGGTCTCGATCATCGATCTCCTTCCCTGACCCGCTTCAGCCAGGCCAGCGACTCGGGGGAGTGGCCGCCGACCCGGTCCTCGATGCCGTCGAGGAAGGCCATGTCCCCGTGCCCGGCCAGCTCCCGGTGCACGGCCTCCGGCGAGCCGGCCTCGATCACGCCGAGCAGCCGCCGGTGCCGGTCCCAGTCGTCGACCAGCGACTCGCCCGAGGCCCTGGCCTGCCGGTTCATGCCCATGCAGAGCAGCATCTGGAGCTGGATCGACCGGTAGGCATCCTCCAGCCGCCGGTGGCCGGACAGCCCGATGACCGAGCTGTGGAACTCGACGGCCTCCTCCAGCACCCCGATCCAGTCGCCGGCCCGCGCGCAGGCGCCGTGCCGGTCGAGCGCCGCGTGGCAGCGCGCCAGGCGGGCCGGCTCGCGTACCGGGACGCCCAGGTCCACGGCCATCCGCTCCAGCTCGCGCCTGAGCGTGACGATCTCGTAGATGTCGTGCAGCGTCAGCTGCGTGACGAACGCGCCCCGGCGCGGCTGCTGGGTGATGAGGCCCTGCTGCTCCAGCACCCGCATGGCCTCGCGCAGCGGGGGCCTGCTGACGCCCAGCTCCTGGGTGAGCTGGTTCTCCACCACCCGGTCGCCCGGCTGCAGCCTGCCGCTGAGCAGCATGCGCATCAGTGCCTCGGTGGCGAGCTGAACCATGCTGGGGGGTGCCTCGATGCGCATCGCGGTCTCTCTTGTCGTCGGCGATCAGTGTCTGCCGCCATAGTGCCGAAGAACTTCCGGCAGAACTCTTGTCTAGCTGACTTGTCTTCTGTAGACAATAGACCAACCCCGGCCGAAGTGAGGTTTTCGTAACATATGACTCCGTTGTCCGGTATTCGAGTCGTCGAGGTCGGCGCCTTCATGGCCGCCCCCTTCGCCACCATGCAGCTGGCCGACCTCGGCGCCACCGTCATCAAGGTCGAGAACCCGGCCGGTGGCGACCAGGTGCGCGCCATCGGCCCGTTCGCGGCCGGGCACAGCTCCCCGTTCGCCCGGCTCAACAGGAACAAGCGCTCCGTCGCCATCGACCTGAAGTCCGAGCACGGCGTGGCCGCCTTCCGCCGCCTCGTCGCCGGCGCCGACGTGCTGGTGGAGAACCTGCGCCCCGGCGCCATGCGCAAGCTCGGCCTCGGCTTCGACGACCTCCAGGCGCTCAACCCGCGCCTCGTGTACGTCTCCGCCTCCGGCTGGGGCCAGGACGGCCCCCTCGCGAACCTGCCGGGCCTGGACATCATGGCCCAGGCCCGAGGCGGCCTGATGAGCGTCACCGGCATGCCGGACGGCGACCCGGTCAAGGTCGGCGTGCCGATCGCGGACCTCGTCTGCGGGCTCTACGGCGCCCTCGGCGCGGTCTCGGCGCTGCACGCCCGCGAGCTGACCGGACAGGGCCAGCACGTGGACGTGTCCCTGCTGGAGTCGGCCGTGTCCTTCGCCATCTGGGAGGCGGGCAAGTATTTCGCCACCGGCGAGGTGGGCCGGCCGCTCGGGTCCGCGCACCAGAGCACGGCGCCGTACCAGGCCATCCGCACCGCGGACGGCTGGTGCACGGTCGGCGCCGTCACCCCCAAGACCTGGCAGGGCTTCTGCTCCGCGCTCGGCCTGACCGACCTGCTCGGCGACGAGCGTTACGCCGACGCGCACGACCGGCACGGCCTGCGCGACGAGCTGATCCCCGCCATCGAGCGCGCCACCACCCAGCGCAGCACGGCCGAGGTCGTGGCCGCGCTCGACCGGCACGGCGTGCCCTGCGCGCCCATTTCCGACTACTCGCAGGTGTTCGAGGACGAGCACCTGAACGAGCGGCGCTTCTTCTGGGATGCCGAGCACCCCGAGATGGGCGCCGTCCGCCAGCTCGGCTCCGCCATGCGGTTCTCGGCCACGCCCACCAGGCGCGGCCCCGCCGGACCGCTGCTCGGCGCGGACACCGTCGCGGTGCTGCGCGAGTGCGGCCTGACCGAGCAGGAGATCGACCGGCTGCTGGCCGAAGGCGCGGCGGCCCAATCCCCCACCCCCTTGGAGAGTTCATGAGCGACCGGCTGAGCCCGGGTGTGAGCGGCAGCCTCACCTGGGTCGTGGCGGAGCGGCACTGCACGCGCCGCGGCGACCACGACATCTTCTCCACCCCCAACCTGGTCCACCTGATCGAGGACGCCGCGATCGAGGCGCTGGCCCCCTACCTGGCCGAGGGCGAGGGCAGCGTCGGCAGCAAGGTGGAGATCGCGCACGTGGCGCCCACGCTCAAGGGCGCCGCGGTGCGCGCGACCGCAACGGTGACCGAGGTGGACCGGCGGCGCGTCGCGTTCACCGTGGCCGCCGAGGACGGCAACGGGACCATCGGCCAGGGCACTCATGAACGCTTCATCATCAACCTGGACAAGTTCGCCGCCAAGCTGCGGGAGCTGGAGTCATGAGGGCCGGGGTCGCGAAAGGGACGGCGCTGATCGCCCTTCTCCTGGCCTCCGCCTGCGGCGCGAACGCCGACTCGGGCGGCGGCGCCTGGAAGCCGCGCGGCGACGTCCGCATGATCGTGCCGTTCGCCGCCGGCGGCGGCAGCGACCTGGCCGGCCGGGCCATCGCGACCGCGCTGGAGAAGGCCCAGCCGGGGCTGAAGGTCACTGTGGAGAACCGCGACGGCGGCTCGGGCGCGGTCGGCTACTCGGCCATGCTCGGCAAGAAGGGCAACGGCAACTACCTGCTCGCCACCGAGAACGCGATCCTGTCCCTGCCGCTCAGCGGCCAGGTGTCGTTCACCCGCAAGGACTTCACGCCGGTCGCCAAGCTGGCCGAGGACGGCGGCATCCTCGTGGTCAAGAAGGACTCGCCGTACAAGACCTGCGCCGACGTGGTGAACGCGGCCAAGGGCGGCCGGGTCAGCGTGGGCATGTCCGGGGCGTTCGGCGTGGACAACGTGATCTTCACGATGATCGAGCAGAGGACCGGGGTGAAGTTCCAGCGGGTGCCGTTCGAATCGGGCGGCGAGCTGGTGCCCGCGGTGCTCGGCGGCCAGATCCAGGTCGCGCTGCTGAACCCGGGCGAGGTCATCGGCCAGTTCAGGTCCGGCGACCTCAGGGGCCTGTGCGTCACCACGGACAAGCGTTACGCCTACCCCGAGTTCGCCTCCCTGGGCACGGCCAAGGAGCAGGGGATCGACGTGTCGTACGTGCAGTTCAGGGGCTTCCTGGCGCCCGGCGGGCTGGACGAGCGCGAGCGGGCGTACTGGGAGCAGGCGGCCAGGGGCGTCACCAAGACCCCCGAGTTCCAGAAGTGGCTCAAGGACAACTACCTGCAGCAGGCCGAGCTGTACGGCGACGCGTTCGGCGGCTACCTCGAACAGCTCGACACGGCGCTCGCGCCGGTGCTGAAGAAGTCGTCATGAGGCAGCTGCTCCGCGGCGAGTCCGCCGTCTGGGCCCTGCTGGTCTGCCTGTCCGCCGCCATGGCCGCCGTCTCCTTCGGATACGGCATCACCAAGGAGGGCGGCCAGGTGGGGCCGGGGTTCCTGCCGCTGGTCAGCGGCGTGGCGCTGGCGCTGCTCTCGGCCGCGTGCCTCCTGCAGTCGGTACGCCGCGCCGCCCCGGACGAGGAGGGCGCCGACCCGCGGCGCATCAGGACGCTGTGGACCGTGTTCGCCCTGCTGCTGGTCGCGGTGCTGCTGGTCCCGCTGACCGGGTTCCTGGTGGCGTTCGGGCTGCTGGTGTTCGCCGTGTCCGCGTTCGTGGAGAAGCAGCGCCCGCTGCCGGCCGCGGGCGTCGCGGTGGCCGCCACGCTGGCGATCTATGCGGTGTTCGTCCTGTTCCTGGCCGTGCCGCTGCCGGGCGGGCTGCTCGGCGTCGGAGGTGACGGCTGATGCTGGACAACCTGCTGATGGGGTTCGGGGCGGCGCTGACCCCCGCGAACCTGCTCTGGTGCTTCGTCGGCGTGCTCGCCGGAACCGTCATCGGCCTGCTGCCCGGCCTCGGCTCGACGACCGGCGTGGCCGTGCTGCTGCCGCTGACGCTCTCGTTCGAGCCGCTGACCGCGCTGATCATGCTCGCCGGCATCTACTACGGCGCCCAGTACGGCGGCACGATCACCTCCGTGCTGATCTCCACGCCGGGCGAGGCGGCCAGCGTGGTCACCGCGATCGACGGCTACCAGATGGCCCGCAAGGGCCGGGCGGGAGCGGCGCTGTCGATCGCGGCCATCGGCTCCTTCGTGGCCGCCATCGTCTCGCTGGTGCTGCTGGTCGCGATGGCGCCGCCGTTCGCCAAGCTGGCGCTCGACTTCGGCCCGCCGGAGAACCTCGCCGTCATGGTGCTCGGCCTCACCACCATCGTCAGCTTCTCCTCCGGCGCGCGGCTGCGCGGCCTGGCCATGGCGGTTCTCGGCATCCTGCTCGCCACCGTCGGCGTGGACGCGGCCACCGGGCTGCCGCGCTACACCTTCGGCGACGTGGACCTGCTGTCCGGGCTGCCGTTCGTGCAGGTGATGATCGGGCTCTTCGCCGTGGGGGAGGTGCTCTTCCAGATCAGGCAGGGCGCGGCCGAGCCCATCAGGGCCCGGTTCAGGGACCTGGTGATCACCAGGGAGGAGCTGTCGCGCTCCAAGGGGGCGATCGCCCGGGGAAGCCTCATCGGCTACCTGCTCGGCTGCCTGCCGGGCGCCGGGTCCACGCTGGCCTCCTTCCTCGCGTACGGGGTGGAGAAGCGCGTCTCGCGTAACAAGCACGAGTTCGGCCACGGCGCGATCGAGGGCGTCGCCTCGCCGGAGAGCGCCAACAACGCCGCCGCGAACGCGAACTTCGTCCCCACCCTCGCCCTCGGCATCCCCGGCGGCGCGACGACGGCGGTGCTGCTCGGGGCGTTCATGATGTACGGGATCCAGCCGGGGCCGCTGCTCTTCGAGGAGCAGCCGGAGCTGGTGTGGGGGCTGCTGGCCTCGTTCTTCATCGGCAACGTGCTGCTGCTGGTGCTGAACCTGCCGCTGGCGCCGCTCTTCGCGCAGCTCCTGCGGATCCCGTACGGCTACATGTATCCGCTGATCCTGGTCACCAGCTTCGTGGGGGCCTACTCGATCGACAACAACATGTTCAGCGTGTGGGTGGTGTTCGTCTTCGGCCTGGTCGGATATTTCATGAAGAAGTTTGATCTGCCGATGGCGCCGCTCGTGCTCGGGCTCGTCGTCGGGGCGCTGTTCGAGAAGGCCCTGGTGCAGACGTCGGCGATGGGCGACGGCGACCTGACGATCGTCTTCACCCGGCCGATCGCGCTGGTGGTGCTCCTGCTGGCGGTCCTGCTGCTGGCCGGGCCCTCGCTGGTCAGGCTGATCCCGAAGAAGAAGGAAGAGGAGAAGGTGTGAGCGAGCTCCTGGTCACCGCCGACGGGCCCGTGCTGCGGGTGGTGTTCAACCGGCCCGGCCAGCACAACGCGCTGACCTGGGCCATGTGGGACGGCCTCCACGACGCCTGCGAGCGGGCCGACGACGATCCGGGGATCAAGCTCCTCGTGCTGTCCGGGGCGGGCGGCCGGGCGTTCGTGGCCGGCACCGACATCTCGCAGTTCGCCACGTTCGGCGGCGGCGAGGACGGCATCGCGTACGAGGCCAAGGTGCAGCGCGTCATCGACCGGCTCGAACGCGTCAAGGTGCCCACGGTGGCCGTCGTCCAGGGCTACTGCGTGGGCGGCGGGCTCGTCGTCGCGGCCGCCTGCGACCTGCGGCTGGCCGTACCGGGGGCCAGGTTCGGCGCCCCCATCGCCAGGACGCTCGGCAATTGCCTGTCCATGAACACCTACTCGCTCCTCGTCCACCACCTGGGCCCGGCCCGCACCCTGGACATGCTGCTGCGGGCCCGCATGTACACGGCCGAGGAGGCCCACGCGGCCGGCTTCGTGGCCGAGCTGTGCGAGCCGGACGACCTGCCCGCGCGCCAGGCGGAGACGGAGGAGCGACTCCTCTCCCACGCGCCCCTGTCGATGTGGGCGGCCAAGGAGGCGGTCCGGCGGCTGCGCGTGGCGAACCTGCCGGACGCCGACGACCTCGTGGCCGCCGTCTTCGGCAGCGCCGATTTCCACGCCGCCGTCCCCGCCTTCCTGGCCAAGGAAAAGGTCACCTGGCAGGGCCGCTGACACCCGTTCTCCGGGGGCCGGGGCTCCCGGGCCGGGGCATCCCCTCCTCCCGGCCCGGGCTCTAAGATCGAGGCATGCAACTGGCCCCTGGAGTGCACGTCGCCATCACCGATCGGCACGGAGGGGTCAGCGCGCCGCCCTACGGCTCGCGCAACCTCGGCGGCATGGTCGGCGACGACCCGGCGGCCGTGCGCGCCAACCGCGACGGGGTCGCGGCGGAGCTGGGGGTGCGGGCCATCGTGTTCATGCGCCAGGTCCACAGCGCCGACGTCGCCTACGTGAGCGAGCCGTTCGGCGACGACCCGCCGCAGCTCGACGGCGTGTTCACCACGGAGCCCCGGCTGGCGCTGGCCTCGCTGGGCGCCGACTGCCCCGCCGTCCTGGTGGCCGACCCGGTGGCCGGCATGATCGGGGCCGCCCACTCGGGCCGGCCGGGCACCGAGGCGGGCATCGCCACCGCCCTGGTGTCGGCCATGGCGGGCAAGGGCGCGGAGCCGGGCCGCATGGTCGCGCTGATCGGCCCCGGGGCCTGCGGGCGCTGCTACGAGGTGCCCGCCGCGCTTCGCGAGCAGGTCGCGGCCAAGGTGCCGCAGACCTGGTCCACGACGTCGTGGGAGACGCCCGCGCTGGACCTGCGGGCCGGGATCGAGGCACAGCTCAGGGCGGCGGGCCTGGCCGACGTACGCCATGACGCCCGCTGCACGATCGAGTCGGGCGAGCTCTACTCCCACCGCCGAGAGCAGCCGGGCGGCCGCTTCGCCGGCCTCATCTGGCTGACCTGACGGGGGCAACGCCGACACCGCGCCGCGAGCCGACCTGCACGAGGCTCGCCGTCATCGACGCCAGAAGGCATCATGAGCGTGCTGGTCGGCCACATATTCCCAGCGTTCTGTGACCAGCCCCCGCTCGAAGCGGTAGACGTTGAAGTTGTCCATCGCGACCCGCTCTCCGCGACGCTCCGCCGTCCAGTGGTGGAGGGTGATCGCGTAGGAGTCGTTGGCCTCCACGGAAAGCAGCCGGGTCTGAAAGGTGCCACTCGTCTCCGCGAGCACGAGCCGGCCAAGCCTGATGATCGCGTCCTTGCCGCGATGCTCGCCTGCCACGATGCTGTCACCGCCGATGTGAAAGACGGCGTCGTCGGCGATCAGGTCGAGATAACCATCGATATCGCCATCATCGATCAGCTCGTAGAGGCGGCGGGCGAGCACGGCGTTCGGGGGTAAGTCTGGCCCCATACGGCAACCATGCCACCCCGACTCCAAGGTCACTTATTGCTGGCGGCCGGGGATCGAAGGCACCTTCTGAGCGGCGGCCCCCCGAGCCGCCACCGCCCGCCGTGCCCGCCTGTGCGGCTGTTGCCTGAACGGCCGCTGCTCGACCAGCCCAGGCAGGGCAGACCTGCCCCGCACAGACCTGGAGTCCAGGCGGGGTGGCTTGGGGGCGGGATGGCCTAGCCGCTCTTGCCGCGGTTGGCGTTGAACACCACGTTCACGATGATGATCCCGATCCAGACCGGGATCAGCATGGACTCGTTCCCGCCACCGAGCGTCAGGGCCAGGGTGGCGATCGTGCCGAGGGCTATCGAGACGATCGCCAGGGCGAGCCGCTGCCCGTCGGCGGTCGTCTGGGCGCGCGCGACGTGCTTCGAGGACGGCGCCGACTGCGCGAGGCGCTGCTCGACCCGCCGATCGATCTCCTGGCCCATCTTGTCGAGGAACGATTCGACGACCGCGTCCTCGTAATCCGGGCCAAGGTCACGTCGCGCGGACATAGCCGCCTTCAGCTCATCTCCGGTACTCATATGTCGAGATATAACGGGATTATTGGCTAGCGGGCAAGGATGTCGTCGAGGTTGTAACTCACCGGCCGCTCAAGCTGCTCGTACGTGCACGACTCAGGCGTGCGGTCGGGCCGCCACCGGCGCCACTGCGCGGTGTGCCGGAACCGGTCGCCCTCCATCTGGTCGTAGGCCACCTCGATCACCAGCTCGGGCCGCAGCGGGATGAACGACAGGTCCTTCTTGGCGTTCCACCGCGACACCGCGCCCGGCACCCGCTGCCCGCCCGTCGCGGGCCCGGCGGCCGGCTGGCCGATGTTGGCCTGCGCCTGCTGGGCCCAGTGCCCCCAGGGGTGCTCGCTCAGCTCGGCGAGGTACGGCTTGAGCTCCTCCACCAGCTCGGCCCTGCGCGCCATCGGGAACGAGGCCGCCACCCCCACGTGGTGCAGCCTGCCGTCGTCGCCGTATAGGCCGAGCAGCAGCGAGCCCACGATCGGCCCGGACTTGTGCTCGCGGTAGCCGCAGATCACCACGTCGGCCGTGCGCTCGTGCTTGACCTTGAACATCGTGCGCTTGTCCGGGATGTACGGCTGGTCGCCCGGCTTGACGATGATGCCGTCGAGCCCGGCGCCCTCGAACATCTCGAACCACTCGGTCGCCTGCTCCTCATTGGTGGTGACCGGCGTCAGCCTGATGGAGCCGGCCTTCTCGCCGAACAGGCCCTCCAGCCGGGCGCGCCGCTCCGAGAACGGCGTCTCCATCAGCGACTCGTCGCCGAGCGCCAGCAGATCGAACGCGACGAACTGGGCAGGCGTCCGCTCCGACAGCATCTTCACCCGCGACGCGGCGGGATGGATGCGCTGCTGCAACGCGTCGAAGTCGAGCTGCGAGCCCATGGGCAGCACGATCTCCCCGTCGATCACGCACTTGTCGGGCAGCTCGGCCCTGACCGCCTCGACCAGCTCGGGGAAGTAGCGGGTGAACGGGCGCTCGTTGCGGCTGCCCAGGTAGACCTCGTCGCCGTCGCGGAACACGATGCAGCGGAAACCGTCCCACTTCGGCTCGTAGAACAGCGTGCCGTTCTGCTTCGGCATCGCCTTGACCGCCTTGGCCAGCATCGGCGGCACCGGCGGTCGCACCGGCAGATTGGGCACCGGCTCCGGCTCCGCCTCCGGGTCCTCGCCCGCAGCCCCCGCCTCGGGCTTCGCTGCCGCCGTCGTCGGCTTTTCGCCCGGAGCAGGCTCGGAATTCCCGGCCGGCACGGTGGTTGCGGCCGGCTCGGTGGGTCCGGTCGCTCCCGTTGGTTCGGTGGGCTCGATCGGTCCTGTTGGCTCGGTGGGTTCGGTCATCGGCTCTGCTCCCTCGTGTACCTGCAGAAGAGGACCCCCTCCTCTTCCAGCACCTGGCTGAGATCCAGTGCGACCTGCGACGGCTCGCCGTTCAGTATGCGTGCCGCCCCGCCCCCCACCAGCAGCGGCCCGACCGACAGGCACAGCTCGTCGACCAGGTCGCAGGCCGAGAGCTGGGCGTTGACCCGGGGACCGCCCTCGCACAGGATCTTGGTCAGCCCCCGATCGTGCAGCGCAGCCACGGCCTGCCGCATGTCGACGCGCTCCTCGCCGGCCACGATGAGGTCGGACCGCTTGGCCGCCTCCTTGCGCCGCTCGTGGGGTGCGGACTCGCAGGTGATCACGATCGTCCTGCTGGGCGCGTCGGTGAACAGCTCGTCATCGAGATCGAAGCCGAGGCTGCGGGTGATGACCGCGATGGGCGGCACCTCCGGACGGCCCTCGCGGATCTCCGCCCACGAGTCGCGCGGCTTGACCGGGCCGTACCCCTCCTTGCGGACGGTCCCGGCGCCCGCGACGATCACGTCGGCCAGCCCGCGCAGGACCTGGAAGATCCGCTTGTCGCCGGCACTCGACAGCCCGCCCGAGCGGCCTTTCAGCCAGGCCGCGCCGTCGGCGCTGGAGACCATGTTGAGCCGCAGCCACGGCCGGTCGTTCGGGTACGCATACGCCTGAGCGATGTCCGGAGTGTCCTGTATGTCGGGATAGATGCGCCGCACTCCTCTACCTTGGCATACCCCACCGACATTCAGTCCCGGAGGGTTTTGGGGTGGATAGCACTTTTCCGTATCCAGGGACAAGCCGGTGGATTCGTGCTTAACGTGACGGGAAGGATGGGGACCGTCGGGGAGGGCCGGTGGGTGTGGTCACCGCTGTGACGTGGACGATCGCCGCGCTCGCCGGGGTCTACCTGCTCTGGCTGTGGCTGTCGGGAGGCGGTCTGCGGCGGGCCAAGGTCACCCGCTTCCCGGTGGCGCTGATCTTCTCCCATCCGGCACTGGCGGTGTCGGCTCTGGGGTTCTGGGTGGCCGGGCTGGTCACGGGCAGCCGGGCCCTGGTGTGGGCGGCGTTCGCCGTGCTGGCGGTGGCGGCGCTGCTCGGGTTCGCGATGTTCACGCGCTGGCTGGGCGGGGGG
>NZ_VCKX01000117.1 GCF_005889725.1 Nonomuraea zeae
GTCGTGGGGGTGGCCGGCGCGGGGGTCGTCCACCGGAACCGCGAGCCCTTGCGGAGGGGGCCGTGGTCGAGGCGCTCGATGGTGGTGACGGGCGGCTGCCAGGACGGCCAGCGCTCCACGTCGGTCTGCAGCTTCCAGATGGTGCTGAGCGGCGCGTCGATCACGGTGTCGGTGCGGTAGCGGATGGGCGAGCCGGCGTCCACGCCCTGCCCGCGGCACTCGGAGGCGCGCGGGGCGGCCAGGGCGGGCTGGGCGGCGATGCCGAGCACGCCGGCGGCGGTGAGCGAGACCGCAAGGGCGGCGGCACGGATGCGGATGGCGAACATGGGGGTTCCTCTCGTTTCGGTCAAACGAGCGTGCCGCGGGGCGAGCTCGCGGACGCGGGCGGCGACGTCCGCGGGGACGACGGTTATTACTGCATATTGCGTTCGTTAGAAGTTATAACCGACGGACGCAGTGAGTGTCAATCACGTTCGTGATAACCTCTAACGGAACGGGAGGTGGCGCAGGCCATGGCGGAGACGGGCACGAAGGCGCCGCGCGAGCGCTACCGCACGCAGGTGCGCGCGGAGATCAAGGAACGCGCGTGGGAGCAGATCGCCACCGCGGGCACCTCGGCGCTGTCGCTCAACGCGATCGCCAAGCAGATGGGCATGAGCGGGCCCGCGCTCTACCGCTATTTCGCCAGCCGCGACGACCTGATCACCGAGCTCATCAGGGACGCCTACCAGAGCCTCGCCGACACCTTCCGCGCGGCCGCCGAGCCCGGCCCGGACGCCGCCGCCCTGGCCCACGCGCTGCGCGGGTGGGCGCTGGCCGACCCGCAGCGGTACTTCCTCATGTACGGCACGCCCGTCCCCGGCTACCACGCCCCCGACGACATCACCGCGATCTCGTCCCGCATCATGGCGACCCTGCTCGACGCATTCACCGCGCTGCACTCCGGCAGCCCGGGGACCCCGCTCGACGCGCACCTCGACGAGCACCGTGGCTGGGCGGACGGCCACCCGGCCCCGCCCGCCGCCCTCCGCCGGGCGCTCGCCTTCTGGACCCGCCTGCACGGCGTCCTGTCCCTGGAGCTGGCGGGCCACTTCAGGGGGATGGACCTCGACCCCGAGCAACTCTTCACCGCCGAGCTGGACACCCTGCTGGAGCGCTGATCACAGAGCCCATTGCGGAAATCGGCTCGCGGGCCCAAAAACCAGAACGGCCTCCACCGTACGGCGAAGCCGCAGGTAGAGGCCGTGTTCGAAAGCGACTAGACAGACATCTTCTTCTTGAGGTTCTCGTCCAGCGCCGCCAGGAAGTCCTGGGTGGTGAGCCACTTGGCGTCGCCGCCGACCAGGAGCGCCAGGTCCTTGGTCATCTGGCCGCCCTCGACGGTCTCGACGCAGACCTCCTCCAGCTTGTTCGCGAAGTCGGTCACGGCGGGGGTGTTGTCGAGCTTGCCGCGGTGGGCCAGGCCACGCGTCCACGCGAAGATCGAGGCGATGGGGTTGGTGGAGGTGGGGTTGCCCTTCTGGTGCTCGCGGTAGTGACGGGTCACCGTGCCGTGGGCGGCCTCGGCCTCGACGGTCTGGCCGTCGGGGGTCATCAGGACCGAGGTCATCAGGCCCAGGGAGCCGAAGCCCTGCGCGACGGTGTCGGACTGCACGTCGCCGTCGTAGTTCTTCGCGGCCCAGACGTAGCCGCCCTCCCACTTCATCGCCGCCGCGACCATGTCGTCGATGAGGCGGTGCTCGTAGGTGAGCCCGGCCTGCTCGAACTCGCTCTTGAACTCGGTCTCGTAGATCTCGGCGAAGATGTCCTTGAAGCGGCCGTCGTAGGCCTTGAGGATGGTGTTCTTCGTGGAGAGGTAGACCGGGTAGTTGCGGTTGAGGCCGTAGCGCATCGAGGCGCGGGCGAAGTCGCGGATCGACTCGTCGAGGTTGTACATCGCCATCGCGATGCCGCTGCCGGGGAAGTCGTACACGTCGAGCTCGATCGGCTCGGAGCCGTCCTTCGGCGTGAACGTCAGGGTCAGTGAGCCCTCGCCCGGGATCTTCAGGTCGGTGGCGCGGTACTGGTCACCGAAGGCGTGACGGCCGACGACGATCGGCTTGGTCCAGCCGGGTACGAGCCGCGGCACGTTCGACATGATGATCGGCTCGCGGAAGATGACGCCGCCGAGGATGTTGCGGATGGTCCCGTTGGGGGACTTCCACATCTTCTTGAGACCGAACTCCTCGACCCGCGCCTCGTCCGGGGTGATGGTGGCGCATTTCACACCGACGCCGTACTTCTTGATGGCGTTGGCGGAGTCGATGGTGACCTGGTCGTCCGTGGCGTCGCGGTGCTCGATGCCGAGGTCGTAGTACTTCAGGTCGACGTCGAGGTAGGGAAGGATCAGCTGGTCCTTGATGAACTGCCAGATGATCCGGGTCATCTCGTCGCCGTCAAGCTCGACGACAGGACCCTCCACCTTGATCTTGGGCATGCGAATGGTTCCCCTTCGATGAATTGATGCGTTGAGGCTATCGGACCGTCCGGTCAACGGGCGAAAAGGGACAGGAGCAGCGCCTTGAGCTCGCTGTTGTCCAGCAGGAGCGAGGTCAGGACCAGCACGAAGCCGAAGCCGGCCAGCGTGATGATGTCTGTCCTCTTACTGCGTACGGACAGCTGTCCGCCGTAACCGGCGAAACGAAGCGCGGCGGCGACCATGATGGCGGCGCCCAACGCGAACCCGCCCCAGCGCGGGTCCACAAAAAGGATCACGAGCACGCCGACGACCGCACCCGCCAGGATCAGCGGGTACGGCCCCCAGCTCTCGCGTTCGGTCCCTCGGCTCAACGCGCCCGCTCACGATCGCATGCGCTACGAACCAGCGTCGGCATCGGTCCTCGTTCTTCCCATCATCTTTCGTCTATCGGCTTCCACTTCTGGTCGGTCTCACCGATGTACTCGCTGTCCGGGCGGATCAATCGGTTGTCGGCGTGCTGCTCGATGACGTGAGCGGTCCAGCCCGACATGCGGCTGATCGAGAAGACAGGGGTGAACAGGTCGGTGGGGATGCCGAGGTAGTGGTACACCGACGCGGCGTAGAAGTCCACGTTCGGGTAGAGGCCCTTCGTCTCGAAGACGACCTCCTCCATCTCCTTGGACATCCGATAATAGGTGTCGTCGCCGCTGGACTCGGCCAGTTCGGCGGACATCCTGCGCAGGTGCGTGGCGCGGGGGTCCTCGGTCTTGTAGACGCGGTGGCCGAAGCCCATGATCTTCTCGCCCGCCGCGAGCTTGTCGCGCACCGCCTGGGCCACGCCGCCGGGAGACAGCGACTCCAGCGTCTTCATGACCTGCTCGTTCGCCCCGCCGTGCAGGGGGCCCTTGAGGGTGCCGATGGCGGCCACGATGGCGGAGTGCATGTCCGACAGGGTCGCGGCGCAGACGCGGGCGGCGAACGTGGAGGCGTTCATGGTGTGGTCGGCGTGCAGCACCAGGCACTCGTCGAAGATCTCGACTTCGCGGGGATCAGGCGTGTGGCCGGTGACCTGGAGCAGGAAGTTCGCGGCGATGCTTAGCGAGGCGTCAGGCTCGGGCGCGCTGCCGCCGGAGCGGGCCGCGTGGTAGCGGGCCACCAGAAGGGGCTGCTGCGCGGTCAGCCTGGCGGCCTTGCGCAGGTTGGCGTCAGGGGTGATGGCGTCCTTGTCGGCGTCGTCCGCACCGGACAGCGACACCAGCGAGCGCAGCGCCTCCATGGGTTTCTGTTTCTCGGCGATCTCGGCGATGTTCGCTGAGACCAGCGCGCCGAGCTCCCTGCCCTGCGCCAGCTCGGCACCGTACGAGTCGAGCTGCGAGCGGGTGGGCAGCTTGCCGCGCTGGAGCAGGTGCGCGGTCTCCTCGAACGTCGCACGGCCGGCCAGGTCATGGATGTCGTATCCACGGTAGAAGAGGCGACCGGCCTTTCCGTCAATGTCGCTCAGCGCTGTGGACGCCGCTACGACATCGGCCAGACCTTTCGTGGGCTTGTCCGCCATGAGTGTTTCCTCCGCTTATCTTCGCCCGAAGTCTACCCGTGAGCAGGCAAAACCGTCCGCAAAGGTCCAGACCAATTTCACGTCGGATTCTCCTTTCGGCAAAGGCGATTCCGCATCCCCTCGTTTGGGTAAGCCGGAGCTGTAGTAATAGTTACGGCGGGCTACCTGGGGAGGAACTGCCGTGGAGGGGCCGTTCATACGCATCGAGGACACTGGCGAGGTGGTCCCGTTGCGCCCCGAGATCACGACGGTCGGAAGGGGCCGGGGTGTTGACATCCGGCTCACCGATCCCAGCGTGTCTCGACTCCATGCCGAGTTCGTCAGACGAGGACCCTACCTGTACGTCGTGGACCTGGGACTGTCCAGGAACGGCACGCGGGTGAACGGCAGGCCGATCGCCCGGAGGGTCCTTGACGACGGCGACGTCGTATCCTTCGGCGCGGCGCGGGGTCGCATCGGCGGAGTCCCCCGTGAGGACTTCGCACCCGAGGTCGAGTTGCGCAGGGCAGCCGCGCCCGAGCTGACCAGACGCGAGGTCGATGTGCTGACCTCGCTCTGCAGGCCGGCGCTGTCGGACGAGGCGTTCGTCGCTCCGGCGACGGCACGCGAGATCGCCGACGACCTGGTCGTGACCGAGGCCGCGGTCAAGCAGCATCTGCTGCGGCTCTACCAGAAGTTCAGGATTCCCGAGGGCACCAACCGCCGCACGCGACTGGCCAACGAGGTCGTCGCGCTCGGTCTGGTACGCCCGACCCCCGTGGTGCCACCACAGCGGGCATCGGGAGCTTCGACCGAGCAGCCATCGGCGGCTGCCGGGCGCAGGGCTTCTTAGGACCGGATCGCGACCGGGGCTTCGGCGAGGGGTTCCGGCAGCGTCGGAACCTGTGCATCACCATGCCCATGCGGCACGGTGACGAGCGGCGGCAGGCGGCCGCGCACCGGATCCATCGGTGCGCGGCGGGCGTGCCGGGCTCGTCGCCGGTCTGGAAACCGGCCGGCGACGCGCGCAGGCGCAGCATGCCCGCGGACCGGTGACGGCCCGCGGGCGAGCCGCGGAGCTCAGGCTCAGATCACCCGGAAGCCGTTGCTCGGCTTGCTGGTCCTGTTCGCGCGGTCCACCGCGACCACGTAGTAGTGCTGGCCGCGCTTGCCCTCGGGGTCGGTCCAGCGCACCTGCCGGTCCCCCGGCACCACCGCGACCAGGTTGCGCGCGTCGGCGAAGGCGTCGGACGACGCGTGCCGGTCGAAGCGGAAGATGGCGAACTGGAACGGCTCGTCCCTGCCGGTCGCCACGGCCCGCACCTCGACCCCGCCGGAGCGGCGCAGCGCGTACGCCAGCACCGGCCGCTTCGGCGGCTCGCCACCGGCCAGCCTGGGCAGCACGGGCGCGAGCGCGGGGCGCTGGTAGTGGTCGTTCACGGCGGTGGAGATGGAGGCGATCCGGTCCACCTTGACGTCGTTGGCGTTGTACCAGATGTCGCCGCTGATCTCGGGGTGGTCCCGGTTGAGCGTGAGGTGCCTGGACAGCTCGGCCGGGACCTGCCACTCGGCCGCCTGCGCGGGATCGCCGGCCTTGTAGGCGGCCTGGCCGATCCACAGCAGCGTGTTCGTGCCGGCGGCCACGTCCGACCACCACGGCACGAGCTTGGAGTAGTCGGCCGGCGGCTGCCCGATGTACCAGTAGAGCTGCGGCGCGATGTAGTCCAGCCAGCCCTTCTTCACCCAGCCGCGGGTGTCGGCGTGCAGGTTGTCGTACGACTGGCCGCCGTTGGTCTCCGAGCCGAGCGGGTCGGTGGCCTTGTTGCGCCAGATGCCGGACGGGCTGATGCCCCAGGCGATCTCCGGCTTGGCCGCCAGCACGCGCTGCTGCATCTCCTGGACCATGAGGTCGACGTTGTTGCGCCGCCAGGTGGCCAGGTCGGGGAACCCGGCGCCGTACTTGGCGAACTCCTCGGCGTCGTCGAAGGCAGTGGTGTTCGTCGGGTAGAAGTAGTCGTCGAAGTGCAGGCCGTCGATGTCGTAGCGGGTGATCGCGTCCATCATCGCGTCCTGACAGAACTTGCGTACCTCCGGGAGGCCCGGGTTGTAGTAGAGCTTGCCGCCGAACGGCAGGATCCAGTCGGGGTGCTGCCGTCCCGGGTGGTCGGGGTGCAGCTTGGCGGGGTCGGCCTGCATCGAGACGCGGTACGGGTTGAACCACGCGTGGAAGGCCAGGCCGCGCTTGTGGGTCTCCTCCACGGCGAACCCGAGCGGGTCGTAGCCGGGGTCCTGGCCCTGGGTGCCGGTCAGATACTGCGACCAGGGCTCGAAAGGTGACGGCCAGAACGCGTCGGCGGTCGGCCTGATCTGCACGAACACCGAGTTCAGCTTGCGCTGCACAGCCACGTCCAGCCAGGCGAGGTACTCGGCCTTCTGCTGGTCGGCGGTCAGTCCGGGCTTCGAGGGCCAGTTGATGTTGACCACGGAAGCGATCCACATGCCGCGCATCTGGCGCAGCGGCGGAACGTGGTCCGCCGCCGCGAAGGCCGGCAGCGGGACGGAGGAAGCGGCGGCGGCGAGGGCGAGGCCCTTCAGGAGAGTCCTTCTGCTGGGCATGGGGGGTGGCCTCTCGGAAGTGGTTGTGTCGAGGGCGACGATGACAGAAAATTACCTTCAGATCAACAACTGTGAAGGAAAATGCCGATGAGCGGTGACCTGTACAGACTGGCGATGACCGTGCTGCATCCGGGGTACGAGGGGACCTCCGCCCCCGACTGGTTGCGCCGCGCGCTGGGCGACGGTCTGGGCGGGGTGGTGTTGTTCGCCCGTAACGCCATCGACGAGCAGCTCGTACGGCACTTGCGGGCCGAGAACCCGGGCACCGTGATCGCCATCGACGAGGAGGGCGGCGCGGTCACCCGGCTCGAAGTCGTGGCCGGCAGCTCCTTCCCCGGCAACAAGGCGCTGGGCGTGGTGGACGCCGTGGCGCTCACCGAGCGGGTGGGCCGCCAGATCGGCAGGATGCTCGCCGAGCTGGACATCACCCTCGACTACGCGCCGTCCGCCGACGTGAACGCCAACCCGGCCAACCCCGTGATCGGCGTCCGCTCGTTCGGGCCGGACCCCGAGCTGGTCGCCCGCCACACCGTCGCCTACGTGGACGGCGTGCAGGGCGCGGGGGTGGCCGCCTGCGCCAAGCACTTCCCCGGGCACGGGGACACGGTCACCGACTCCCACCTGGCGCTGCCGACCGTGCACGCCTCGCGCGAGACGCTGTTCGAGCGCGACCTTCCGCCGTTCAGAGCCGCGATCGACGCCGGGGTGCGCTCGATCATGTCCGGCCACCTGCTCGTTCCCGCTCTCGACCCGGCGCTGCCGGCGACGCTGAGCCGTACCGTCATGACCGAGCTCCTCAGGGGCGAGCTCGGTTTCGACGGGATGCTCGTCACCGACGCGATCGAGATGCAGGCGGTGGCCGACATGTTCGCCCCCGGCGAGATCGCGGTGCGCGCGCTCGGCGCGGGCGTGGACGCCATCTGCGTGGGGCTGTCCACCGAGGACAGCCTGCACGAGATCCGCGACGCGATCGTGGCCGCGGTGCGCTCCGGGGTCCTGCCCGAGGAGCGGCTGGCGGAGGCGGCCGAGCGGGTGCGCGTGCTGTCCGACTGGTACGCCGCCCAGCAGGCGCTGCGCGACAAGGCCCGCGGCGACGTGGACGAGGGCGTCGGCCTGGACGCGGCCAGGGCGGCGCTGACCACGGATGGCCGCGCCCGGCTGGCGCGCGGGCCGCTGGTCGTCGAGGTCAACACGCGCTTCAGCAAGGCGGTGGACCCGGCCACGCCGACCGGCATCACGGCGGCGCTCACCACCCTGCTCCCGGACACCGCCAGGGTGCAGATGGAGCCGGAGGGCGCGCTGCCCGCGTTCGACGACCGGCCGGTGGTGCTGGTGGTCCACGACGCCGCCCGGCACGCCTGGGTGCGCGAGACCGTGGCCAGGGCCGCGGCGATCCGGCCCGACGTGATCGTGGTGGACACCGGCATCCCCGCTCCCGCGGCCGGGGCCGCCGTGCACGTGGCCACGCACGGGATCTCCCGCGTGTCCGCGCAGGCCGCGGCGGAATGGCTGACAGGTGGCTTGCGGGCCGGAGGAGATCAGTGACCGCCGAGTCCGCCAACCCGGTCGCGGCGGTGCGTGCCGTCCTGCCCTCGCTCACCCCGGCGGCGCAGGCCATCGCTCGCATCATCCTGGACGATCCCGGGCTGGTCGTGCGGAGCACGATCACCGAGTTCAGCGGGGTGTCCGGGACGAGCGAGGCGACGATCGTGCGCACCGCCCGCGCGCTCGGCTTCGCCGGCTACTCGCAGATGCGCTTCGCGCTGGCCGCCGCCGTGGCCAAGGAGCCCGAGCGCCTGGTGCCCGGCGACCTGGGGCCCGACGATCCGCTGACCGACGTGATCGCCAAGGTGGCGCGGGCGGAGTCGGAGGCGCTGGCCGACACGGCGGCGCAGCTCGACCCGGACCAGCTCGGCGAGGTCGTGGCGGCCATCTCGGCGGCGCGGCGGGTGGACGTGTACGGCGTCGCCGCCTCCGGCCTGGTCGCCGCGGACATGTCGCAGAAGCTGCTGCGGATCGGGCTGTCCAGCCACCCGTTCAGTGACGCTCACCTGGCGCTGACCAGCGCGGCGTTGCTGCGGGACGGCGACGTGGCGGTGGCGATCAGCTGCAGCGGCGAGACGCCCGACGTGCTCGTGCCCGCGCGGACGGCTTCCGAGGCGGGTGCGCTGATCGTGGGGATCACCAACAATCCCCGGTCGTCGCTGGCGGAGCTGGCCGATCACACGCTGGTGTCGGCCGGGCGGGAGACGGCGTTCCGCCCGGGGGCGCTGGCCAGCCGGATCAGCCAGTTGCTGATCGTGGACTGCATCTTCGTGGGGCTGGCGCAGCGTACGTACGACCGGGCGGACGCGGCCATCCGGGCGACCCGCGACGCCACCGACCGGTACCGGAACCGCTGAAGGCGGAGGCGGGTCAGGCTCTGGCGACGGACAGCGACGCGAGGTCGGCCTCGATCTTGGCGGCCGTGGCCAGCAGGTGCGGCAGCAGCGTGCGTCCCGCCGCCTGGAGGGTCGTGCGGCTGGCGTGCGTGGAGACGTTGACCGCCGCGACCGTACGGCCGGCCCGGTCGCGGATCGGCGCGGCGATCGAGCGCAGCCCCTCTTCCAGCTCCTGGTCCACCATCGCCCACCCCCGCGCGCGCACGTGCTCCAGCTCGGTACGCAGCGCGGCGGGCAGGACGATCGTCCGTGACGTGAGCCGGCGCAGGTCGGCCCGCTCCAGGTAGTCGTCGAGCCGGTCGGGCGGTAGCGCCGCCAGCAGCACCCGCCCCATGGACGTGCAGTAGGCGGGGAACCTGGTGCCGATGTTGATCGTCACCCGCATGATCCGGGCCGTGGCGACCCTGGCGACGTAGACGACGTCCGCGCCGTCGAGCACCGCGACCGAGGCCGACTCGTGCACCTCGGCGGCCAGCCGTTCGAGGTGCGGGTCGGCGACCTCGGGCAGCGACAGGCTCGACAGGTAGGCGTACCCGAGCTCCAGCACCCGCGGCGTGAGCGCGAACAGCCGCCCGTCGCTGCGCACGTAGCCGAGGTCGGTGAGCGTGATCAGGAACCGCCTGGCCGCCGCCCTGCTGAGCCCGGTCGCGCGGGCCACCTGGCTGAGCGTCAGCTCGGGCTCGATGGCGCTGAACGCCCGGATCACGGCGAGTCCGCGGGCCAGCGACTGCACATGATCGACCATGGTGATCCCCTTGACAGGCGCCGACAAAGGCGTAAGTTCCGCGATACGGGGTCGTTCGGTCAGAGAATACATGTGCGCATCGCGAACACATAGGAGCAGCCGTGCGTCGCGCTCTCATCCTCCTCTCCGCCCTGCTCGTGACCGCCTGCGGCGGCACGCCGGCCGCGACCCCCAGTCAGGGCGCGGGAAAGACCAAGGTCAACGCGGGTGTGATCGCCATCGTGGACACCGCGCCGATCCACCTGGGCAAGGCCAAGGGCTTCTTCGACGAGCAGAACATCGATCTCACGATCACTCCGGTCCAGGGCGGCGCGGCCAGCATCTCCGGTGCGGTGAGCGGGCAGTTCCAGTTCGCCTTCGCCAACACGACCTCGCTGCTGACCGCCAAGCAGCAGGGGCTCGACGTGAAGGTGGTCGCCAACGGCGTCTCCTCGACCGGCGAGCAGGGCAAGGACTTCAGCGCGGTGCTGGTCAAGCCGGACAGCCCGATCAAGGCGGCCAAGGACCTGGCGGGCAAGAAGATCTCGGTCAACCAGCTCAAGAACATCGGCGACACGACCGTACGCGCCTCCGTGCGCAACGCGGGCGGCGACCCCACCGGCATCGAGTTCGTCGAGCTGCCCTTCCCCGACGCGCCCGCCGCCCTGCAGAGCGGCCGGGTGGACGCCATCTGGGTGGTCGAGCCGTTCGTCAGCCAGGCGCTCAGCCAGGGCGCGCGGGCCGTGGCCTGGAACTTCGCCGACGCCGCGCCGAACCTGACCGTCGCCATGTACTTCACCACCGGCAGGACCGACGCCGACCTGACCAAGCGGTTCACCGCGGCGATCCGCAAGTCGCTGGAGTACGCCGACGCGCATCCCGACGAGGTCAGAGAGGTGCTGAAGACGTACACGAAGATCGCGCCGGAGGTGATCGCGAAGATCTACCTGCCGAAGTGGCCGGCCGAGGTGAACAAGGCGTCCGTGCAGACCATCGCCGATCTGGCGGCGGCCGACGGGGTGCTGAAGGAGAAGATCGACGTGTCGGCGCTGGTGCAGTGACCGCACGCCGTTCCGGCGCCGCACTGGCCCGGCTCGGCCACGGCCTGGCCGGGCTGGGGGCGCTGCTCGCGCTGATGGAGGTCGTGCCGCGGGCCGGCCTGGTCGACGAGCGGTTCCTGCCGCCCGCCTCGCGGATACTCGGGACCCTCTTCGCGCAGCTGGGCACGCCCGAGCTGTGGATCGCGCTCGGCGAGACCATGCGCGGCTGGGCGCTGGGGCTGGCGATCGCGTTCTGCGCGGCGGTGGTGACCGGCGTCGTCATCGGAATCGTGCCGGGGCTGCGCGCGCTGACCGGCTCCACCGTGGAGTTCCTGCGGCCGATCCCGTCGGTCGCGCTGGTGCCGCTGGCCACGCTGCTGTTCGGGCCGTCGCTCGGCTCGACGCTGATGCTCGTGGTCTACGCGTCGTTCTGGCAGGTGCTCATCCAGGTCCTGTACGGCGTCGCGGCCGTGGACTCGGTGGCGTTCGACACCGCGCGGTCGTACGGGCTGTCGGCCTGGTCGCGGGTCAGGCACCTGGTGTGGCCGACCGCGCTGCCGTACGTCATGACCGGGCTCAGGCTGGCCGCGGCGGTGGCGTTCATCCTGGCCGTGACGGCCGAGCTGGTCATCGGCAGCCCGGGGCTGGGCGCCGAGATCCAGGTGGCGCAGAGCAGCGGGGCCGTGCCTGCCGTGTACGCGCTGATCGTGCTGGCCGGGCTGGTCGGCATCGGGGTGAACGCGGCCGTGCGGCTGCTGGAGCGCAGGGTGCTGGCCTGGCATCCCGCCGTACGCTCGGAGGTCGCCGCGTGAGAGTCGTCAACCTGCTGGCGCTGCCGGTCCTGCTGGTGCTGGGCTGGTGGGCGGTCAGCGGGAGCTCCTTCTACCTGCCGAGCCCGGAGGCCGTCGGGCGGGCGTTCGTGGCGACCTGGTTCTCCGAGCGGCTGCTCGACGACGTGCTGCCGAGCGTGGGCCGGCTGCTGGCGGGTTACGCCGTGGCCGGCGTGCTCGGTGTCGGGCTGGGCGTGCCGATCGGCCTGTCGCGGCGGCTGCGGGCCACGCTGGAGCCGGTCCTGGAATTCTTCAGGGCGATCCCGCCGCCGGTGCTGGTGCCGCTGATCATGCTGCTGGCCGGGATCGACACCCCCATGAAGGTGCTGGTCATCGTCTCGGGCTGCGTCTGGCCGATCCTGCTCAACACCGTGGAGGGCGTACGCGCGCTGGACGAGGTCCTCGCCGACACCTGCCGCATGTACGGCGTGCGCGGCGCCACCAGGATGCGGCGGTTCGTGCTGCGCGGCGCCAGCCCGCAGATCATGACCGGGCTGCGGCAGGCGCTGTCCATCGGGATCATCCTCATGGTCATCAGCGAGATGTTCGCCAGCTCCAGCGGCCTGGGGTTCACGATCGTGCTGTTCCAGCGGCAGTTCCAGATCGCCGAGATGTGGAGCGGGATCCTGCTGCTCGGGCTGCTCGGCCTGGCGCTGTCCCTGCTCTTCCGCCGCGTCGAGCGGTGGGTGTTGTCCTGGTACTACGGCAGTGGAGCCGCCCGTGCTTGAGATCTCCTCGCTGAACAAGGTCTACGAGAGCCCCGGCCGCCGGGTCGAGGCGATCAGCTCCATCACCTTCGAGGTCGGCACCGGCGAGCTGGTCTGCGTCGTGGGGCCATCCGGCTGCGGCAAGACCACGCTGCTGCGGTGCGTCGCCGGACTGCTGCCGGTCAGCGCGGGCCAGGTCCGGGTGGCCGGGACGCCCGTCACCGGGCCGCCGCCGAGCATGGCCGTGGTCTTCCAGGAGTACGGCCGCAGCCTGTTCCCCTGGATGACCGTGCGACAGAACGTCGAGCTGCCGCTGAAGGAGAAGCGGCTGCCCGCCGCGCGGCGGCGCGAGCTGGTCGCGGACTCGCTGGCGGCGGTCGGGCTGGGCGACGCGGCCGACGCGCATCCCTGGCAGCTGTCCGGCGGCATGCAGCAGCGGGTGGCCATCGCGCGGGCGGTGGCGTACGAGCCTCAGGTGCTGCTCATGGACGAGCCGTTCGCCGCCGTGGACGCGCAGACCAGGGCCGATCTGGAGGACCTGATCCTGCGGCTGTGGCGCGAGCTCGGCGTGACCACGCTGTTCGTCACCCACGACATCGACGAGGCCGTCTACCTGGGACAACGGGTGATCGTGCTGTCCTCGTCCCCCACCGTGATCATGGAAGACCTGAAGATCGAGCTGCCGCCGGAGCGCGACCAGCTCATCACGCGCTCGTTGCCCCAGTTCGGGGAGCTGCGCGGGCACGTGTACCGCCAGATCCAGCGCGCGAGGGGGACGCGATGACCACGGTCAAGGACGCCGCGTTCGACGTGCTCAGGCGGTACGGGCTGACCACGATCTTCAGCAATCCCGGCTCCACCGAGGTGTCCCTGCTGACCGGGCTGCCGGACGACCTGCGCTTCGTGCTCGCCCTGCACGAGGGCTCCGTGGTCGGCATGGCCACCGGGTGGGCCATCGGGCACGACGCCCCCGCGCTGGCCCTGCTGCACACCACCGCCGGGCTGGGCAACGCGGTCGGGGCCATCGCCACCGCCCGCGCCAACCGGGTGCCGCTGGTGGTCCTCGTCGGCCAGCAGGACCGGCGGCACCTGGCGCTGGAGCCCTTCCTGGCCGGGCGGCTGGCCGGGCTGGCCGGGGACTATCCGGTCTGGGTGGACCAGCCGGTGCGCGCCCAGGACGTGCCGGGCGCGCTGGCGCGCGCCTGCCACGAGGCGGCCACCGCCCGGGGGCCCGCGCTGGTGGTGGTGCCGATGGACGACTGGGCGGCGGACTTCGACGGAGAGGTCATGGCGGCCCCGAAACGGCTGCTGCGCCCGGCGGCCGTGGCGGACGACGAGCTCGCGCCGCTGGTGGAGCTGCTGGCCGGGGCGCGCGCGCCGGCGATCGTCACGGGCGCGGGCGCGGACTGGCCGTCCCTGGTGTCGCTGGCCGAGCGGCTGGCCTGCCCGGTGTTCCAGGAGTCGTTCGGCGGGCGGGCCGGGTTCCCGCAGGACCATCCGCAGTACGCGGGCGTGCTGCCCGCCGACAGGACGCGGCTGCGGGTGGTGCTGGGGGCGCATGACGTGGTGCTCGCGGTGGGAGCGCCCGTCTTCCGCCAGTACCCCTACGTTCCGGGGCCCCTGGTGCCGCCGGGCACGTCGGTCGCGCTGGTCACCGCCGATCCGGCGGAGGCGCATCGCAGCCCCGCCGACCTGGCCTACCTGGCCGCACCCGGCGCCGTCTGCGGGCGGCTGGCCGAGCTGCTCCCCGCCCGGTCCGGGGCGCCGGTGACGCCGTGGGACGTTCCCGAGGCTCCCGAGCCGCCCGCGGCCGGCCGGCCGTTGCGGGCCGCGCACGTGCTGCGCGAGCTGGCCAGGCGCCTGCCGGCCGACGCCGTGCTCATCGAGGAGACCCCGTCCTCGCGCCCCGACCTGCACCGGCTCGTACCGGCCAGGAGCCCGCTCGGCTTCGTGTCGGCCGCGATGGGCGGGCTGGGGTTCGCAGTGCCCGCCGCCGTGGGCCTGCGCATGGCGCTGCCCGGCCGGCCCGTGCTCGCGGTCGTGGGCGACGGGTCGGCGCTCTACGGCGTGCACGCCCTGTGGAGCGCCGCGCACTACCGGGTGGGCGCGCTGTTCGTCGTGCTCGCCAACGGCCGCTACGCGGTCATGGACCGGCTGGCCGACAAGCAGGGCGGCAAGGCGCCGTGGCCGCCGTTCACGGAGGTGGACATGGGCGGCCTGGCCAGGTCGCTGGGCTGCCCGGCCAGGCGCGTGGACTCCTACGACGAGCTGACGGCGGTGCTGGACGAGGTGCTGCCGTCGCTGTCCGACCGCGAGGAGCCGCTGCTCCTCGACGTGACCGTGACCGTGGACGCGGATTTCCAGCCCTGATCTCCACCCCAAGGAGGCTCACCATGACGTTCCTCGACCCCAAGATCTGGACAGGATCGATCTTCGACGGCGGCTGGCGGGCCTCGCGGGCCGGGGACGCGCCGGTCGTCGAGCCGGCGACAGGTGACGAGCTCGGCCGGGCCGGTACGGCAGGCGCCGACGACGTGGCGGCCGCCGCCGTACGGGCGCGCAAGGAGCAGCGGGCCTGGGCCGCGACGCCGTACGAGGAGCGGGCGGCGCTGCTGCGGCGGGCCGGGCGGCTCTTCGAGGAGCACGCGCAGGAGATCCAGGACTGGATCGTCCGCGAGTCGGGCGGCGTGCCGGGCAAGGCGGGCTTCGAGACCCACGTGGCGGCGCAGGAGTGCTACGAGGCGGCGGCGCTGGCCTCGCAGCCGCTCGGCGAGGTGCTGCCGACGGCCCGCAGGCGCCTCAGCTTCGCCCGGCGCGTGCCCGCCGGGGTGGTGGGGGTCATCGCGCCGTTCAACTTCCCGCTCATCCTGGGCATCAGGTCGGTCGCGCCGGCGCTCGCGCTGGGGAACGCGGTCGTGTTCAAGCCCGACCAGCGCACCGCCGTGTGCGGCGGGTTCTCGATCGCGCGGGTCTTCGAGGAGGCCGGGCTGCCCAGCGGGCTGCTGCACGTCCTGCCCGGCGGCCCGGAGGCCGGGCAGGCGCTGGTCGCCGACCCGAACATCCCCGTGATCTCCTTCACCGGCTCCACCGCGGCCGGGCGCAGGGTCGGCGAGGCCGCGGGGCGCCTGCTCAAGCGGGTGCACCTGGAGCTGGGCGGGAACTCGGCGCTCGTCGTGTTCGACGACGCGGACCTCGAACCGGCCGCCTCGGCGGGCGCGTGGGCGTCGTTCTTCCACCAGGGGCAGATCTGCATGACCTCGGGCCGGCACCTGGTGCACGAGGCCGTGGCCGACGAGTACGTCGAGCGCCTCGCCGCCAAGGCCGCCGCGCTGCCGGTCGGCGATCCGGCGACCGGCCAGGTCGCGCTGGGCCCGCTCATCGACGCCGGGCAGCGCGACCGGGTGCACCGGCTGGTCACCGAGAGCGTGGCGGCCGGGGCCAGGCTCGCCGCGGGCGGGACCTACGACCGGCTGTTCTACCGGCCCACCGTGCTGGCCGGGGTGACGGCCTCCGCGCCCGCGTACGCGGAGGAGGTGTTCGGGCCGGTGGCGCCGGTGATGACGTTCTCCTCGCTGGAGGAGGCGGCGGCGCTGGCCGCCGACTCCGAGTACGGCCTCTCGCTCGGCATCCTCACCCGCGACGTGATGAAGGGCCTGGCCCTGGCCGACCTGGTGCCGACCGGCATCGTGCACATCAACGACCAGACCGTGGACGACGAGGCGGTGGCCCCGTTCGGCGGGGTGGGGGCCTCGGGCACGGGCACGCGGTTCGGCGGGACCGGGGCGAACATCGACGCCTTCACGGAGACGCAGTGGGTCACCATGCAGGGTGACGTCGCCGCATACCCCTTCTGACGTCGGATTTCCTCACAATGGCGATATCGGGCATGTGCCCGGTATCGTCGCTAGATGGGGAAACGTCTCGAAGCCGAGCCTGCGTTTCGAGCCAGGCTCACGGTGGACGCCGCACAGCGCGTCCACACCGGCGCCGCCGCGTTCTTCGCGGGCGAACGCTCGCTGGTCGGCCATGCCAGGCGGGCCGCCGAGGAGTCTCCCGGCGTGCTGCGCTACTACTGGCGGGGCGCGGACCGGCACCTGTACCGGGTGACGATCGAGGTCTCCGGCACCGAGCGCGGCACGGTGACGGGGCTGGAGGCGCAGCGGTGCGAGCCGCCGTGGGGGCTGACCCAGCGCGAGCACGAGGTGCTGACCTGCGTGGCGGTCGGGATGACGAACCCGGAGACGGCCGCGCGGGTGGGCTGCGGCACCCGTACCGTGGGGACGCATGTCGAGCACGTGCTGGCCAAGCTGGGCGCGCCGACCCGGGCGGCGGCCGCCGCGCTCGCGGTGGCCGAGGACGCGCTGCTGGCGCCGTTCCCCGGGCCGGACGGGTTCGAGCTCACCGCCGTCGGGCGGGTGACCAGGGACGGCGCTGACCTGCCCGTCCCCAGAGCGCCGTCGGCGGCGCGGGGCGGCGCGCGGCGGCCCATCAGGCTGGGGGCGATCTACCCGCTCGACGGGCCGCGGCGGTTCGACGCGCTCGCGATGCGGAGGGGCGCGGCGATCGCCGTGGAGGAGCTGAACGCCAGGGGCGGCGTCGGCGGGCGGCGCGTCGACCACCTCGCCATCGAGGTCTCCGGCGACGCCGACGGCGACCTGCTGGACGCGGTGGAGTATCTGCGCTCGCACGACGTGGACGCCATCACGCTGGGCAACGTCAGCCCGCGCCACCACCTCGGGGCGATCACGCTGGCCGCCGAGTACCGGGCGCCTCTCATGCACTCCATGGTCGCCCCCGTCATCACCGAGCACGTGCACGACAATCCCGGCGTGCTCGGGCAGACGTTCCAGGTGTGCGCGACCGAGACCGCGTACCTGTCGGGGTTCGTGCGCACGCTGGACCTGCTCACGCGCTCCGGGCAGTGGCGGCCGGACAACCGGCGGCTCGTGGCGCTGCTCCGCGCCGACGGCCACGACGCGGCCCAGGCGTACGGGCTCGACCGGCTCGCGGGCGCGCACGGCTGGGACCTGGCGGCCATGATGCCGATCCCGGACACGCGGGTGCCGTGGCCGGAGGTGGTCGCGTCGGTGCGGGCGCTCGACCCGGCCGCGGTCCTGGTGTGCACGTACGTGGAGGACGAGCTGCGGCGTTTCCTCCAGGAGCTGCGCGGCGGCGGGAGCCGCACGCTCGTCTACACGGTGTGGACGCCGACGATCCCGCGCTTCGAGGAACGGATGGAAGGGCTGGCCGAAGGGCTGCTGTGGTCCACGGTCATCGGGACGTACGGGGATCCGGTGAGCACCAGGTTCATGCAGCGCTACCGGCACGCGTACGGCGACGAGCCCGGCAGCGGCAGCGCGGCGATCCACTACGACATGATCCACATGCTGGCCGGGGCCTGGTCGGCGGTGGGGCGGCCGTGGGATTTCGGTGCCGTGGTGCGCTCGCTGCGGGAGGGCGTGCACCGCGGGGCCGCCGGGCCGTACTACTTCGGCGGTCGCGGGCAGCGCGCGCTGGTCTACCCCGACGACACCGCCGACGCCTCGCTGGCCCACGCGCATCTCGTCCACCAGGTGCAGGACGGCAGGAGCCGGGTCATCATGCCGGCCGAGCTGGCCAGGGACACCTTCCGCAGCCCCGGGCTAGGAGCGGGCCCGGCGCGGGGAACCGGCCCGGGGCTGGGCGCCGTCGGGCAGCCATGAGGGCGCGTTGACCGGCCCCAGGCCCGCGCCGCCGTCCGCCGCGAGCACGTGCCCGTTGACCCAGGCCGAGTCCTCGGAGCACAGCCACAGCAGGCTCGGCACGATGTCGGCGGGCGTGGCCACGCGGCCTGCCGGGCTCGCCGCGCGCACGGCTTCGACGTAGTCGCCGGGGACCGGGTTCAGCGGGGAGCCGACGTCCACGAAGCCGGGGGCGACGGCGTTGACGCGGATCCCGAGCGGTCCGAGCTCCAGCGCGAGCCCTCTGGTCACGGCCTCCAGCGCCGCCTTCGACGCCGCGTACACCGTGGTGCCCGGGCGGGGTCGCTGGGCGCCGCCCGTGCTGGTGAACACGACGGTGGCCGGGCGCGCGGCGCGTACGCACAGCTCGGCCAGGGTCGTCGCGGCCACCAGCGCGGAGCGGGTGTTCACGGCCACCACCGTGTCGAACAGCTCCTCGGTCGTCTCCAGCGCCCTGCGTGCCGGGAACAGGCCCGCGACGTGCAGCAGCGCGTCCAGCGGCCCGTGACGCTCCCAGGCGGCCACGACCGCCGCCCGCGCGGCCCCCTTCGCGCCGAGGTCGGCCACCACGTGCCGCGGGTGATCCGCCTCGACCGTGGAGCCCGGCGCGTCCACCGCCACCACCTCGTCGCCCCTCCGCTCCAGCGCGGCGCAGGCCGCGGAGCCGATGCCGCCGCTCGCGCCCATCACGAGGACGCGCATCAGGCGCCCGCCCTGACGGCCCTGGCGGTGTCCAGGCAGGTACGGAAGTCGAGCGGCCGGTCGAGGCAGGCGTCGAGGAAGCGTTCGAGGCCCAGCAGGCGATGCCCGCGCCCGATGACCTGCGGATGGAACGTCAGCACGCACACCCCGCCCGGCTCGTAGCGCAGCAGGTAGTCGATGTCGCCGAGGAAGTTGCGGAAGACGCTGTCCGGCTCGCGCAGCCCCGGCATGATCCCGTTGTCCGTACGCAGGTACTCGAACTGGGGGTAGTCGTCGAGCGACCACGACACCGGCAGCTCGACGAGCGAGGTGGGCTCGCCGAAGCGGTACGGGCCGTCCAGGTCGGGCACGTCGCCGCGCCTGGCGTAGTAGGGGGTGTAGTCGGTGGCCATGAGGCTGGAGTCGTACTCGCAGCCCAGCTCCAGCAGCACGTCCACGGTCGAGGGGGTGAAGTCCCAGCTCGGCGTGCGGTTGCCACGGGGGTCGTAGCCGGTGACCTTCCTGATCGAGTCGCGCGCCCGCGTCGCCGCGGCCAGCTCGCCGTCGCGGTCGAGCTTGGAGACCGGCTCGTGCAGGTAGCCGTGCAGGGCGATCTCGTGGCCTGCCTCCGCGATGGCGGCGCACTGGCCGGGATAGGTGTCCACGGTGTGCCCGGGGATGAAGAACGTGGCGGTGAGCTCGCGCTCGCGCAGCATCCTGAGGATCCGCGGCACCGCGTGCGCCCCGAACTCGCCGCGCGAGACGGGCCCCGGCGACGTCATCCCGCGGGCCAGCCAGAGCGAGATCGCGTCGAAGTCGAACGTGAGGCAGATGGTCGATCGGTCAGGCATGGTGCTCCCCTGCGTGGAAACGGGTCTCCGGGCGCGCGCCGGGCGCGAACACGTCGTCCAGGCGCCAGTGCTCATAGGGCCGCTCGCACGGCGGCGCCGCCGCGATGTACAGCTCGCGCAGGTCCAGGTCCATCAGCACCGAGTAGACCGAGGCGACCTCGTCGCCCTTGACCACGTCCGGGTTCACGTGGCGGCAGATGCCGTCGGGATAGGAGTAGTGGTCGCGCAGCGCGGCGACGATGTCGGCGAGGTCCAGGGTCCTGGCCGCGGCGGCGTCCTCCAGCAGGTGCCTGGCCCGCGCCGGCCGCAGCAGGGTCAGCGCCGACGTCGCGGCCTTCCTGTCCACCAGCGGCAGCGGGCACTGGAAGTGGTTGGAGTGGGTGATCAGCCCGTCCTGCGGCAGCATCGCGCCGAACACGTCCGGCGCCACCTCCAGGTCGATCGCCTCGCCTCCGGCGTCCGCGATGAGCAGGTTGCCGGAGGAGATCCGGCGCACGTCCAGGGCCTTGCGATGGGCCTCGCTCATCGTCCGCGACTGCAGGACGCCGCGCAGCAGATAGTGGTACGGCACGCCCGCCCCGCCGGTGTCGCGGTCGGAGACCAGCAGGTTCGCGCAGACGCCGAGGCCCGCCGAGTTGAGCCCCGACTTCGCCAGCATGCCCGCCTCGGCCAGGGTGAGCACGGAGAAGCCCTCGGTGTCCCTGGTCGCCAGCAGGAACGTGACCGGGCCCTGCTCGGGGTGCCAGTCCCAGTTCTGGGCGAGCAGCGTGTGGCCGCTCGCGGTGTGCTTGGGGAGCACGGCCACCGAGGTGCAGCCCTCGTCGCGGTAGCCGGTGCCGTACAGCATCTCGGTGCGGGCGTTGAGCGCGGTGATGTGCTCGACGGGGCGGCCCGCTCCGGCGGCCAGCCCCTCCAGCATGGCGGCGATGCGGGCGTCGTACTGCCTGGCCACGTCCAGGTAGGTCGCGCCCCAGCGCAGCACGTCCTTCGCGGAGAGCCCGGCCTGGTCGCGGAAGCGGCGCAGGTAGGTCTCCGTGCTGCGCTCGACCAGGTCGCTGGTGCGTCGGCCGAGCTCCGCGCCCATCTCCTCGTACGTGCCCTCGACCGCGATCAGCGGTGGGTTCATGATCAGGCTCCTTCAGTGCAGGCTTCGGTGTGCGCTTTCCTTCATGCCGAGCACCACCGCGAGCGTGACCGCGGCGGAGACGATCGGCAACAGGGCGGGCGACATCCCGGAGCCGGTGAGCTGCACGACTCCGGTGGCCACGAAGGGCGCGGTGCCGCCGAAGGCCATGACGGCGAAGTTGTAGCCGATGGACATGGTCGAATAGCGCAGCTTGGTGGGGAACAGCTCCGACAGCGCCGCCGGGCCGGGTCCCGAGAACATCGCCAGGATGACGGCGATGACGATCTGGCCTGCGTACACGCCGAGCGCCCCGCCGTTCTGCAGCAGCGCCATCACCGGCCAGCTCAGCAGCAGGAAGCCCGTCGCGGCGGTCAGCAGCAGCGGCTTGCGGCCGATCCGGTCCGACAGGGCGCCGAACGCCGCGATGCACACGGTCAGCGTCACGAGGCCGACGAGGTTCGAGGTGCGCGCCACGCCCGCGTCCACGCCCGCGACGTCGGTGAGCCAGGTGGGCAGGTAGGTGAGGAAGAAGAAGTACGCGACGGTCCAGAGCATCGTGAAGCCGAAGCCGCGGGCGATGCTGGGCAGCTGGGTGCTCAGGCCCTCGCGCAGCGGGCTCTTCGCGGTCGCGCCCTTGGCCTTCTCCTCGGTGAAGGCCGGGGTCTCCGCCAGGCCGTACCTCAGCCACAGCGCCGCGACCGCGGTGAGCGCCGACAGCAGGAACGGGATGCGCCAGGCCCACTCGTTCACCTGCTGCTCGGTGAAGATCGTGGCGTTGAGCGCGACGACCCCCGAGGCCAGCAGGAACCCGGCCGCCGTCGAGACCTGGTTGAAGCTGCCGAAGAACCCGCGCCGGCCGGCCGGGGCGTACTCGACCAGGAAGGCCGCCGAGCCCGCCCACTCGCCCGCCACCGAGAAGCCCTGCACCATGCGCAGGACGACCAGCAGCACCGGCGCCAGGACGCCGATGCTCTCGTACGTCGGGAGCAGGCCGATCAGGGTCGTGGCCGCGCCCATCAGCAGGACGCTGACCACGAGCGCGATCCGGCGGCCGAACTTGTCGCCGACGTGACCGAAGGTGATCGCGCCGAGCGGGCGCATCAGGAAGCCGACGGCGAACACGGCGAAGGTGTAGAGGGTGCCGACCAGGCCGTCGGACTCGGGGAAGAACAACCTGCCCAGGGTGGCCGCCGTGTAGGCGTACACGAGGTTGTCGTAGTTCTCCATGATGTTGCCGAAGCTGCCGGCGACCACCGCGCGCATCTTCGAGCTCTGGGGTCTGGCCGGGCCGCTCGGGCCGGCCGAGTTGGCCGGGCCGGCAGGGCCGGTCGGGCCGGCCGAGTTGGCCGGGCCGGCAGGGCCGGTCGGGCTGGTGGGGCTGTGGGCGCTCATCTGCTGGTCTCACTCTCAGGGGGTTATGAGGCGATGTATCCGCCGTCGACCGGCAACAGCACGCCGGTGACGAACGACGCCTGGGGGGATGCCAGGTAGCTGACTGCGGCGGCCACGTCGGCGGGGTCGCCCGGGCGGCCCATGGGGGCGCGTTCGACGCGCGGGCGCAGCTGCTCGTCGGACAGCTGCTGGAGCAGCGGGGTGACGAACACGCCCGGCAGGACGCTGTTGACCCGGATGCCCCTGCTCGCCAGCTCCACCGCGGCGGTCTTGGTCAGCATGTGCAGGCCGGCCTTGCTGACCTGGTAGGCGACGGAGGACGGCGGTGAGGGCGGCGGCGGGGGCGGGACGTGGCCGTAGATGGAGCCGATGTTGACGACGCTGGCGTGGGGGCTGGCGGTCAGGTCGTCGATGAACGTGCGCAGGCCGGTCCAGGGGGCCCACAGGTTGACGCGCAGGACCCGGTCCCAGTCGTCGTCCGTGGTGTCGAGCAGGTCCTTGCGGGCGCTGACGCCGGCGTTGTTGACGAGGATGTCCAGGCGGCCGTGGGCGGTGCGGACGGCTTGTGCGAACTGGTCCCAGGAGTGCCGGTCGGACACGTCAAGCGGGTGGTAGACGGGCACGCCGTCCGACCGGCCCGCGCTCTGGGCGGGTTGCGTGCTGTCGGAGGGGTGTGTGCCCTCGGAGGGCTTCTGCCAGGGTTTGTCGGCGCGGTCGCGCAGGTCGCCGTACACGACCCGGGCGCCGCGGGCGTACAGGCCGTCCACGATGGCGGCGCCCAGGCCACCGGCCCCGCCGGTGACGGCGGCGACCAGCCCGTCCAGCTCCATGGAGCACTCCTCTCGGCCTGCCCTACCCGCGTTTGTGCTGGTAGGGCACCTCGAGGACCATCCTGGGCCGACGCGCCGCCCGTCACCTCCGTCAAATGACGGATGCGCGCTCTCTTGGGAACGCGCGTGACGTCCGGTGGCCTAGTGGAGACGCTCTGCCGCCTCCACCACGTTGGACAGCAGCAGGGCGCGGGTCATGGGGCCGACGCCGCCGGGGTTGGGCGTGAGGAAGCCCGCGACCTCCGCCACGTCCGGCGCCACGTCGCCGGCGATCTTGCCGTCCACCCGGGACACCCCAACGTCGAGCACGGCCGCGCCCGGCTTGACCATGTCGCGGGTGATGAGCCCGGGCACGCCCGCGGCCGCCACCACGATGTCCGCCCGGCGCACGTGACCGGCCAGGTCCTGGGTGCCGGTGTGGCAGAGGGTCACGGTGGCGTTCTCGCTGCGGCGGGTCAGGAGCAGGCCGAGCGAGCGGCCTACCGTGATGCCGCGGCCGACCACGGCCACCTCGGCGCCCTTGACCGGCACGCCGTATTCCTGAAGGAGCAGCACGATGCCGTGCGGGGTGCACGGGAGCGGCGCGTCGACCATGTGGACGAGGCGGCCGAGATTGACCGGGTGGAGGCCGTCGGCGTCCTTCGCCGGGTCCATCCGCTCCAGCAGGGCCATCGTGTCGAGGTGCTTGGGCAGCGGGAGCTGGACGATGTAGCCGGTGCACTCGGCGGAGGCGTTGAGCTCGTCGATGGCCGCCTCGACCTCGGCCTGGGTGGCGGTCGCCGGGAGGTCGACGCGGATGGAGGCGATGCCGACCTCGGCGCAGTCGCGGTGCTTGCCCGCGACGTAGATCTGGCTGCCGGGGTCGTCGCCCACGAGGACGGTGCCCAGGCCCGGCGTGATGCCGCGCTCCTTGAGCGCGGCCACCCGGGTCGCGAGTTCGGCCTTGATCTTGGCGGCGGTCGCCTTACCGTCGAGTTTCACTGCGCTCATGCCGCAATCCTTCCATGCCGTCCGCGCGTTCCCGCCGCCGAGATGGCCGGAAGGACCGTACGGACTCCGCAGGCGAATCTGAGGGGCTGACACGACGGCGGCTCACGAGTTATCCACAGACGCCAGGCAGTTGCTCCCGGTTATCCACAGGCAATCGTTGACATCGTTGTCATTGATCTTGGAAGGGCTTAGGGTTACGGGCGCCAGCAACATGCTCACGGAGGTCTCCCCTTGCCTTTCCGCCTGTTGTCCGCAGAGTCGACCGATCTGTTCGTGGGCTCGCCCGACGAGCCGCACCAAGTGCTCCGCGTCACCGTGGCCGAGGCCGAGCGCAGGTCCTCGCTGGAGCTGCGCGGCGACGGCGTCCGGCTGGCCGCCCCCGTGACGGTCCCGCCCGCAGCGGGCGTGCTGGAGATCCCCATGGTCGTGTCGGCGACGCCGGGCACCACCGTCGCGTGCCTGCTCACGCTGGGCGGGGAGGAGTCGCTGGAGGTCGAGGTCACGGCGGAGGAGCCGGGCTGGACGATGTTCATGGTCTCCCATTTCCACTACGACCCCGTGTGGTGGAACACGCAGGCCGCCTACACCAGCCCGTGGGAGCTGCTCTCCGCCGACGCGACGACCAGGCCGCTCTATGAGCGAAACGCGTTCGCGCTGGTCGAGGCGCACATCGAGCTGGCGCTGCGCGACCCCGACTACCGTTTCGTGCTGGCCGAGGTCGACTATCTCAAGCCGTTCTTCGACACCCATCCCGAGCGGCGGGCCGACCTGCGCGCCCTCATGGCCGAGGGCCGGGCCGAGCTGGTCGGGGGCACGTACAACGAGCCCAACACCAACCTGACCGGGGCCGAGACCACCATCCGCAACCTGGTCTACGGCATCGGCTACCAGCGCGACATCCTCGGCGGCGACCCGCGCACCGCGTGGCAGCTCGACGTGTTCGGACACGATCCGCAGTTCCCCGGCTACCTCGCGGCGGCCGGGCTGACCGGCAGCGCGTGGGCGCGGGGGCCGTTCCACCAGTGGGGGCCGATCAGCAAAAACTTCAGGCAGGCCAAGAACGACGCGGCCCTGATGCAGTTCCCGAGCGAGTTCGAGTGGATCGCGCCGTCCGGGCAGGGGGTGCTGACCCACTACATGCCGGCCCACTATTCGGCCGGGTGGTGGATGGACTCCGCGCCGTCCCTGGAGGCGGCCGCCCTGGCGGTCTACGACCTCTACCGCTCGCTCAAGCCGGTCGCCGCGACGAAGAACATCCTGCTCCCGGTCGGCACCGACTACACCCCGCCCAACAAGTGGGTCACCGATCTCCACCGGGCGTGGGCGGCCCGTTATGTCTGGCCCAGGTTCGTCTGCGCCACGCCCGCCGACTTCCTGAGCGCCGTACGCGCCGGCCGGTCGTCCTTCAGCCCGCAGACCCGCGACATGAACCCCGTCTACACCGGCAAGGACGTCTCCTACATCGACACCAAGCAGGCCCAGCGCGCCGCCGAGGTGGCGGCGCTCGACGCCGAGCGGCTGTCGGCGTTCGCGGCCGCGCTCGGTCTGGGCCGCTACCCGCACACCGCGCTCGACAAGGTGTGGCGGCAGCTCGCCTACGGCGCGCACCACGACGCGATCACCGGCTCCGAGTCCGACCAGGTCTACATCGACCTGCTGACCGGCTGGCGCGAGGCGCACGACCTGGCCGCCGCCGCCCGCGACGCCGCACTCGACGCTCTGACCGCCCGGATCTCGGTGGACGAGCGCAGCGTGGTGGTGACCAACACCCTGCCCTTCGCCCGCGACGGCCTGGTCCGGATCCCCCTGCCGGCCGGCCAGACCCTGGCCGACCCGTCCGGGGCCGAGGTGCCCGCCGTGTCCGAGCGCGGCACGCTCGCCTTCCTGGCCCGCGAGGTGCCGTCGATGGGCTGGCGCACCTACCGCGTGGTCCCCGGCTCCCCCGGCGGCTGGCGGCAGACCCAGGCCGCCGCCACGCCGGGCCCCGTCACCATCGCGAACGAACGCTGGCAGGTCACGACCGACCCCGCCCAGGGCGGCGCGCTGACCTCGATCGCCGACCGGGCCTCGGGCCAGGAGCTCCTCACCGGCCCGGGTAACGAGCTACGCGTCTACCACGAATATCCCCAGCATCCCGACATGGGCGAGGGGCCCTGGCATCTCATTCCCACCGGCCGCGCCGTGGGGTCGGCGCAGGCGCCGGCGGCGAGCGTACGCACGGAGACGAGCCCGGTCGGCCGGCGCCTGATCGTCACCGGCCAGGTCGGCGAGATCGCCTACGAGCAGACCGTCACCCTGCTGACCGGCTCCGACCGGATCGACTTCGCCACCCGCGTGCTCGACCACACCGGCGCCGACCGGCTGCTCCGCGTCCGCTTCCCCGCCCTGGTCGAGGGCGCCCTTCCGGTGTCCGACGTGTCGGGCGCGGTGGTGGGGCGCGGGTTCGCGCTGCCCGACGTGGACTCGGCGGAGCATCCGTGGACGCTCGACAACCCCGCCAACACCTGGTTCGGCCTGTCCGCCACGGCGAAGGTCGATCTCGGGCAGGCGGGGGCGCGGGCGCTGGGCGTCGCCGAGATCGTCGTGCCGACCCTGGCCGACGCCCCGAAGGCCCGCGACCTGGTGGTGGCCCTGGCCAGAGTGGGCGTCACGGCCACCACGTCCTCCGCGCCCGGCACCCGCTACGGCTGGCTGGACGTCGACTCGAACCTGCCGGACGTACGCATCGTCCTGGGCGGCCCCGACGACAACCCCCTGGCCGCCGAGCTGCTCTCCCGGGCCGACCCGGCCTACCTCGACGCCATCAAGTCGGGGGCCTCCCGCGTCTGGGTGCCCGCCGCGCGCCCGCTGCCCGAGGTCTGGCAGCCGAGCGCCGACCTCCGCGATCTGCGCGCCCTGCCCGCCCTGATCGTCTCGGGCCCGATCGCCGACCTGGTGACCGACCTGGCCGACGCCACGATCGAGGCGGTCTGCCCGCTGGGCGCGGAACGGCTCGACGACCGCACGGTCGCCCTGCTCACCTACGGCCTGCCCGGCTTCGCGGTGGACCCGTCGGGGGCTCTGCACCTGTCGCTGATGCGCTCCTGCACCGGCTGGCCGTCGGGGGTCTGGCTGGACCCGCCCCACCGCACGACCCCTGACGGCTCGGGCTTCCAGCTCCAGCACTGGACGCACGAGTTCACCTACTCGCTGGCGGCCGGCCCAGGCGACTGGCGGGCACTGCAGCTGCCTGCCGCGGCGCAGGAGCACATCACCCCGCTCCATGCCCGCCTGGTGGACGCCGCCCAGCCCGGCGACCTCCCCTCGACCCACTCCCTGCTCACCCTCACGCCGGCCCGCGACGTCCTGCTCAGCACGCTCAAAGCCACCGGCAACCCACACGCCCACGGCCTGACCAGCACCGCCACCCCCGGCATCACAGGCTCGACCGCACCCCCGGCCGCGAGCTCAGCCGTGCCCCTCGCCTCAGGCTCGGCCAAACCCCTGGCCGCCGACAGCCTGGCTGCCGACACGGCCGAGCTCCTGACGGCCGCCGCGGCCGAGCCTCTGACCGGTGGTGGCGCGCCCACCCTGACCATCCGCCTGATCGAATCGACCGGCCTGGGTGTGGAGGCCGAGCTTGCCTCTCCCGTCCTCGCCCTGAGCGACCTCACTCATTCGGACCTCCTCGAACGCCCCGGCGGCCCGGTCACCAGCCTCCGCCTGACCGGCTCCGAAGTCGCCACCTACCTGGTCCCGGCCGCACCACCCGCAGCCGCACCGCCGACCGCTGCGTCCTCACCGACCTCGCACGGACCGGCCGTACCAGCGGGCTCGGCGACAGCACGCGGATCGGCGGTGACACCGGCTCCGCCCACGGGCTACGAGCTCGGCCCCACGACAGAGCAGGCCCAGCCCGTCTACAGCCGCTACTGGCTGCACAACAAGGGGCCCGCCCCGCTGGGCTACCTGCCGATCTCCATCGCCCTCACCCCCGGCCTCGTCACCTCGCCCGAGGGCCCCTTCGAGGTGGAGGCGGTGCTCTCCTCCCACCTGACGGACGAGCCCCACGAGGGCCTGGTCGAGGTGCGCGTACCGGAAGGGTGGAGCGCCACCCCCGCCCAGCGTCCCTTCCGCCTCGCGCCGGGCGGCCACCTCCGATTCCCGGTCACGGTGACTCCCCCGCCGTCTTCCGCAGAGACGACCCACGGGCTGTACTTCATCTCCGCCCGGACCTCGGCAGGCGGCCAGTCGTTCGAGGACGTCACCACCGTGGCCTTCGGAGACGCCCCGGAGCTTCCCGTGCCGGGCCCGCCTCCGGAGCACCACGCCGCCACCCGCGGCACCAAGTCCGCCGAGTCCCGCCCCACCGGCCTGGCCATCTCCGTCGTCACCGAAGCCCTGACGCTGTGTCCCGGCGACCGTACCTCCCTCGTGCTGCGGCTCACCAACACGACGTCCGACGAGATCCGCGGCGAGGCCCAGCTCGCCTCCCCCTGGGGCACCTGGTCCCTGCTCCCGCAGGTCATCCAGGGCTTCACGGTGGCGGCGGGCGCGGCGGTGGACGTGTCGTTCCCGGTCGAGGCGGCCGAGGACGCCGCCGACGGTCATTCCTGGGCGCTGGCCAAGGTCATGTGGTTCGGCCGCTGCCAGTACGCCCCGGCGGTGCGCCTGGAGGTGACCCGGTGACCCTCCACGCCCACGACCGGCCGCACACCACCGCCGCAGAAGACCCGGCCGCAGACGCGGGCCCGATCACCGGCCCCGCAGGTGCAGGTGCGAGTGCGGGTGGGGTTGCGGGTGCGGGTGCGATCATCGGCTGGGTCGGTGACCTTCCCATTCCGCGCAGCCGCCTTAATCAGCGCATCGCCGACCTGCGCAATGGTCCGCTCCGAGCGGCCCTGCCCGCGCCGGGCAGCTCCGAGGACCGGCAGCTCGCCCGATGGCTGACCCAGGTCATCCTCACCGAATCCCTCTGCGAGTCGACGGCTGCCGAGCTCGGCTTGCCTTCAGAGGAGGTGCCATCGCACCGTGCGGTGGCAGCCCGGCACCGTGCCGAGCTGTCAACGCACGGTGCTGAGATGGCAGCGCACCATGCCGAAGTGGCGCCACACCGTGCCGGGTCCCAGTTTGAGCGCCCGGACGCCCGACGCCTGCCCTGTGCTCAGACCGGGCGCGACGGCCGCCACCCCCCGCCCACCGTGCTCGACCGGGTGGCCGCCGTGGAGCTGGGCTCGATCAACGCCGCCGCCTACAACGGCAGCGTGTGGGTGCGCGCGATGTTCCAGCACGTCACCGCCTCGGTGACCGTACCTCCGGAATGGCGGCGACCCTCTAGGGAGCTTCCGCGCCCGCCACTTCACCTCGTACAGCACCGCCTTTTCGCCGACCGCTCGCGCGCCGACCTGGCGACCCCGTCCGATCTCGAACCGCTCGGCGCGGTGACGCTCGACTCCCTGCCGTCCGCCATCGCCGAAGCCATCCGACGCCAGACCTACGGCACGATCGTGGGGCCGGTGGAGGATGCGCTCGGCTGGCATGTCGCGGTGGCCACTCCGGCACCCGTACCAGAGGAGTTCGCGACGCCTCGGCCCACACGACAGGAGCACATGCCACACCAACCGGCCCCAGCCCTATCCATGTCCGGCCCATTCGCGGTCGGTTCCTCAGTGCGTGACCGAGCCGCGCCCAGACCAGAGACGGGCGAGCACGACTCGCCGCTGCTGGAATCTGCGCGGCGTCGAGCCTTCGCGCGATGGCTCGACGACATGCGTGCCCAGAAGGTAAGACTCGTCCCCGGCCTCGAACATCCTGGTGATCCTCGCCAGCCCGACAACCACCACAAACACTGATGACCTGCGTACTTGCCATTGATATCGGAGGAACCAAGCTCGCCGCCGCACTGGTGGACGAGGCCGGTTCCGTCCTGTTCTCCGCTACCCGGCCCACGCCGCGTACGGATGTCATGTCCGCCCTGGCGGCCCTCATCGCGGAGGTGACGGACACCGGCCCGCCGCCCGAGGCCGTCGGCATCGGCTGCGCGGGCCCCCTCGACCTCGCCGCCGGGACAGTGAGCCCGGTGAACATGCCCAGTTGGCGCGGATTCCCGCTGCGGGACGAGGTGCAGAAGCTGGTTGGGCTCCCCACCATGCTCGCGGGCGACGCCCAGTGCTTCGCTCTCGGGGAGCACTGGCTGGGGGCCGGCCAAGGGTGTACGTCGCTGCTCGGCATCGTCGTGTCCACCGGGATCGGCGGCGGTCTGGTGCTCGATGGCGCCCCGCTCCTGGGGCCGACCGGGAACGCCGGGCATGTCGGGCATATGAGCATCGACCCCAACGGCGAGCGCTGTGAATGTGGTGGCCGGGGATGCGTCGAGCGCTACTCCAGCGGCCCGAACCTGGTCCGGTGGGCCTTGGAGAACGGCTGGTCCCCTGGTGCCGTCCATAATTCGTCCGAGGGGCGATCCAGCGTCCCGCCCGGCAATCCGTCCGATGGCCGACCCACCGATTCACCCGGTGAGCCGTCCGATGGGCGATCCAAGGACCTGCCCGACGCCCCAGCCGATGGCAAATCCAACGATCCGCCCAGTGACCCATCCAGGTGGCAATCCAACGATCCGCATGTGACCCCATCCGGTGGCCCATCCAGCGAGTCAGCGGGGGTGTCGCGTGTGCCGGGTGAGAAGGCGGATGCGCGCATGCTCGCCGAAGACGCCGCCGCCGGGGATCCCATCGCGGTCGCGGCGTTCGAGCGCGGCGCCCGAGCGTTGGCCGGCATGATCGCCTCAACGGCCGCCGCCGCCGAGGTCACCACTGTGGTCATCGGCGGTGGGGTGTCGGGTGCGGGCAAGACCCTGTTCGATCCCCTGGAGCGCGCCCTGGACGACGTGGCCGGTCTGGCCTTCGTACGGGCCGTCCAGGTCAAGCAGAGCACCCTGGGCGTACGCGCCGCACTCGCCGGAGCGGCCAACCTGGCCTGGCGAGCAGTCCGGACACCAAGCGACTGAACCCGGCTATCGGACGATCAGGCGATCGAGACCGCGACCGGGCAGCCGAGACTGCGAGCGACGCACCGCTCAACACGCGCCTGCCGCCCCCGGAGGGACATCCCCATCCGGGGGCGAGACAGCCCAATGCGGCACCGGCCCCAGGGGGCGTTCCCTAGGCCCCGGCGGCGGCGTCGTGGCCGGGTTACTCGCGTTCGGCGGCGGCCTGGGCCTCGCGGCGCTCGATGATCCGGCGGGTGAACGGGATGACCTCCACGGCTCGGCTGCCGAGATAGGCGCCGATGAACGCGAGGACCAGGAGCACGAAGGGGCTGGTCGCAAAGCCGTTCATAGTGACGAACACCTGCAGGACCGCATCGAGCATTGCCATAGGGGAACTCCGGGGGAATGAGGCAGGAGAGGCAATCAGGCTAACCGGCGACAACCGGTGCTCGCCTCAAAAACGGCAAAAGGGCGACATGATCGACCATGTCGCCCTCAAGCGGACGATCAGTGGAAGAAGTGGCGAGTGCCGGTGAAGTAGAGAGTGATCCCGGCCTTCTCCGCCGCCTCGATGACCAGTTCGTCGCGGATCGAGCCCCCAGGCTCGACGATGAACCGGACCCCGGCGTCGATCAGCACCTGCGCCCCGTCAGGGAAGGGGAAGTAGGCGTCGGAGGCCGCGACCGCGCCCGCTGCGCGCTCGCCCGCCCTCGTAACCGCCAGGCGGCACGAGTCGACCCGGTTGACCTGGCCCATGCCCACGCCCACGGTGGCTCCGCCGCTGGCCAGGAGGATGGCGTTCGACTTCACCGAGCGGCTGGCGCGCCAGGCGAACTCCAGGTCGGCCAGCTGCTCGGGCGAGGCGGGCGCACCGGTCTTGAGCTCCCACTGCGTGGCCGCGTCGCCGGGCGCGTCCACCCGGTCCACCGACTGCACCAGCAGACCGCCGTCGATCTTGCGGAACTCGGTCGCCGACGCCGGGCCCTCGGCGCACTGCAGCAGGCGCAGGCTCTTCTTGCCGCGCAGCACCTCCAGCGCCTCGGCGTCGAAGGACGGCGCGATGACGACCTCGGTGAACACCTCGAAGATCTGCCTGGCCAGCTCCACCGTCACTGGGCGGTTGACCGCGATCACCCCGCCGAACGCCGACGTCGGGTCGCACGCGTGCGCCTTGCGGTGCGCGTCGGCCACGTCGGTGCCGATGGCGATGCCGCACGGGTTCTGGTGCTTGATGATGGCCACGCACGGCTGCGGGAAGTCCCAGGCCGCGCGCCAGGCGGCGTCGGAGTCGAGATAGTTGTTGTAGGACATCTCCTTGCCGTGCAGCTGCTCGGCGTTGGCCAGGCCGCCCGTGCCGGCCGTGTAGAGGGCGGCGCGCTGGTGGGGGTTCTCGCCGTAGCGCAGCGTGGCCTTGCGCTCGTACGTGGCCCCGTTGAACACGGGGAACTCGTCCTCGTCCGCCCCGTCCGACTGCGCGAACCAGTTCGCCACGGCCACGTCGTACGACGCCGTGTGGGCGTAGGCGATGCCGGCCAGCCGCCTGCGGTCGGTGAGCGTGAAGCCGCCCTCGGCCAGCGCGTTGAGCACCTCACCGTAGGCACCGGGGTCGACCACGACGGCGCAGGTGTTGTGGTTCTTCGCGGCGCCGCGGATCATGGCGGGCCCGCCGATGTCGATCTGCTCGACGCACTCCGCGTCGGACGCGCCGGAGGCCACGGTCTCCTGGAAGGGGTAGAGGTTCACCACGACCAGCTGGAACGGGTCGATCTCCAGCTCGTCGAGCTGGGCCACGTGGTGCGGCTTGGTGACGTCGGCCAGCAACCCGGCGTGTACGCGCGGATGCAACGTCTTGACCCGGCCGTCCAGGCACTCCGGGAACCCGGTGAGCTGCTCGACCTTCGTCACCGGGATCCCGTAGGAGGAGATCGCGGCGGCCGTGCCACCGGTCGAGACGATCTCCACCCCCGCGCCGTCGAGGGCCCTGGCCAGCTCCTCGAGCCCGGACTTGTCATAAACAGCGATCAGCGCGCGCCGGATGGCGATGCGAGTCACGTGGATTCCCCTCCTGATTGGTTGCCGATTCGGACGATACGTCCGCTTACCGTCCAGCCCTCCCGGGCCATCCGGCCGACGATGTCGACGAGCAGGCGCCGCTCGACGGTCTTGATGCGCTCATGCAGCTCCGCCTCGTCGTCCTCCGGACGTACGGGCACCGCTTCCTGCGCGACGATCGGCCCGGTGTCGATCCCCGAGTCGGCCAGCATCACCGTGCAGCCGGTCACCTTGACCCCGTGGGCCAGCGCGTCGCGCACACCGTGGGCGCCGGGGAACGAGGGCAGCAGCGCGGGGTGGGTGTTCAGCACAGGGAACGCGTCGAGCGTGGGCGCACCCAAAATTTTCATGAAACCGGCTGAAACCACCAGGTCGGGTTCGTACGATGCGATCTTGGCCGCGATGGCCGCGTCCCAGTCCGCCCGTGTCCCGTAATCGCGCAATTTTTCCACAAATGTCGGGACTTCTGCCTTCGACGCTCTGGCCAGCCCTTCGATCCCATCCCTGTCGGCGCCGACCGCTACCACGCGAGCGCCGTACGACGGGTCGGCAGAAGCGTCCAGCAGGGCCTGTAGGTTGGTTCCAGAGCCGGAGACGAGGACGACGAGCCGCCCAGCCTTAGACACGCACACTCTCCAAGTGGAAAACAGGGTGGGGGTGCCAGGGTATCTGTTCCTCGCCCGGCGACGCAGAGGAGGTCAGGTGTCGACACCGGTGCAGGCACCGGCAGGCCAGCAGCCCGCTGATTCAGCGGGCCGCCGAGCGATCTGGTTGTCCATCGCAGCGCTGGCCATGACGTTCATGTTGCCGCTCGCCGGCCTGGTCATGGCGCTGTTCGCGCTCATGGCCGGGATCCGCGCACTCCCGGCGCTGAAAGGCGTGGGCAAGCCCACGGGGATAGCCGTGAGCGGCATCACCATCTCCTCGATCGCGCTGGCGTTGTCCGCCGGGGCCACCGCGATGCAGCTCTACCTGATGGACGAATACTCGGCCTACCAGGAGTGCATGAAGGGGGCGGGCACGGTGTCCTCGCAGGGTGAGTGCTTCACCCAGTTCAGGGACGCCGCCGCGCGCAAGCTGCCGGCGGACGTGCTCGACGTGCTCGGCGCCATGCAGCCCTGACGTCCCCGGCACCCCTGCCGCAGGACCTCCGAGCCCTAACCGCAATGCCGGTTAGTTAGGGCTGGGTCTGGATCTGCGAGGCCCTTGGTGATCAAGACATGAGAACGGAGATCCGGTAGAACGGGTGATCTTCCCAAACCATCCGTCGTCCACTGGATCTCCGTTGAGT
>NZ_VCKX01000118.1 GCF_005889725.1 Nonomuraea zeae
GCCGGGGGCCGACGCGCCGCTGTTCCGGCACGCCGACGCCCTGGCCCGCTCGGTGCTCGCCCAGACGGCGGGAGCCCGCCTGCGCACCGCGGCCTGACCCGCCGGAGGCGAACAGGTGTCCTGACCCAGGACGGGCGGCCCGATCCGCCCCGAGCGGCCTGGTTCGCTGAAGGCGGACGGGCGGCTTGGTTCGTTACGGGCGGTTCGCTGAAGGCGGACGGGCGGCTTGGTCCGTTACGGGCGGACGAGGAAGACGTTGCCGAGCGAGCGCTGACCGGTCGCGTCGGAGGGCCGGTTCACGATGCCGGCGCCCGCGGTGACCATGACGCTGGAACCGCCGCCGTCGAGGTTCATCGCCTCCCTGGCCCCGAGCAGCTTCATGATCTCGGCCGTCTGCGCGATCCCGAGCCCCTCGCTGTAGCCGTCCTGCCGCCCGTCGACCACCACCAGCATGAGCCGCCCGCGGTCGTCCACGCCGATCATCGACCTGGGGTTGGCGCGCACGGCCCAGTTGTAGGTGAACGTCTGGTCCGTGCCCTCGCGGATCAGCCCGTCGGCCGCCGCGTTGACCGACACCCGGCCATCCCGTACCAGCGTGGGGCCGACCTGGAGGATCGTGGTGTCGCCGGTCAGCGCGACCCGCCGGCCCTTGCCGTCCTCGACCCGCTCGCTCACCCGCAGCCGCTCGCCGGCCTTCGCGTGGCCGAGCAGCCAGGCGGCGCTGTCGCCGGTGGCCTGGACGGTGGACCCGCCCGGGGGCACGCTCGCGCCACGCGAGGTGTACACCGCCGTCACCGTGCCCCGCGCGTCCAGCACGGCCTCGGCGCCCGCGCCGGTCGGCGGGGTGCCCCATTCGGGGGTGAACAGCACCAGCTCGCTGCTGTCCGTACATTTCAGGTCGTGCTGCGGCCTCTCGGTCGGCTGGTCGCCGCCCACGCCACCGCAGTTCCAGATCTCGCCCGGCACCCGGTTGACGCCGTCGATCTCGACGCTGTCCCGTCCCGCGCGCAGGGTCACGTGGGCGGTGTACGCGTCCACGTCCACCGACCGCCCGCCTCTCGTGATCTTCACGCCGCCCCGGCCCTGCGTCGCGGAGCCGATCAGTTTGCCGTCCTTGACGTAGAGGCCGCCCGGCGCGCTGTTGTAGAACCACTGCCCGTTGATCCCGGCCACCGCGCCCGCCGCGGCCGCGAGGTCGGTCAGCTTCTCCGTGCCGTTCAGCGTCGCGCCGAAGTCGGTGCCGACCGTGCCGCCGAACCTCTTGAAGTCCACGCGGAGCACGTGCACCTTCTGCGGCGCGCCCGCGTCGGTGCCGTCCTGCGCGGTGTAGCGGGTGCCGCCCGCGAAACCGGCCGCCTTGATCGCGGCGAGCGCGGCCGTGGCCTCGGCGCCGGTGGCGTACTGCCCGACCCGGACGATCCAGCCGAGCGTACCGGCGGGATGATCGGCGAAGGCGGGGGAGAGGGCCTCCTCGACCCGCGGCTCGAACCCCTTGCCCCGCATCGCCTCGGCCACCCGGTCGGCGATCTCCCTGGCCCCCAGCGCGGTGGCCGCCGTGTTGAGCGGCCCGTCGGCCGTGGCCGGCAGGTACACCTGGACGGTCCAGAAGTCCCCGGCGTCCTTGGCCCCGAGCGACATCGAGGTCATCGTCACGCCGGGCGCGACGGTCGTGGTCACCGGTGGCGCGCTCAGCGGCAGCCGCCCGCCGAAGAAGGAGTCCTGCGGGGTGGCCGCCGCCGCGGCGGGCGCGTGCGCGGCCAGCACGATCGCGGCCGCCACGATGGCGGGAAGGGTCTTGCGGTGCATGTACGTCCTCGGTCCTGATCGAAATGGGTGCCAGGGCAGTCAAGAACTCGCGGATGGCGCCGAACCCAACGGCAGGCGCTGCCCGCGAAGCACCCAGATGAACAGCCGCCTGGCTTCGCGAGGCGCGAAGCCAGGCTCGGCGGAGCCCCTGCGGGTCAGTCCGCCACGCGGAGCACGATCTTGCCCTGGATGTGCCCGCGCTCGGCGCGCTCGTGGGCCGCGGCGGCCTCGCTGAGCGGGAAGACGCTGTCGATCCCGGGGCGGAGCCGGCCTTCGCCGAGCAGGCGGGCCAGCTCGGTCATCTGCGGCCCGTCCGAGTGGACCTGGCCCGACCTGTGCACGATCCCGCGACGGGCCGCCTCCTCCAGCCGGTAGTCGCCGTAGAAGACCGGGCTGAGCGTGCCGCCGTCCCTGATCACCGGCAGGAACCGGTGCCCGCGCGGGCCGCCGACGGTGTCGATCAGGCAGTCGACGTCCCGCACCGCGTCCTCGACCGCGACGGCGGTGTAGTCGATGAACTCGTCCACCCCCAGACCCTTCAGGAACGCCTCGTGGCGGCCGGAGGCCACGCCGATGACGTACGCGCCCGTGTTCTTGGCGAGCTGCACGGCGAAGTGGCCGACGCCGCCCGCCGCGCCGTTGATCAGCACCCTGCTGCCCGGCTGGAGCCCGATGTGGTCGACGAGGAACTGGTAGGCGGTGAGGCCCGCCATGGGGACGGCCGCCGCCTGCACGTGATCGACGGCGGCGGGCTTGCGGGCGAGCTGGCCGGCCGGCGCGGTGGTGTACTCGGCGTACGCCTTGCCGCCGTTGCCCAGGGTCCCCGGGAAGCGGATGAGCCCGAACACCTCGTCTCCCTCCTGCCACTCGGTGACGCCCTCGCCGAGTGCGGCCACGACGCCCGACGCGTCGGAGCCCGGGGTGAACGGCAGGGCGGTGGTGGGGCGCAGGTCGTCCGGGATGTTGGCGAAGCCGCCGCGGGCGTACCAGTCGGGCGGGTTGAGGCAGGCGGCGTGCACGCGGACCAGGACCTCGCCGGGGCCGGGCTCGGGGCGGGCGACGCGCTCGTAGGTGAGCACCTCGGGCCTGCCGACGGCGTGTACGCGTACGGCGTTCATGGTTTCGGACATGGGGGACTCCCTGTGGGTCCGGCCCCGCTATGATACGGAGCATTGCTCCGAATAATAAGCGGGGCAGTGCTCCGCTTGTCAATCGGAAAGCAGGTAACGATGGCGGACGAGCTGCCGGACGAGCTGCCGGACGGCACCACGGCGCCGAAGGGCCGCGCCACAAGGGTGGGGGACGGCGCAGGGCGGGCCGAGGACGAGGAGGCGGGTGCGACGCGAGCCGAGGCCGCGGCTGCAGGCGCGGTGCGGTCCCAGGGTGAGGGTGCGGGGCGGGCGCCGCGGGCGGATGCGCGGCGTAACCGGGAGCGCATCCTGGCGGTCGCGCGGACCGTGGTCGCCGAGCACGGGACCGAGGCGTCCCTGCGCGACATCGCGCGCCGGGCCGAGGTCGGGCTCGGGACCCTCTACCGGCACTTCCCGACGCGGGAAGCCCTGCTGGAGGCGCTGCTGGGGCAGGGCTTCGACCGGCTCGCCGCGCGCGCGGAGGCGCTGGCCGAGGGCGGCGAGCCGGACGAGGCGCTGCGGGAGTGGCTACGTGACTTCGCCGGTGGCGCGGGCGCCTACCGGGGCCTGGCCGGGTCGATGATGGCCACCCTCAGCGACGAGGGATCCCCTCTGTCCATGTCGTGCCACGCGATGCGCGCGGCGGCCGGCCGCCTGCTGGAGCGGGCGCAGGCGAGCGGGCACATCCGCGACGACATCGACGGGACGGACCTGTTCGCCCTGGTCAACGCGCTGAGCTGGATCACCGACCAGGCGCCGTCGCTGGCCTCCCGGCGCGAGCACCTCTTCGCGCTGGTGATGGACGGCCTCACACCCCGCCGGAACGCGCAGAGCGACCAGGAGGGCCAGGACGGCCAAGGCCAGGACGGCCAGGACGGCCAGGACGGCTGAAACACCTGAAACGCCTAGAACGCCTGGAACACCTAGAACCTTTGGAACGCCAGAAGCGGCTAGAACAGGCCGTTGAGCGGTGGCTCGGCGCCGTTGAGGTGGTGGGCGCCCACGACGGCCGCCTTCCAGGCCCGCGGGTTGTGGTTGGCGACGGTCCTGGCGTTGCGCCAGTGCCGGTCCAGGTTGTGCCGGGCGGCCACGGCCGACCCTCCGCCCACGTCGAAGAGCAGCTCGCCCGCCTTGAGCGCCGACTCGGCCGCGAAGAACTGCGCCTGCGCCGCCTCCACCGACGCCGTCGTGAGCAGGCCGGGCTCCAGGTCCCCGGCCCACGCCCGGTCGATGGCGGCCGCGGCACGCAGGACCGCCGCCTCGGCCGCGTACGCCCGCGCCGCGATCTCGCCCACGGCGTGCTGCACGTACGGGTCGTCCACCGACCGCCCCGCGCTGCTGTGCTCGATCGGACGGGCGCGGTCGCGGGCGAAGGCGACCGCGTCCCTCAGCGCGTCACGGGCGATCCCCGCCTCGACGGCGGCCAGGTAGAGCTGCAGGAACGGGGTGACGGGGGAGCGCCCCGAGCCGGCCGGGCGTTTGGCGATCTCCGAGGGGAGCACGGTGACGCCCGTCAGCCTGGTGGTGCCGCTGGCGGTCAGCCGCTGGCCGATGCCGTCGAAGTCGTCGACCAGCTCCAGGCCCGGCCGGTCGCGCGGCAGGGTGAAGAACACCTTCTCGCCGTCGTCGTTCACCGCCGCCAGCCCGATCCAGTCGGCGTACAGCGCGCCGGTGCTGTAGTACTTGCTGCCGTCCACCACCCCTTCCGGGCTGATCCGGGTGCGTACGGCGCCGCTGGGCCCGCCGAGCTCCCAGCCCGCGTTGCCGAAGACGTCCCCGGCCAGGAGGCGCGGATACCAGCGCTTGCGCTCCTCGTCGGAGGCGGTCAGCAGGTGCTCGACGCGGCCGAAGCTGGGACGTAGCGCCTGCGCGATGTTGGAGTCGGCGGCGGCGAGATCGATGAGGAACTCGAAGACCTCCGCCACCGTGGCGCCCGCCCCGCCGTACTGGGTGGGAATCCGGAACGTGAGCAGCCCGGCGGCGGCCAGCGCGCGGATCTGCGCGTGCGGCAGCTCCCGCGCGCGCTCCCGCTCGGCCGCGCCCTCGGCCAGAGCGGGAAGCAGGTCCGCGGCCCGCCGCCGCAGCTCGGCGACGGAGAGCGCGGCCCGCGAGCCCGGATCGGAGCCAGCACCGGCACCCGAGCGAGCGCCGGTGCCGGTGCCGGTGCCGGTGCCAGTGCTGGTCATCGGGTTCCCGTCGAGGCGAACGGGATCTCGGCCGGTCCGGCGTCGGCGGGCTCGTCCGGGTGCTGCCACAGCCCGCGCTCGCGCAGGATCGGCAGCACCCCCTCCCCGAACCAGTACGCCTCCTCGACGTGCGGATGCCCCGACAGGACGAACTCGGTGATCCCCAGCCGGTGGTACTCCTCGATGCGATCGGCCACCTCGGCATGGCTGCCGACCAGCGCCGTCCCCGCCCCGCCGCGCACCAGCCCGACGCCGGCCCACAGGTTGGGGTAGATCTCCAGGTCGTCGCGCCGCCCGCCGTGCAGGGCGAGCATCCGCCGCTGCCCCTCCGACTCGCTGCGCGCCAGGCCCGCCTGCACCTTCGCCACCGTGTCCGGGTCGATGCCGTCCAGCAGCCTGCGGGCCTGCGCCCACGCCTGCTCGGCGGTGTCCCTGGAGATGACGTGCAGCCGGATGCCCTGCCGGAGCGTGCGCCCCTCGGCGGCGGCGAGCCCGTTCACCCAGGCGATCTTCTCGGCGACCGCGGCGGGCGGCTCGCCCCAGGTGAGGTACGCGTCCACGTGCCGCGCCGCCACCTGCCCGGCGGCCGGTGAGGAGCCGCCGAAGTAGACCTCCGGCACCGGATCGGGCAGCCGGTTGAGCCGCGCGCCCTCGACCCGCAGGTGCTCACCGGCGAAGTCGACCGTCTCCCCGCGCCACAGCGAGCGCACGATGTGCAGGAACTCGTCGGTGCGCGCGTAGCGGGCCTCCTTGTCCAGGAAGTCGCCGTACGCGCGCTGCTCGTGGCTCTCGCCCCCGGTCACCACGTTGAGCAGCAGCCGGCCCCGCGAATGCCGCTGGAACGTCGCCGCCATCTGCGCCGCCAGCGTCGGCGAGACCAGCCCGGGCCGGAAGGCCACCAGGAACTTCAGCCGCTCGGTCGTGTCCGCCAGCATCGCGGTCGTCAGCCAGGCGTCCTCGCACCACGCGCCGGTGGGCGTCAGCGCGCCGACGAAGCCGAGCTGCTCGGCCGCGTGCACGATCTGCCGCAGATAGGGCAGCGTGGCCGGGCGGGCGCCGCCCGCCGAGCCCGCGGGCAGGCCGTGGCCGCCGCCCACCACGTCCCGGCTGTCGCCGTAGGTGGGCAGGAACCAGTGGAACGTCAAGGTCATCGTGCAGTCTCTCCCTAGAGCAGGCCGTGTCGCGGCGGCAACTGGCCGTTGAGTACATACCGGCCGATGTGCTGGATCTTCCATCGGGCCGGATCGTGCAAGGTATGGGTGCGGGCGTTGCGCCAGTGCCGGTTGAGGTTGAGCCCCTCCAGGCTGGACCGGGTGCCGCCCAGCTCGAAGATGGCACCGCCCAGCTCGACCGCCACCGGGTCGGCGAACGCCTTGGCGGTGGCCACCGCGATTGAGGCGGCGGCGGCCGAGTCCTCCGTCAGGTCGGCGCGGGCGGCGTCCACGGCCGCGCCCGCCGCGTCGAGCAGCGCCTCGGCGGCGCGCACCTTGACGGCCAGCTCGCCGGCCCGCTGGATGACCAGCGGGTCGTCGGCGGCCCGCTCCTGGCCGCTCTCGAACCAGGGCCTGGCCTTCGTCCTGACGAATTCCAGGGCCTCGGCGAGCGCGCCGGACGCGATGCCCACGTCGATCGCCGCGTGCAGGAGCTGCGCGAACGCGCCGTGGAGCTGCGGGCCCTGGAACGTCAGGTGGTGCGGCACCACCCGCCACTCCGGGACGGCCACGTCCTCCAGCAGCACCGTCCCGCTGGCCGTGGTGCGCTGCCCCATGCCCGCCCAGTCGTCCACGACGGTCAGGCCGGGGGCGTCGCGCGGCACGTACGCCACGTGCAGCGTCTGGTCCTCGCGCCTGGCCAGCACCGGGATCCAGTCGGCGAACAGCGCGCCCGTGCTGTAGTGCTTGGTGCCGTTCAGCAGGAAGCCGCCGCCCGGGGCCGGGGCCAGGGACGTCCGGTAGTCCTGCACGTGCTTCGTGCCCGCCTCCGACTGCGCGTTGCCGAAGCGCCGGCCGTCGAGGACCTCGCCGAAGAAGAACTTGCGCTGCTCGGGCGTGCCGCGCTGGCGCAGCACGTTCACGTACACGAAGTGGCTCTGGGGGATCTGCGCGACATTCGGGTCGGCCGCGGCCAGGAGCCTGAACACCTCCGCGACCGTGCGGGCGCTGACGTCGGCGCCACCGTGCGAGTCCGGCACGGTGATCGCGAGGAGCCCGCTGGCCGACAGCCGGTCGAGCTCGGGTCCGGGCAGGCGTCGCTCGGCGTCGCGGGCCGCGGCGTCCACCGCGAGCTCCGCGGCCAGCTCGCGGGCCACGGCCAGGGCCTCGGCGTCGTCCGCGATCACGTGGGTCATGTTGTTTCGTCCGTTCTGCGTGTTACGTTATGGTTCACCGTAATCCCTGCAATGCAGGTAGGCAATACCTGTTTCTTGACGTGTGCGTAAGGACCCCCATGCTCACCAGGTTGAAACCGCTGCTCGCCACGGCTCTGCTCGCGTCGCTGCTGGCCGCCTGCGGCGCGGGCCCGGAGGAGGCCGCCGCCCCGGCGGCCGGCACGACTCCCAGGGACGGCGGCAGGCTCGTGCTCGGCGAGAACGGCGACGAGCCGGCCTGCCTCGACCCGCATCAGCTTTCCACCACCAACACCACGGTCGTCGGCCGTCCGGTCTTCGACTCGCTGCTGTGGCAGGACGCGGACGGCGCGCTCAAGCCCTGGCTGGCCACCGCCTGGAAGATCTCCGACGACGGGCTGACCTACACGTTCACGTTGCGCGACGGCGTGAAATTCCATGACGGATCGGTCTGGAACGCCGAGGCGCTCAAGGCCAACCTCGAGCACATGCGCGACCCGGCGACCAAGTCGCCGCTGGCCGCCGCCTACATCGCGCCGTACGAGGACAGCGAGGTCGTCGACGAGCGCACGCTGAAGGTCCGGCTCTCCTCGCCCTACTCGGCCTTTCTCAACGTCCTTGCGCAGTCCTACCTGGCGATGATCTCGCCGAAGCAGATCAAGGAGGATCCGGGCGGGACCTGCGAGCATCCCGTCGGCTCGGGGCCGTTCGTGTTCGAGAAGTGGACGAAGGGCCAGAGCATCACGTACCGGAAAAATCCGGATTACGCCTGGGGGTCCGACGGGCACACCGGGCCCGCGCACCTGGACGGGCTGGAGATCCGGTTCCTGGCCGAGGACGCCACCCGCTACAACGCCCTGCTGGCCGGCGAGGTGGACGTCATCGACAACACCCCTCCGGCCAGCGTCGAGGACGTCAAGGCCAACCCCGACCTGTCCTTCACCAGCATCGACCGGCCCGGCCACCCGTTCTCCGTCTGGCTGAACACCGGCCGCGAGCCCTTCGGCGACCCCCGCGTCCGCCAGGCGCTCACCCTCGCCGTCGACCGCCAGGCCATCGTGAACAGCGTCTCGTTCGGCCAGTGGAAGCTCGCGACCGGCTTCGTCACTCCCTCGACCCCCGACCACGCCAAGGGCCTTGACGGCCGGATCACCCATGACCCGGCCAAGGCGGCCCGGCTCCTCGACGAGGCCGGCTGGACGGCCAAGGACAAGGACGGCGTCCGCACCAAGGACGGCAAGCGGCTGACCGCGATCGCCCTGGACACGGGCGTGAACCCGCAGAACACGCAGATCCTCGTCCAGACGCAGGCGGCGGCCGCCAAGGCCGGCATCGAGATCAAGATTGAGAACGTCACCGCGCAGGTCTCCTCGGACCGCACCGCGAAGGGCGACTTCGACCTGTCCGTCGGCATCTGGACCACCAACACCGCCGACGTGCTGTGGATCCAGTACTCCTCCAAGAACATCACCACCGGCAAGCGCCGCGGCCAGAACACCACCCGGCTCTCCGACCCCCAGCTCGACAAGCTCCTCGAACAGGCCCGCGCGGCCACGGACGACACCGAGCGCGCCGGGCTCTACGACCAGGCGCAGTCCCGGCTGATCGACCTCACACCTGCCATCCCCCTCTACAACCGGCCAAGCCTGGTCTCCGCACAGAAGAAGGTCCACGGGCTGGCCTGGGACCACGCGTACGGCGCCGTCACGTTCCTCGACACCTGGGTGAGCTCCCCATGACCAAGCAGACCCTCGCCGCCCTCCTCCTCATCCCCCTCACCACCGGCCTGCTGGCCGGCTGCGGCGCCGGCGGCGCGGCCGGCGCCCAGAGCGACGGCACGCCGAAGCGCGGCGGCACCCTCGTCCTGGGCGAGAACGGGCAGGAGCCTCCCTGCCTGGACCCGCACGGCAACGCCAGCTCGGACGGCCCCGTGTCGACCGTCCCGGTGTCCGACTCGCTGGTCTGGTTCGACGCCGACGGCACCATCAAGCCCTGGCTGGCCGACAGCTGGGAGGTGTCCGGCGACGGCCTGACCTACACCTTCAAGCTCCACCAGGGCGTGAAATTTCATGATGGAGCGGTCTGGAACGCCGAGGCGCTCAAGACCAACTTCGAGCACATGAAGGACCCGGCGACCAAGTCCCCGCTGGCCGCCTCCTACATCGCCCCCTACAAGGACAGCGAGGTCGTCGACGACTACACGCTGAAGGTGTCGCTGTCGTCGCCGTACACGCCGTTCCTGGACATCCTCGCCCAAGGCTACCTCGGCATGATCTCCCCGAAACAGATCAAGGAGGCCCCGCAGACCATCTGCGAGCACCCGATCGGCTCGGGCCCGTTCGTGTTCGAGCGCTGGACCAGGGGCCAGAGCATCACCTACCGCCGCAACCCGGACTACAACTGGGGCCCGAAGAGCGCCAAGCACACCGGCCCCGCCTACCTGGACGGCCTGGAGATCCGCTTCCTCACCGAGGACGCCACCCGCTACAACGCGCTCGCCTCAGGCGAGGTGCACGCCATCGACTTCACCCCGCCGCAGAACGTCGAGGACGTCAAGGCCAACCCGGACCTGGGCTTCCTCAGCGTGGTCAGGCCGGGCCACCCGATGGCGTTCTGGCTGAACACCGCGCGCCCGCCCTTCGACGACGTCAAGGTCCGCCAGGCGCTGCTCGCCGCCGTCGACCGCGAGTCCATCGTCAAGGGCATCTCCTTCGGCCAGTACGAGGTCGCGCAGGGCTTCGTCACCTCCTCCACCCCCGGCTACGCCGCCGGGCTGGCCGGCCGCATCGCCTACGACCCGGCCAAGGCGGCGAAGCTGCTCGACGAGGCCGGCTGGACGGCCAAGGACAAGGACGGCATCCGCACCAAGGACGGCAAGCGGCTGACCGCCTACTTCCCGATCGCCGCGAACTTCCCCGCCCAGCGCATGCAGATCGCCGTCCAGACGCAGGCCGCGGCCCGCAAGATCGGCATCGACATCCAGCTCCAGACGCCGCCCGAGCAGGAGCTCACCGACCGCTCGCTCAAGGGCGACTACGACATGACCTCCGGCCTGTGGGCCACCAACACCGCCGACGTGCTGTGGATCCAGTACTCCTCCAAGAACATCACCACCGACGAGCGCCGCGGCCAGAACGTCGCCCGCCTGAGCGACGCCACCGTGGACGACCTGCTGGAGCAGGCCAGGCGGACGGAGAACCCGGCGGAGCAGTACAACCAGGCGCAGGCCAGGCTGCTGGAGCTCGCCCCCGCGATCCCGTTCTACAACGACCCCCGGCCGGTGTCGTACCAGAAGAAGGTGCGCGACCTGGCCTTCACCCCCGCCTACCCGTCGCCGTGGTTCTACGACACCTGGCTGGACCAATGATCAGGTTCGTCGGCTGGCGGCTGCTCGGCGGGCTCGGCGTGCTGTGGGGCGCGGCCACCCTCACCTTCCTGGTGCTGCACTTCACCCCTGGGGACCCGGCCGAGGCCATCGTCGGCGGCGAGAACGCGGCGCCCACCCCCGAGGTGCTCGCCCAGGTCACCGCCGAGTACGGCCTCGACCGGCCCTGGTACGAGCAGTACGCCGCTCACCTGTGGCGGATCGTGCGCGGTGACTTCGGCACCTCCTACCGGCTGCACACCCCGGTCACCCAGGCCATCGGCGAGCAGGCGGCGGCCACCGTGGAGCTGGCGCTGGCCGCCGCCGTCGCCGGGCTCGTGCTGGCCGTCGCCGTCGCGCTGGCCACGGCCAAGCGGCGGCGCTGGATCCGCGGCCTGGCCTCGGGCTCGGAGCTGGTGGTGGCCTCGACGCCGACGTTCTGGCTGGGGATCGTGCTGCTGACCGTGTTCTCCTTCGGGCTGCGCCTGTTCCCGGCGACCGGCAGCCACGGCTTCGCCTCGCTGGTGCTGCCCGCGCTGTCGCTGGCGCTGCCGGTCGCGGGCGTGCTCGGCCACGTGCTGCGCGAGTCGCTGGAGGAGGTGCTGGACGAGCCGTTCATCGTCAGCGCCCGCAGCCGGGGCCTGGCCGACGCCACCGTACGGGTGCGGCACGCGCTCAGGCACGCCCTGCTGCCGCTGGTGACCATGAGCGGCTACTGGGTGGGCGCGCTGCTCGGCGGCGCGGTCATCACCGAGACGCTGTTCACCCGGCAGGGCATCGGCCGGCTGCTGATCTCCGCGGTCAACGCCAAGGACCTGCCGGTCGTGCTCGGCGTCGTGCTCCTGTCCGCCCTGGTCTACGTGCTGGTGAATCTCCTGGTCGACCTGCTCTACGCGGTGGTCGACCCCCGCCTGAAGGGGGCCGCCTCATGAGAGGACTCCTGAGAGGCCGGCGACCGGGCCTCTGGCTCGCCGTGGCCGTGCTGGCCGTGCTCGTGCTGGCCGCGGTCGTACCCGGCCTGTTCTCCGGCCAGGATCCCCTCGCCGTGGACAGCGCCCAGACGCTGCGGCCGCCGAGCGCGGCGCATCTGCTCGGCACCGACGAGAACGGCAGGGACGTGCTGGCCCGCATCGTGCACGGCACGCGCACCTCGCTGCTGCTCGGCTTCGGCGCGATCGCCATCGCCCTGGCGTTCGGCGGGCTGCTCGGACTCGCCGCCGGGCTGGGCAACAAGATCATCGAGAACGTCATCATGCGGCTGTCCGACATCGGGCTGGCCTTCCCAGAGCTGCTGCTCGCCCTGGTCGTCATCACGGTGGCCGGCGGCGGCACCGCCAACGCCGTGCTCGCCATCGGCGTCGCGAACATCCCCTCCTACGCCCGCCTCGTGCGCGCCCAGACGCTGGCCGTGCGCTCGTCCAGCTACGTCGAGGCGGCGCACGCGCTCGGCCTGCCGGGACCGCGCGTGGTGCTGCGCCACGTCCTGCCGAACGCCGTCAAACCCGTGCTCATCCTGGCCACCATCGGCGTCGGCACCGCTCTGGTGGCCGGATCCGCGCTGAGCTTCCTAGGGCTGGGCACGCCGCCGCCGGAGCCCGAATGGGGCTCGATGCTGTCCACCGCCCGCAACTTCATCTCGCGCGCCTGGTGGTACGGCGTGTTCCCGGGCGCGGCGATCACGCTCACGGTGATCAGCGTGACCGTGGTCGGCCGGGCGCTCAGATTGCGATCAGAGGGGAGGACCTGGTGAGCCTGGTCAAGGCCGAGAACCTGCGGGTCGCGTTCGGCTCGTCGGAGGTCGTGCGCGGGATCTCGTTCGAGGTGGCCCGCGGCGAATGCCTGGCGCTGGTCGGCGAGTCCGGCTCCGGCAAGAGCGTCACCGCCCGCACCCTCGTCGGGCTCACCGGCGACGGCGCCAAGGTGGGCGCGGACGCGCTGACCTTCGACGGCCAGGACCTGACCCGGCTGCGCGAGCGCGGCTGGCGGCAGGTGCGCGGCGGCCGGATCGGATTCGTGCTCCAGGACGCCCTGGTGTCGCTCGACCCGCTGCGCCCGGTCGGCAAGGAGATCGCCGAGGTCCTCGCCACGCACACCGGACTGAAGGGCGAGGAGCGCCGCGCCCGCGTGCACGAGCTGCTGACCTCCGTGGGCGTGCCGGAGCCCGAGCTGCGCGCCGGTCAGCTCCCGCACGAGCTGTCCGGCGGGCTCAGGCAGCGGGCCCTGATCGCCGCCGCCATCGCGGCCGAGCCCGAGCTGGTCATCGCCGACGAGCCCACGACGGCGCTGGACGTCACGATCCAGGCGCAGGTGCTCGACCTGCTGGCCGCGCTCAAGAGCCAGGACAGGTCGCTGCTGGTCATCAGCCACGACCTGGCCGTGGTGGCCCGGCTGGCCGACCGGGTGGCGGTGATGAAGGACGGCGTCATCGTCGAGCAGGGCCCCACCGCGCGGGTGCTGGGCGAGCCGCGCCACGAATACACCCAGCGGCTCCTGCGCGCGATCCCGGCCGAGCACACCAAGGGCACCCGGCTGTCCGCCGCCGCCCCCGCGCCGCCGCGCCGCCCGCCGGGCGACGTGGTGGTGCGCGCCGAGGGGATCGGCAAGTCGTTCGGCGGGCGCCCCGCCGTCCGCGACGTGTCGTTCACGCTGCGCGCCGCCGAGACGGTCGGGCTCGTCGGTGAGTCAGGCTCGGGCAAGACCACGACGGCCAGGATCGCGCTCGGCCTGACCGAGCCCGACACCGGCACGGTCGAGGTGCACGGGCAGGCGTGGGCCGGGCTCGACCGGGCCGCCCGCCGCCGTCTGCGCAGCGACATCCAGACCGTCTACCAGGACACCCTCGCCGCCTTCGACCCCCGCTACACGGTCGCCAAGGTGCTGGCCGAGGCGCTGGCCGTGGCCGGAGTGCCGCGCGAGCGCCGCCGCGAGCGCTCCGTGGAGCTGCTGGAGCTCGTCGGGCTCGGCGCGCAGCACCTCGCCCGCCGCCCGCTGCAGCTGTCCGGCGGCCAGCGGCAGCGCGTGGCCATCGCGCGGGCGCTGGCCCCCGAGCCGGGAGTCATCGTCTGCGACGAGCCGGTGTCCGCGCTCGACGTGTCCGTCCAGGCGCAGGTGCTCGACCTGCTGGAGGACGTACAGCGGGAGACGGGTGTGGCGTACCTGTTCATCTCGCACGACCTGGGCGTGGTCCACCACGCCTGCGACCGGGTCCTGGTGATGAAGGACGGCCGGGTGGTGGAGGAGGGCCCCGTCGAGGAGGTCTTCCGCACGCCCGCGCATCCGTACACGCAGGAGCTGGTCGCGGCCATTCCGAGACTGACGGCGGTGTGACGTGGCACATGTGATCAAGACCGATGAGGAGGCCATGGAGGTCGCCCGCGAGCTGGCGCGCGAGTTCGCGCGGGACGCGGCGCGGCGCGACGCCGAGCGGATCCTGCCCGTGGCCGAGCTCGCGGCGCTGTCCGGCAGCGGCCTGCTCGGCATCACCGTGCCGGCCGCGCACGGCGGCGCCGGCGTGCGCACCGCGACGCTCGGCGCCGTCATCAGGCACCTCTCCGCCGCCGACGGCAGCATCGGCCAGATCCCGCAGAACCACTTCTGGTACGTGGACGCCATCAGGGAGAACGGCACGCCCGACCAGCAGGAGTTCTTCTACCGCGAGGTGCTGGCGGGACGGCGGCTGGGCAACGCCGCCGTGGACGCGCGCGGCCCGGACGGCGCCAGGGAACACGCCCGGCTGCGGCCGGTGGACGGCGGGTTCCGCATCGACGGCCGGAAGATCTACTCCACCGGCGCCCTGTTCGCCGACTGGATCCCGGTGATCGCCCTCGACGCCGGGGACCTGCACCACACGGCGTTCGTGCCGCGCGACGCGCCGGGCCTGCGTGTGGTCGACGACTGGGACGGCATGGGCCAGCGCACGACCGCGAGCGGGACGGTCGTCCTGGAGGACGTGTTCGTCCCGGCGGAGCGGGTGATGCCCGGCCGGCGCGAGGGCGTGAGCACGTTCAGGAGCTTCGGGCTGCTCATCCACGCCGCCATCGACACCGGCATCGCCGAAGGGGCGCTCGCGGAGGCGTCGGCGTTCCTGCGCGGCTACGTCAAGGGCGGCTGGCCGGGCAACGAGCCCGCGCGGGTCGTCGACGACCCCGTCGTGGTGCAGCGCTTCGGCGAGCTGGCCGTGCTGACCCGCGCCGCCAGGGCCCTGCTGGAAAGCGCGGGCGACGCGGTGGACCGGGCCCGCGCGGCCGCGCCGGACGACTTCGAGGAGCTGGCCGACGAAGCGGCCGTGGCGATGGCCGCCGCCCGCGCGCAGGCCGACCGGGCCGCCAACCGGGTGACCAGCGAGTGGTACGAGCTCGCGGGGGCCAGTGCCGCCCTGCGCTCGCTCAACTTCGACCGGCACTGGCGCAACGCCCGCACCCACACCGTCCACGACCCGCGCCGGGCGAAGGTCCACGACGTCGGCAACTTCCACCTCAACGGCATCGCCCCCAGGAGCTTTTCACGATGAGCCGCATCATCCACTTCAACCTGTTCGAGATGAACTGCGTCGGCCACATCCAGCACGGCCTGTGGACCCACCCCGCCAACAACCGCCACCGCTACACCGACCTGGACTACTGGACGGACCTGGCCAAGCTGCTCGAACGCGGCCTGTTCGACGCCGTCTTCCTGGCCGACGTGGTCGGCGCGTACGACCGCTACCGGGGCGGCCCCGAGACCGCCATCCGCGAGGCCGTGCAGATCCCGGCCAACGACCCGCTGCTCGTGGTGCCCGCGATGGCCGCCGTGACCAGGCATCTGGGATTCGCGGTGACGTTCTCCACCACGTACGAGCCGCCGTTCGCGCACGCCCGCCGCATGTCCACCCTGGACCACCTCACCAAGGGCCGGGTGGCGTGGAACGTCGTCACCTCGTACCTGCGCAGCGCCGCCCGCAACTTCGGGCTCGACGACGAGATCGAGCACGACCTGCGCTACGAGATCGCCGAGGAGTACCTGGAGGTCGTCTACAAGCTGTGGGAGGGGAGCTGGGAGGACGGCGCGGTGGTGCGCGACCGCGAGCGCCACGTCTACACCGACCCGGACAAGGTCCACCCCATCGACCACGACGGCAAGCACTTCAGGGTCGCCGGGCCGCACCTGTCGGAGCCGTCACCGCAGCGCACCCCGGTCATCTACCAGGCCGGCAACTCCGAGCGCGGCAAGGACTTCGCCGCCAGGCACGCCGAGGCCATCTTCACCGGCGGGCCGTCGCTCGCCGCCGTGCGGGACGAGATCGCCGACGTGCGCCGCCGGGCCGCCGCGCACGGCCGCGACCCCGATCACGTCAAGGTCTTCCCCGGCGCCTCCGTCATCGTGGCCAGGACCCAGGCGGAGGTGGACGCCAAGCTCGCCGACCTGCGGCGGCACATCAGGCCCGAGGGCTTCCTGGCGCAGCGGGGCAGCGGCATCGACCTGGCCGCGTACGAGCCGGACGAGCTCATCGACGACATCGTGGCGCGCGGCGGCGACTTCACCGAGCGGGCCGTGCGGCCCCTGGCCGGGCGCGGGCTGCGGGTGCGCGACGTGCTGGACTCGGTGGGCGCGATCGGCGGCGGCCCGTTCTTCGTGGCCGACACCCCTTCGCGGGTGGCCGACGAGATCGAGCGCTGGGCCGACGAGACCGGCGCGACCGGCTTCAACCTCATGCAGTACCTGTCGCCGGGGACGGCCGAGGACTTCATCGAGCTGGTCGTGCCCGAGCTGCAGCGCCGGGGCCGCTACCGCACGTCCTACGAGGACGCCACCCTGCGCGAGCGCCTGCTCGGCCCGGGCCTGCACCGCCTGCCGCCCAACCATCCGGGGGCGGCTCACCGCCGCGCGGGGACGGGGGTTCACGCCGGGACGACGTGACCGACGCGGAAGAAGCCGTCGCGGTCGTAGGCGCGCTTGACCTCCCGCAGCCGCCGGTGATCCGTGGCGGTGAAGGCCGCGGCCGTCCTGGACGGGTCGGACAGGAAGTTCAGGAACGTCCCCCCGTTCGCGTACGGCCGCAGCTCCTCCGCCAGCCCGGGGACCGGCGTGTCCACGATCACCGACAGCTTCGTGCCGCGGTGGCTCACGGGCCCGGCGTCCGGACCCGGCCGGCCCAGCGCACCGCCCCAGTGGCGGATCTCCACGGTCTGCGCCACCTCGGCCGCCCGCACCAGGATGCCGGGCAGCTCCTCCGGGACCTCGTCGAACATGTCCATGTGCCGGTTCGGCGTGCCGCCCATCGAGGTGCCCGCGTACGTGGCGGGGCCGATCTCGTCCAGCAGCGCCGGCCCGGCCGCACGGAACAGCGGCGCGAGCGCCTGCCGGGCCTGCGTCTCGGTCCCGACGTGCACGGCCTTGACCAGCACCACGTGCCGTCCGGCCACGGGCGCGGGCGCGTCGGCCGGCATGCGCTTGAGCACGACGGCGGTGCTCAGCTCGTCGGGCGCGCCGTCGATCCAGGTCCGGTACGCCCCCAGGACGTCCGCCGCGGTCTCGATCGGGAAGTAGGCGAAGCCGGAGGTCACCCGCGAGACCGGGTGCAGCCGGAACTCCAGCGAGGTCACCACGCCGAAGCCGCCGCCGCCACCGCGCAGCGCCCAGAACAGCTCGGGGTGGCTGTCGGGGCTCGCCGTGACGTGCCGCCCGTCGGCCAGCAGGACGTCCGCGCGCAGCACGCTGTCGGCGGCGAAGCCGTGCCGGCGGCCCAGCCAGCCGAGCCCGCCGCCGAGGGTGTAGCCGGTGACGCCCACGCCCGGCGCCGAGCCCGACAGAGGCGCGAGCCCGAACGGCGCGGCGGCGGCCACGACCTCGCCCCAGCGCGCGCCCGGACCGACCTTGGCCACGCGGCGGGCCGGGTCCACCAGCACCGAGGCCATCGCCGAGGTCCTGACGAGCACGCCGCCGTCACAAGGGGCGTGCGTGCCGTGCCCGGTCGCCTGCACCGCGAACGCCACTCCGTGCCGCCGCGCGGCCAGCAGCGCCGCCCGCAGGTCCGGCACGTCATACGCCTCGGCCACCAGCGCCGGGCGCGAGTCCACCGCCGGGTTCAGCGACCGGCGCAGCTCGTCATAGGCGGCCTCGCCCGGCCGGTGCACGGGACCGGTGAATCCGGGGATCCGAAGGTCTTCCTGGAGAATGTACGGCTGGCTCATCAGCTTGCCCTTCTGTTCCGTGGTGTCTGTGACCACTGTGCTGAAGGGCGCTTACGGCTTCGTTCTCGTCGCCTTACCGTCGCCCTTAAGACCCCAGGATCTTCCGGCCGGGCGTGAAGGGGATCCGCCCGCCGTCGCCGTTCCGCCTACGCCACAGGGCGTATCCGGAGCGGTCTCGCTACCACGGGAGGACTTCCGGCGCCATCGCACAGGGCTCGCGGACCTGGGTAGGCCCGCGACGACGTCGTGGAGCCGCCGGTCAGGTGACCGGGACGATCTCGGCCCTGGCCAGGGCGCCGTGCTCGATGGTGAGCAGGCCCAGCGTGCCGTGCGGCTGGCGGCGGCGGTCGGTGGGGGAGCCCGGGTTGAAGATGCGCAGGCCGCCGCCCTCCTCGTCGAGCGGGATGTGCGAGTGGCCGAAGACCACCAGGTCCGCCTCGGGGAAGCGGCGGCGCATGCGCTCCAGACGGCCCTTGGCCGGGCCGCTGTCGTGGATCATGCCGATCCGCAGCCCGTCCAGGGTCAGCTCCAGGGTCTCCGGCGCGGCCACGTCGGGGCCGTCGTTGTTGCCCTTCACCACGTGCACCGGCGCGTACGCGGCCAGCTCCGTGAGCACCGAGGCGACGCAGACGTCTCCCGCGTGCAGGATGACGTCGGCGTCGCGCAGGTGCTCGGCCACGCGCGGCGGGCATGAGCGCCAGCGTCTGGGCGCATGGGTGTCGGACAGCGCGACCACGTTCACACCGACGTCATGCCCCTGTTCGCGCCCGGCCTCACGGGTGTTCGGCGTAGAGGCCGGCCAGCCACGCCTGCCAGAGCGGCCCGCTGTCGTCGTCCGTGAACGGCAGGTGCGCGGCGATCATGCTGCCCCCGAACCCCTGGAGGAAGCGGTAGAGGGCGTCGCCGGTGCGGATGCCGACGGTCTGGGCGTTGCGGTAGTAGACGACCCCCTCGATCGCGCCGGGGCCGAAGCGGACCCGGTCGCCGGGCTCGGGCGGGCCGCCCAGCTCGGCGTACAGGATCTCCCAGGCGCGCGGCCAGTCGTGGACGGGCGGCCCGAACTCGGTGATGGGCGTCGCGACCCGGCCGGCGAAGTGCGTGAGGTATTCGACGAGGGTCGCGAAGTACATCTCCATGCCCCTGGACATGGCCTCGAACTCGTCCTGCCAGTCGTCGCCGGGCAGGAAGCCGCTGGTCACCATGCGCACCTGCGTGCTGCCCCGATCGCGGCCCTCGATGAGGAACTCGTAGGCGACGAAACGCCCGTCGTCGGTCTTGTCGCTGCCGTGGGCCAGGTGCTTGAGCGGCTCGGCGGCGGTCACCGTGGAATCGGGCATGTCGAACCCGCCGAAAGCGGTGCGGACGACGCCGTTGGCCACCTCGGTGCGTCCCATGAACCACGAGTCGATGCCCGGCCCCGTCGAAATGGCCGCCCAGACCTCCTCGGGCGTGGCCTCGACCATGGCCTCCAGGGGAAGCTCGAACTCACGGCCCACGTCAGCGCTCCTCTTTCGCGGCGGGCTCCGCGGCAGGCTGGGCGGCGGGCTTCACCGACGGATGCACGGCCACGATCAGCCGATGATCGCGCCCGCCCTCCGCCGACTCGTCATGATATTTGCTGACAAGTGAGGTCACGCAGGTCGCCAGCTCCTCGGCGAACGCCGCCCGGTCGGCCGCCGACGCGAAGCGCACCTCGCCGTCGATGGCGAACGTCGCCACCCGCTTCTTCGCCTGCGCCGACCCGGTGATCAGGGTGCCGACATCGCGCACGAGCTGTGCCGCCAGCGCCAGCAGCCACCGCGCCGACAGCCGGTCCGGCGAGCGGGCGGGATCGGGTTGCACGGCGGACAGCGCGATCGGGGAGATCACGAAGGACGCCGCGGCGGCCTGCATCACCCGCTCGGTCACGTTACCTTTCCTGCGCTCCTCGACCAGCTCCACCAGCCCGTGCCGCTCCAGCGTGCGCAGATGGTAGTTGACCTTCTGCCTGGCCAGGCCGACCTTGGCGGCCAGCGACGTGGCGGAGCCCGGCTCCACCAGCTCGGCCAGCAGTTTCGAGCGCATGGGGTCGAGCGACGCCTCGGCCGCCGCGGGGTCTTCGATCACCGCCACTTCGTGCATGCCTGACACGATGGCACCGAAAAAAAACCTTGTCAAGACAGGCGAGCTGCTCGGTCCTCCAGGTACTGCTGCTCGGGAATGCTCGTGGTCAGGCGGGCCGCGGCGCGGTAGGCGGCCACCGCGGCGGCCGCGTCTCCCGCCATCTCCAGCAGGTGGGCGCGTACGGAGGCCAGCCGGTGGTGGCCCGACATGCGCTCGTCGGCGGCCAGGCGGTCGAGCGCCTGCAGCCCGGCCCTGGGCCCGTGCACCATGCCGACGGCCACCGCGTGGTTGAGCGTGACCACCGGGTTGTCCTCAAGGCCGGACAGCACCCCGTACAGCGCCAGGATCTGCGGCCAGTCGGTCTCGCCGGCCGTGGGCGCCTCGTCGTGCACGGCCGCGATGGCCGCCTGCAACTGGTACGGGCCGATGTCGGTGTCGCGCAGGGCGTCGCTGACCAGCTCGACGCCCTCCTCGATGAGCCGCCGGTCCCACAGGCCGCGGTCCTGCTCGGCGAGCGGGATCAGCCGGCCGTCCGGCCCGGTGCGCGCCGGCCGGCGGGCCTCGGTGAGCAGCATGAGCGCCAGCAGCCCCGCGACCTCGCCGTCACCGGGCAGCAGCCGGCGCACCGCCCGGGTGAGCCTGATCGCCTCGCCGGTCAGCTCCGCCCGGTGCAGCTCGGGGCCGGAGGTGGCGGTGTAGCCCTCGTTGAAGATCAGGTAGAGCACGTGCAGCACCACGCGCAGCCGGTCGGCCCGCTCGCCCTCCGGCGGCAGCACGAACGGCGCGCCGGTGGCCTTGATGCGCTGCTTGGCCCGGCTGATGCGCTGCCCCATCGTCGCCTCGGGCACCAGGAACGCGCTGGCGATCTGCGCCGTCGTCAGGCCGCCCACGGCGCGCAGGGTGAGCGCCAGCTGGGAGGGCTGCGACAGCGACGGATGGCAGCACAGGAACAGCAGCGTCAGCGTGTCGTCCTCGTCGGAGGCTCGCTCCTCGCCGGGGGCGGGGGCGGTGAACTCGTCGGCCGGCACGCTGACCGCGACGCTCTCCTCCCTGCGCCGGCGGGCGTGCTCGCTGCGGATGTGGTCGATGACCCGGCGGGAGGCGACGGTGATCAGCCAGGCCCGCGGGCTCTCCGGCAGGCCCTGCTTCGGCCACTGCACCGCCGCGTCGAGCATGGCCTCCTGGACGGCGTCCTCGCACGCGTCGAACTGCTCGTACCGGCGTACGAGCGCGCCCAGCACCTGCGGCGCCAGCTCGCGCAGCAGGTCCTCGACCTCGTTCACGCGGCCACCCCCTCGACGATCGGCCGCACCTCCGGAGCCAGGCCGACGCCGCTCTCGCCCGGCACCTCGCCGGTGCCGGGCGTGACCGCCTCCGGGGAGCCGGGGTCGGTGCAGATCATCGGCCGGTGTTTCACGCAGGCCATCCTAGAGGCCCACGGTCCAGGACAAACGGTGAAAACCCCAGCTCACGATCGATCCGCGGCACCGGGCCTGGAGATCGGGGCGGCGCGGGCCGAGACGGTGAGGGGCTTCGCCGCGCTCGCCCGTCTCCGGGCGGCCCATGGTGCCGAGCCGATACGACGCCTGACGGGCGCGCGGGGCCGCGGGGCCGCGGGGCCGGGGAAACGCTACTTATTGATAGCTTTGGGCGCTTTAGGCGGAACAATGGATGAGGTGCGGTAAGTGCGGCGTATCGGGTGGATGATCGGCAGCGTGCTGACGGGATGCCTGGTAACGGGATGTTCCGCTGTGCCAGGACTGGGTGGCGTGAAGGAGGCGCCCTCGCCCGCCGCGAGCAGCACGCCCAAGCCCTCCGCCCCCGTCACCGCCCAGGAGACCGCCGCGGTGTTCAAGGACTACGCCGAGCGCAACAACGCGGCCAACGCGGCCTTGAGCGACAAGCTGCTGGCGGGCTACGAGGGCGGCTCCAGCCTCGCGATCGACAAGGCGTCCTACGCCTCCACCAGGAAGCTGGGCGGCAACGACGACTACGTGCCGTTCGGCTACGACCGGCCCGCGTTCCACGTGCCGGCCGCGCGGGAGCGGTGGTTCCTGACGACCGCGTACTGGAAGGGCAAGACCGAGACGGCCAAGGAGCCGACCTACCTGATCTTCGCCCGTGACGGGGAGTTCTGGCGGCAGATGTACGCCCCCGACACCTACGCCTCCGTGGATCTGCCCGAGATCAGGACGGACGCCTCAGGAGCGGCGGCCGAGGTGGGCCAGGAGGACGCGACCGGGCTGCTGATGTCGCCCGCCGCGTTCGCCGAGGGCTACGCCGCCCACCTCGTCGGCCAGGGCACCCCGGCGGAGAAGACCCGCTTCGCCGCCGACAAGCTCACCACCGGCGCCGCGTCGAACCGCCGGAAGATGGACAAGTACGCCCGGCTCGCCGAGATCGCCCATCCCGCCGCCGCGTACCCCTCCTACGCGCTGCGCACGGCCGACGGCGGCGCGCTCGCCTTCACCACCATCGAGCGCAGCAAGCGCTACAACGTGCGCCCGGGGCCGGAGCGCAACTACGTCTTCCAGAAGGACAACGGGCTCCTGCCCGGCAAGTACTACACCTACATGGAGATGGAGGAGCTGATCCAGGTCGTCGCGCACATCCCGCCGAAGAGCGCCGAGCCCGGTCAGATCCAGGTGCTGGGCGCCTACTCCGGCATCATCTCCGGCAGCGGCCGCTGAGCCCTGACCTCCTCCTTGTCCTGGATCGACGTGGTGGAGGCGAGTCCGGCCCGCAGTGGCCGGCGGCCGAGCCAACCTCCACCCCGCCACCCCCCGCCCGGCCTGGCCGCGCGGGCGGCGTCCATTGATTCACCGGGTGGGTGATCGGGCGGCCACGGCCGGTGTGCGAGAGTGTCCTTGTGGGGACGTGGCGCCGCGCGCTCCGGCGCGCGGCGCCGCATGGCCCTGCCGCGCTGCCGCATGGCATCGCCGCGGCTGCCGGGCGGTCACCCGCTGCCCGCGACGGCGGCCTCCGACTGCGTGAGAATGCGCTCGTACGATCGGCGGATGACCTGGCACGCCACCCGGGTCGTCCCCGCGTGGGAGCCGGCCGCCTCCGCCCCTGCCCAGTACGCCACCCGCTCGCGGGCCCGTGCGAGGATCTGGTCGCGTCCGGCGCCGGCCGTCAGGCCCAGCCGCTCGGGCACCGCCCGGCCGTGCTCCCCGGTGACCCGCAGAACCTCCTCCAGCTGCGGCCCGGTGAGCTCCAGCCGCCCCTCGTAGTGCTCGCGCAGCACCGCGAGCTCGCGGAAGGCGTGCTCGGTGAGCTCGAGGTCGAGGACCGGCGCGAGGGCCGCGTCCAGGACGGACAGCTCCCGGGGACGCAGCCGTGCGGCCAGCTCGGCGCGCAGCCCGCGCGCCTGCCCGATGAGCCGCTGCTGCCTGATCACCTCCGCCCGGTTGCCGAAGTGCCCGGTGAGCAGGCGCCGGAAATCCGCCACGCCGCTGCGTGAGAGCAGCTCGGCGCGCAGGCCGGGCAGGTCGGCGCAGCCCTCGCGGATCAGCGAGCAGGCGAGCGCGACCCCGTACCCGCTCAGGCCGGACATGAGCTCCCGTCGGCGGGCCGCGGGGACGGGCAGGTCGGCGTACTCGCGGGTGGCGAAGTACGGGCCGAGCGCGATCCGCCGCTCCAGCAGGGCGGGATCGACCGTGGCGAGGAGCGCGAGGTCGGCCAGGCCGGCCTCGGTCAGCGTGCCGGCCCCCGCCGCGACGAGCGAGCAGAGAGGGCGCAGGTCGAACAGCAGCCGCGCCCCACCCGCCGCCGTCATCAGCCGGTCCGCGATCCGGCGCCCCTCGGCCATCGGATCGTGCCGCGGCCAGTAGCCCTCCACCTTGGTCAGCGCGCCGACGGCCGTGACGGGACTGAGCGCCGTGAGAGCCTCGCCCCGCAGGCCGGCCAGCAGCCCCTCCTCCCCGGCCGACAGCGCCCGCGTCATCACGAGCACCATCGCGTCCGCCCGCCCGGCGTGCAGGACGGACCGATCGCCCAGGTCGTCCTCAGGGCGGCCGAGGAAGCGCAGTGTGTTGCGGCTGTCGCCGCCGAGGTGCGAGTCCAGCCCGGGGGTGTCGACGATGTCGAAGCTCCGCAGGCACGGGTTGGGGTCGGTGACCACCAGGTGGTCGATGGCCCCGAGCTGGTCCCTGGTGAGCCCGGGCAGCTCGGCGATATCCCGGCGCTCGGGCGGGCGGCCGTCGCGGTAGTGGACGACGAGCGTGCGCACCGGCCCGTGCCGCAGCCAGTTGACGTTGTAGGTGACCTCGGTGACCCCCGTCATCACGCGCTCGCCGCCCAGGAGCGCGTTGACCAGGGTGGACTTGCCCGCGCTCACCCGCCCGACCAGGGCCACCCGCAGCCGCGCGGAGCCGTCCGCGGCGAGCTCGCGCAGCACCTGCCGGGCCGGGGCGAGCTCCGGCGACGAGCCTCCCAGCAGGGCCAGCGCGCGGTCCAGCGTCCGCGACCAGCTCACCCGGCGACACCGTCCGCCGGGGAGCCGGCCGGAGTGGCGGCTGGAGAAGCCGCCGGGGAATCCGCCGGAGCGGCGGCCGGGGAGGAGGCCGGGGAGTCGGTCACCGTGGCCGTCAGGGACTCCAGGCGGGCGGTCAGCCCCGCGTAGCGGCCCGCGTCCGCGACGAGGACGGCCTCGCGTTCTGCGCTCTCCTTCTCGGTGGCGGCGATCGCGCCCTCCAGCCGCAGTCCCGTCGCCTCGGCCTCCTCGGCGTCCTGCGCGATCCTGCTGTTCAGCTCGTGGACGGCGGCCTGCGTGTACTTCTCCATCAGCTCCGTCAGCACCTCGCCGACGTGCATCTCCTGCGCCGAACGCAGCGTGCTCAGCTCCTCCATGATGCGCCGGCGCCGGATCTCGGCAGCCTCGCCCTCGCGCCGCTCGGCCGCCGACCGGTACGCGCCGAGCCCGCTGATCAGCACGCCGATCGCGCTCCCGACGGCCGCCCCGATGTACATGCCGGGCACGGCGGCGGCCCCGCCCAGCAGCGTGCCGATCGCGAAACCGACGCCGCTGCCGATGCCCCCACCGAGGGTGGCGCCCGTGCCCGCCACGACGGTCACCTCGTCCAGGGCCAGCCGGCTCGGCGAGATGGTCGTCAGCCCGTCGAAGTCGGGCCGCGGGACCGGCGGGTCGGGCAGCCGGTCGAAGCGCGGGTCGTGCAGCGCGATGTCGTGCGTGAGGGTGAAGTCGCGCAGGACGCGGGCGGTCTCCCGCTCCGCGAGCGAGTTCAGCACCCCGACGGTGGTGGCGACGTCGGTGACGATCTCGCCCACGAGCAGCTCGGGGTTGGCCAGCAGGCGCTCCTCGTACAGGTATCTGGAGGCGACCCGCTGCCAGATGGTGGCCAGCTCGGACGCGGCCCTGCGCCGCAGCTCCCCGGCGACCCGGGTGAGCTGCCCGCCCAGCTCGGCCCGCCAGGCCGCGCCCTCGCCCGCAAGCGTGACCAGGCGCTGCCGCCGCTCGGCGAGCTCGGCGCGGATGGAGGTCAGCTCGCTCTCGGTGCCGGCGCGCAGATACCTCAGCTCCGCGAGCACGGGACCGCTCAGCGCGGTGAGGGCGGAGGAGAGGTCGCGCAACGCGCCGCCGAGGAGCACCGGGCCGCGCCGCCGCCGGAGCGTGTCCCACAGCACCTTCTCGAACGCCGGGAAGTTGCTCAGCTCCAGCGCCTCCGGGTCCCCGGTGTCCAGGTACGCCAGCTTGGCGTGGCTGGAGACCGGGATCAGCGGGATCAGCTCCGGCGGCAGGCCGGTCGCCCGCGCCAGCTTCGCCTTGGTGTCGGCCAGCAGCTCGGTGTAGTCGGGCACCAGATCGATCTTGGTGAGCGCGGCGACGAGCGCGCCTGGATCGCCCGTCGCGCGCAGCGCCTCGCCCGCCCTGGTGAGGAAGTCGAGCTCGCTGTCCAGGAGCGGCTGCCCGGCGTCCGCGACGAACAGCAGCGCGTCGGCCTGCGGCAGGAAGGCCATGGTCACCGCGGTGTGCTCGGTGTAGACGCCGCCGACCCCCGGCGTGTCGGCGAGCAGGTACCCCGGCGCGAGGCGGGGACTGGGCAGCTCGATGGCGACCGTCACGGCCGGCCGGCCGTCGCCGCCCTCCGCGGCGTACTGGGCGATCTCGGCGCGGGAGATCTCCTTCTCGCCGCCGGGCAGGGCCACGGTGATCCGCTCGGTCTCGCCGTACCGGATGGTGGTGACCAGGCGGGTGGCGTAGAAGTTGTCCGCCGGCAGCAGGCCCGGCTCGTCGAGCAGGGCGTTGAGCAGGGAGGACTTGCCTCGCTTGAACTCGCCGCAGGTCAGGACGGTGAGGTGCCCCTCGGACAGGCGGCGGCGGGCCGCCGCGACCCGCGCGGCGACCTCGCCCGCCTCCTGCGCCAGCGCCGCCGCGTGCACGTCGTCGGCGAGCGCGATGGTCAGGTCTCTGAGCCGGTCAAAGGATTCCATGGCGTCTCATTCGATGAGGAGTGCGGCGTCTTTGGCGACGGCGTCGAGCTGACCCCGCAGCGAGCCGGAGATGGAGGCGGCCATCTGCGTGCCCTGGCCGGTCAGGAACTCCTGGGCGAGCTCCGTGGCCAGGGCGGATTCGTTGACCTGGGCCTCCGCGCGGAGCTTGCGCAGCAGCCGCTGCTCGCTGGTGACCTGGCGGGCGAGTTTGGGCAGGTTCATGGCCCGCGCCCGCTCCATCGCCCGCTCCTGGCCGTACTTCATGGCGACGAACGCCGCCACGAACGCGATGACGACGGCGAGCGGGCCGGTCGCGGCGATGAGGGAGACTCCGGCGCCGAACAGCGTGGTCGAGATCACCCCCGCCAGGATGACGTTGACGACGTTGCCCAGGGTGTTGAGCACGTCGGTGGCCGCCGAGAGCGGCACGCTGAAGCGCACCTGACCGTGGTCGAGGCTGATCACGGGCAGGTTCAGGGCGGCGGAGGGCAGCCCGGCCCGCTCGCAGATGGGCTCGGTGAGCCGCTCTATGTCGGGGACGATGCCGTTCTGCCAGTCGACCATGGTCTGCTTCAGCGCGTCGTTGCGCGGGTCGGTGATCTCGGCCTGGACGGCGTCGGCGATCTTCCGCGCCATGTCGTCCAGGGTGCTGATCCCGCCGTTCCGCCACTCGACGAAGGCGGGGATCACGTGGCGTTCGGTCAGGCCGGAGGCGACCGCCAGGCCCATCCCCTCGGCCAGCTCGGGCAGCCTGGCCTCGACGATCCGGTCGATCTTGCCCGACGCGATCAGCGCGTCCACCTCGGCGCGGAAGCTCTGCGTGGTCACGCCGATCTGGCCGGCGATCGCCAGCCCGCGGGCGATCGCCGTCTCCGGCTCGCTGCCGAGGATCACCCGGTCCGTGCCGACCAGCTCGCGGGTGATGTCCAGGATGAACCGCATGCGGGACGGCCCGCCGGTGACGATGACCAGGTCGGGGGTGGCGCCGATCTCCCGCAGCACCTCGCTCAGGTTGCGCTTGTACGCCTCGCGCCAGGTCAGGCCCTCGAGCGAGGGATGCGGGGTGTCGAGCACGGCGTCCATGTCGTCGGCGCTGAGCCGGATGTCGAGGTCGAACGTCTCCCCGTTGGGGAATTCGAGCTCCTCCGCGCGCAGGTGGCGCTGGCGGGTGCGATCGGTCAGCCGCTCCGCCGGCGTCAGGAAGTACATCTCCTTCGCCCGCCGGCACGTGTACTCGACCAGGGGCCGCCTGATGGGGTAGCGGTCGAGCAGCGCGGTCAGGCGTTCCCGTCCGGGATGGCGGGCCAGGACCACATCCATGATCATTTTGTCGATGAGCGAGGCCCCGAGCGAGTTGTGCCCGAGGTCGACCGGGGACGACCTACCCTGCCGTACCCAGGTGTAGTCGCAGGTGGACGAGCCGCAGTCGATGCACAACGCGGAGGTCGTGCGGCTGATCCGCCCGGTGTCGGCGCGCTCGCGCCTGAGGTTGTAGCGGGTGTAGAGGAACGCCGCCCGGGACTCGGGAACGACCTCGAGGTCGTCGCCGCACGCCTCACGCAGCACCGCGGCGTAGGTCTCCCGGACCTCGGGCGACCAGCCGGACGGATGGCCGAAGACCCAGCGGATCCGCTGGTCGCGCCTGATCTTGGCGCCGTCCACCAGCTCCTCGACGGTCCTGCGGACGAACCGGGCGGTCGGGATCCGCACGTCGTCCCGGTCGAGCCGGGGGCTCTTGAAGCCGAGCGTCAGGTCGGCGGTCGCGCTGAACAGCGCATGCGTCCCGATCAGCACCTCGCCCTCGCGCAGGCCCACGGCGGTGACCTGGCGGCCGGTGTCGGAGTAGGGCATGTCGAGGTTCTTCACCTGCGTGTCCGCGACCGGCTCCGCCTGGGCCAGGGCGCTCTCGCCGTGGCCGAGGTCGAAGCCGATGACGAGCTCCGGTGTTGCGTCAGGCATCGCGTGTCACCTTTCCCCTGCGGATCACCTGGCCGTCCACCAGGAGCGCCGGTTCGTACGTCGTCAGACCCGGGTCGCCCGGCTCGCTGCCCCGCGGGAAGTTGAAGAGCTTGCCGTCATGGTCCGGCGCGTCCGGGTCGTACCGGACCGTGTCGATGCCGCGGTGCATGCGCAGCGTCTCCTCCACCACCTGGATCCGCCGCAGCGCGAGGTCGGGCCGCTCGCGGACCCCGGCCGAGAGCAGGTCGTGCAGCAGGGCGACGAGGTCGCGGTCCTCGTGCCAGGGGACGGGACCCGCCGGGAGGTCCGTCATCACCATCACCGCCCGGTCCAGGCCGGCGAAGGCGTCCTCGACGGCGCCGAGGAGCTCGTCCACGTCGACGACCACCTTGACGGGCGGCGGCGGCCCCGCGATCAGGGCCCTCAGCCGGCGCAGCAGGTCGCCGCGGCCGGGCGGCGGGTTGCCGACCAGCGCCCGCAGCCGCCGCAACAGGTCGGTACGCTCCGGCGGCGGCGGAGCGGCCGGACGCTGCAGGCGTAATGATTCGAGCACGCCGCCCACGACCGTCCGCACGCTGATCACCACCGGCCGGGCGTGCGGCTGGTCCACCGCCTTGGCCATGTCGTCCAGCGACAGGATGAGCTCATGCGCGGCGACGGCGACGCCGGCTCGCGGGCCCAGCCGCGCGGCCAGCTCGTCGCGCCGCTCACGGAACGCGGCCGGCAGATTCATCCGCTTCATGTCAGATCCTCTCTGTCGCGTCCTGCGGCGGCCCACGCCGTGAGCGTCCACAAGGAGAGACCGTCGGCGTCGATGACGGCCAGCGCGTGCCCGGCCAGGCCGAACGCCAGTGCCCGCGCGCCCGAGGCGGGGATCTCGGCGGCGGTCCGGCCCGTCCGCCCGTCCGCGATCAGCACGCTCTCGTCGGCGCCGAGCGCGATCAGCCCGGCGTGGCGGTCGGCGGCCAGGCAGTGGTAGGACCCGGTCAGGGTGCTGGCCGCCGGCTCCAGCCGCGGCAGCCGGAACAGGCGCGCGCCGGACGGCGCCGGATCGCACACCAGCGCCCACTCGCCGGTGACCCCGAGCCCCCTGACCTGGGTGGGCACGGTGACGCTCGCGCTGTCGTCGCCGTCGGCCACGTCCCACACGGTCAGCCGCGCCGCCCACCGGTCGATCTGGCCGCAGGCCAGCAGGCGCCGCTCGTCCGCCAGGAACGCCACCAGCCGGGTACGGCCCGGCTGGGGCAGCACCCGTTCCCGGCGACCGGTCCACGAGCTCCAGACCCCGATCGCGCCGTCGCCGCAGCCCGCGACCACCCGCTCGCCCGACGGGGAGAACGCCGCCTGGAACACGACGCCGTCCTGCTCGCTCTCCCACAGGGGGCGCAGGTCGCCGTCGGTCATCTGGAGGCGGTGACGGGCGTCGTTCGCCCCGTAGGCGACCCGGGTGCCGTCGGGCGACACGGCGATGCCGTAGACGTGCCCGCCGCCGTCCGCCTGTGCGGTCACCTCGCCCGAGGCCGCGTCGAGGAGCCGTACGGAACCGTCCAACCAGGCCGTGGCCAGCCGCCGCGCGTCCGGGAACCAGGCGGCGGCCAGCGCGCGGCCCGGCACCTGCCACAGCGGCCGCGGATCGAGCTCGGCCGGGCCGGGCAGGGCCAGCGTGCTCGCCAGCCAGTCGCCGCCGAAGACCGGCTGACCGGCGGTGGCGTGCCAGGCGAGCAGCACGCCGGGCCGGCCGGCCGCGAGGTCGTGCAGGGTCCCGTCGGGCAGGCGCACCCGCGCGAGCGAGGCGCCCTCGCCGTAGGCGTCGCCGGGCTGGACCAGGGTACGCACCAGGTCGGCGCGGGTCAGCGGCCAGGTCAGCGGCTCGACGTGCGCGGCCCTGGCGCGGGCGGCGATCCGGCGCTCGCCCGACCTGGCGGCCCACTGCGCCGCCCCTGAGGCGACCGCGGTGTCCGGGTTCGCCGCCGGGCGGCAGGGGATGCCGAGCTGCCGCTCGACGCGTTCGCGCAGGGCGACCAGCCGCGAGCTCCCGCCGACGAGCAGCGCCAGCCGGACGTCGCGCGCCCGCGTCCCCGTGCGGCGCAGCAGCTCCTGGCAGCACGCGACGGTCCTGTCGATGAGCGGGGCGGCGGCGTCGAGCAGGGCCGCGCGGGTGACCACCACCGGGGGCCGGCCGGGGGAGAGGAGCTCCGTCACCGATTCGAGCCCCGCCAGCCGGTGCTTGGCCCTGCGGGCGAGCTCCTTCAGCGCCAGCCCAGCGGTCTGGCCGGCGAGCTCGGCCTCGCTCATCGCCAGGCCCGCCACGTCGATCGCGCGCACCAGCGCCACGTCCAGGTCCCGGCCGCCGCAGTCGTCGAGTGCCTGGCTGGCGACCACGGTGTGGCGGCCGTCGCCCGAGTACCGGACCAGGGCCGTGTCGAAGGTCCCGCCACCGAAGTCGTAGACGAGGACCAGGCCGCCGTCGGCCACGTCGAGGCCGGGCGACAGCGCGGCGGCGATCGGCTCGGCCAGCAGCTCCACGTCGGTGAAGCCGGCCTCTCCCGCGGCCCAGATCATCAGCTCGCGCCGCCGGTCGGACGGGCCGTAGCTGGCGGGGACGGTGCAGATCACCCGCTCGATGGCGTGCGGCTGCGAGGCCTGCGCGGCCGCGCGCAGCTCCCCGAGGACCGCCGTCACCAGCTCCTCGGGCCGGTACGGGTGATCGTCCCCGAGATAGAGCAGGTCGTCCTGGCCGAGGTACCGCTTGATCTCGTCCCGGTAGTGACCTGGGGCGTTGTACCGCTCGCCCTGCGCCATCGCGCCCACGAGCAGCCGGTCGGCCGCCTGGAACACCGACGACGGCCAGACCTCCTGCCCGTTCACCGGATCCTTGACGAACGTCGTCACAGTGCTGGCCGGCGCCGGGGCGACGAGCAGCGCCGTCGAGCTGGTGGTGCCGAAGTCGACCGCGAGAGCCGGAGCCCGTGACTCGGCCATCTGCCCTCCCATCCGGCTTTGGCGCGACAGCTGAGGATGGCATCGGCGGCCGCCCAGGGGCATCCGGGTGTGGCCTGGGGATATCCCTAGGCGCTCCCCGCCCGGACGGCGGCCCCCGGACGGCGGCCCCCGGACGGCGGCCCCCGGCCGGTTGACCTCGACTTTGGTTGAGGTAACAGAGTGGGTAGTGGCCGTCGCGAGGAGCCACGGCGGCCGCGCCTGAGGAAGGGGATCGCGATGCCGAAGGACAGAGTGATCGTGTACGAGGAGGCCGGGGCTGACCCGCGCGCCGACGTCATGACGATCAGGAACGCCGGCGGGCGCACCCGCGTCCGGGCCGTCGGCGCGCCGGCCCAGATGGTCGAGCTGGTGACCGGCCTGGTCGCGGAGGGCGTCGACCAGGTCGAGCTGTGCGGCGGGTTCGGGGCGGTGTGGCACGCCGAGGCCGGCCGGGCGGCCGGTGGGGGCGTGCCCGTCGGAGCCGTCTACTTCGGGTTCGAGTCGCTGACGGGCGTGGCCTCGTACAAGGCGAGGTTCGAGGCGGGGGAGGCGCTGACGGAGGCGTTCGTCATCGTGCACGAAGGGGCCGACCCCGCGACCGACCGCGTGGTGCGCGAGAAGCCGGACGGCGGCCGGACCATCCTCGTCGGCGTGCCGGATGAGGCGGGCGCCGCCGGGGTGGCCGCGGCGATGGCCGGGGAGCTGCAGCTCATCGAGCTGTACGGCGGGTCCGGGCCGGAGGGGGCCGAAGGGGTGATCAAGGCCGTGGCCGCGGGCGTGCCGGTCGGGGTCACCGCCTACCGGCGCTGAGCGGCCCACGCACTCCGCCGGGGTGGTCCATAGGGGGTGGTTCACCGGGGTGGCCCGTACGGGGTGACCGCCGGGTTGGTCCGTATGGGGAAGGTTTGCTACGGTCTCGCCTGTGTGCGGGACACGCCCGGCCACCGTACGGCGAGGGAGGTTGATGAATATGGCTGCCATCGGCCGTCTTCAGCATGCCCTTGCCCGGCCGGCGCACCTCTAGCGCGCGGCTCGGGTCGTCATTACGACCAGGAGTTTCTACGTGTCCCAGTTCTTCTCCATGACCGGCACCGATCTGATCACCGACCGCCTCGTCCTGCGCCCATGGGCCCCCGCCGAGGTCGCCGCCGTGCTCGACGGCACCCGCCTGCCCCATTGGGCCGGTGACTTCCCCGCCGGGGGTGACCTCGTCATCGCCGGCCTGTTCGCCGAGCACCCGGACTGGCTCGGCGAGTACGGCCACCGCCAGATCGTCGAACGCGACGGCGGCCTGGTGGTCGGGTCGATCGGCCTGTTCTGGCCGCCCAGCGACGGCGACCTGGAAATCGGCTACGGCATCGTGGCCTCCCGGCAGGGCCGCGGCTACGCCACGGAGGCCACCCGCGCCCTGACGGAGTTCGCCCGCACCGCGCCGGGCGTCGGCACCGTGTCGGCCGGGGTGGAGCTGTCCAATCCGGCCTCCGTCCGGGTGCTGGAAAAGGCCGGCTTCCGGCGTACGCACATGGACGCCGAGCAGCACACGGCCCGCTACCAGGCCACGCCGCCCGCTGAGCGGTAACCACCGCACCGCCGACTGAGCGGTGACCACCACCGCCGCACCGCCGGCCGAGCGGTGACCGCCGCCGCGCGCACGCCGGCGGCCGAGCCGTGATCGCCGGTTGGTCACCGCGGGATCGTGTCGGCGCCGGTCACTCCGGCGCCGGCGGCGGGCGGGGTGGAGGAGGCGGAGCCGGCCGAGTACGCGTACGGCGGCGGGGCCACGCTGCCGTCGGCGCGCAGCCAGTCGCTCATGGTGCTGCCGCTGCTGTTCGCGCGCGTGATCGTGGCCACGTCGTAGAAGTTGCTGCTCGTCCACGTCAGCTTCGTGTCGCCGAAGTCCTGCGTGATCGTCTTCGCGCCCTTCACGTGGTTGCTCTCGGCGTAGATCCTGCCGCCGACGCCCAGCCCGAGGAAGTAGTCGTCGACGTCCACGTAGTTCGCGAACACGTGGGCGTACCCGAACCGCACCCGGGGATGGCGGGTGTTCGACCCGTCGAACCAGTTGTGGTGATAGGTGGCCCGCAGGTAGCCCGTGTCCTGCGCGCCGTTGCTGTCGCTGTGGCCCAGCAGCATCGACTTGTCCGTCCCGGCGTACCGGTTGTACGAGACGGTCACCAGGTCCGACCCGCGCTTGACGTCCACCGAGCCGTCGGCGGCCGCGCGGAAGGTGTTGTGGTCGATCCACACGTGGTGCGAGTAGCACTGCACGTTGACCGAGTCGTCCGCGGAGTTCGTGAAGGTCAGGTTGCGGATGATCACGTTCTGGACGTGCTGGAACTGGTCCTTCTCGGCCGGATCGCAGAGATCGCCGCCCCAGGCGACCTCGGCGGGGCCCCAGCCGTTGACGTCGAGGCCGAATCCGTTGATCGTCGCGTTCGTCCCCGCTCCGATGATGGTCTTGTTGGAGCCGACGTCCAGCATGTCGTCCGAGCCGTTGCCGTTGATCGTGCCCGACACCCGGACGACGCGCGGCGTGTCGTCGGCGACGGCCGCCGCGAGCTGCGCGTACGTGCTGACGTTGACCGTCTCGCCGGTGGCGCCGCCGTTCGTGCCGGTGCGCCCGTAGCCGCTCATGGTCGCGAACCCCACCAGGCCGGCTGTCTCTTATACCCATCTGACGCTGCCGACGATACACCATGTGTGTATCTCCGTGTT
>NZ_VCKX01000119.1 GCF_005889725.1 Nonomuraea zeae
ACACAACCACAAACACCATCCCCAACCCCGCATAACGCCAGCCGAAAGATCCGCAACGCCGTGGTTCTGTCGCCCAAAACCTGGCACGCTCAAGACTGGTAGGAAGATACAAGTGATCTGTCTCGACAGGGCCATGGTGGCCAGACCCATCGTGGAGCAAGTTAATCTCTGGGCCACCGCGCGTGGAGCCGCTGCTTGGGCCGGAGGTTGAACACGCTGAAGCACTACGCCCTCGCCTGCTGAGCCACGGATCACGGTCGGACACAGAGCGAGGCGACGATCCATCCCGTGCCGGTGATGGCGCCTGTCCGGGGTTATGGTGGTCCCGAGCAACGCGCACCGCGGGCATGGGCCGATGCGATCAGCGATCGATATCCGGCGATGGGGATGCCACAGCGGGTCCATGCCGCCGATGTGGTGGGCACATAGCCCCCGCAGCCGGCCGAGCTCGCCGGACCTGGTCCGGCGGGCGATCGTGTGCGTTCTCGGCTTGTGCCAGCGTGCGTTCAGCCTCGATCAGAACGCCTGGCCCACTGCTGAACATCTCTCAGCACGTCGGCGTCGCTCGGCGTGGCCGGTCACCTCTTTGGCCTCTTCGCCGACATGGTCCTGGCCGTCGCCGGCTGGCCTCGCTCTGGCCCTGCTTCGCAAAGACGCGAAGGCAGACGTCGGAGAACGCCTCTCCCGCGCGAGGCTGGTGTTGAGGGTGAAGATGAGGTTACGCGACGGGGGTCGCCCATCGCGGCGGCCATGGACGTCGCCGCGCCGAAGGATTGGCTGACGCACAACCCGTCCGCTCGACCGCCTTGCCAGTCGTCGGGGAAGCGGTTGCCGGCGTTCGGGGTGGAGATGTCGCCGTCCATGAGCCCTCCGTCGAACCTCTCGTGGCGGCAATGCTGGCCGGACCTCCCCTGGCGCACGACGCGGAGATCGGGCTCGCTCAGCTCACGCAGGAGGATTTCGTCATGCTCGCGCCGGAACCCTGCACCGAGCGGCACGAGACGATGGTCAGCGCCTGCGGGCTCGCCGGGTTCGCGCCGAGGGTTACTTGTCGCACCCGCGAGATCTCCACTGATGTTCGCCACGGCAGGGCCGTGAGTGACGCTGGTACCGGCCTCGGCACGAACGCTTCGCGGACAGGACGTCGCCCTCGTCCCCTGTCTGGCCCGAGCTTCACCTCCACGGCCCCCTGTGGCGGGCCGATGACGTCACTCCTGTACTGCGCGCCTCTTCTAGGCTGTGCCGGCGACCAGCGGTAACGCGAGCAGGATGACCTCGCTGCCCAGCAGGCTGACGTTCTGGCCGCTCCACAGGAGCACGAAGTCTCTGTCTCCCCATAGCGATCCTTTTTCGGTCATCGGTACGGGTGGCATTCCAGGCTGCACGACCGCCAGCTCGTCCAGGCTTGAAAGCCCGCCGCAAATCAGTTGACGGCTGGCAGGAATCCTTCTTGTCGGCCACAGCGAATATCTCGGACAATGAGCCAGGCCCTTTTTGGGGCCTAGCAGGGTACAACAACTGGGTGCGGTCGAACGCCTCGTCCTTCATAGAGCGAGGCGTTCGCGCTCCTCTCGTATACTGTCTATCCCTGCCAATGTGCTGCCGATCCGGCCGAGGCTCCTGACGAAGGTCGGCCCACGGAATCTGTCCGTCTATTTCTGTGACTCTCCTGTTCTGGCCTTTCTCGAAGAACAGCATCAAACAGGATCCTCGTGATGTAGCCGTGGCTCCTGTCCTTCGCAAACTCGTCGTCACTCGCCGGAGGGACATCCGGCTGATCGTTGCTCGGGCCTGGAGACAAGGCCCGCCGAGTCTCGCGGCGTGAGAGCGGAGGAACTGGCGGTCCGACCATAAGAAGTACATTCCGCGGCCTGTACGAGTGGCACGATTCATCATGACGCTCCAGGCGTCCTTCGGCCTGGTAGCCGTCTGCGTCTTCTTCATCTACGTGATCACCGTCTTCCAATCGCCGCCGTGCTGGCGGTGCCGCTGGGCGGGCTGGTCGCGCCGCTGGTCGCCGCCCGATTGCGTGACTTCGGCACGGTGAGTGTGTCGTTCGAGGTGGTCTACCGGCCGCTCCCGGCCTTGTGGACCTTGCTGTTCACTCTGGCGGTGACCCTGCTGGCGAGCCTGCTGGCGGGACGGCGGGCGCTGCGGATTCGCCCCGGGGATGCGCTCGGCGAGGCTCTGGAGGAGGGCGGCACGCTCGGCCGGGGACGGCTTTTCGCCGGTCTGTCGCTGCTGGCGGTGGCCTTGGTCCTGGCGGTGCTGGAGAGCGCGCACCTGGTCGATTTTGGGCAGCCGTTCGGAACCATGGTCGTGGAGTTCGTGCGCGTGTGCCTGGTCGTGGCGGCGGTCGGGCTGCTGGCGCCGTGGTTCGTGCTGGCGGTGGGCCGGCTGCTGCGGCCGCTCGCCGCCCGAGCCCGGCGCGCGGGCGGCTTCCTGGCCGTCGCCAACGTGGTCTTCAACCACCGCAGGTTCGCCGGGGCCGCCAGTTCACTCACGCTTGGCGTGACACTGGTCGGCGTGGTCGTCGCCATCCAGTCCTTCTACGACTGGCGTCGGGCCGACCTGGCCGCAGCGCAGATCCGCGCGGACTATGTGCTGACGCCGGCGAACGGCAACAACGTGCTGGCGGAGGAGCTGCAGCGACGTCTGCAGGGCGCGGAGGGGGCGTCCGACGTGGTGGGGATCCGCATGCTGCCGATCAACGTGAGAGCAGAGGACCGGACATCCGCTCAAGGTTCGCCGCCGCGTATGTACGGTTCGCTGGCTACCGGAGATCTCACGCGGGTGCTGAATCTGCCGGTACGTGGCCGTCCGCTCAGCGCCCTGGGCGAGCGGGAGGTCGCTTTCAGCGGCTCGGCCGCGGCCGGGCACCAGGTCCGGATCGGATCACGGGTGCGGATCCGGTTGCCGGGCGCGACGAAGGACGCGGTTCACACGGTGGCCGCGCTCTACGCCGACACCAGCGAGCTGGCCAAAGTGGTGCTGCCTTCCCCGGGTCCCACAGGAGCCCGCCTGACGCCCGGGCGGTACGCCGCAATCTATGTGCGCGGCGCCCTCGACCGGGAGGCCGTCACCCAGGCAGGGGCGACCATCGCCTCCTACGACCGGCCGTCGTATGTCCTGCGCAAAGCGGCCGAGAGCGCCGAGAACAACCGCCTGCTGCCGTACGTGTCGGCGCTGATCGCGCTCTTCTGCCTGGTGGCGGCCGTCAACAGTCTGTGCCTGGCGCTGCTCGACCGCCGACGGGAGTTCGCCGGCATGCGACAGATCGGCATGCGCCGCGATCAGGTGATGTGGATGGTCTGCCGGGAGAACGTGCTCACCGTGCTGCCCATCTTGACGCTGGCCTTGCTCGCGGTCGCCGCCGTGGCGTCCGTGAACGCCATGGTCGAAGGCGCCGGGCCGGCGGTCATGGTGTCGTTCATCCCGTTCGGCTGGCTCGTTCCTCGCGGCGCCGGTGCGCTCGTGGGAGTGCTGCTGGTCGTGCGTGCGGCCTTGAGACAGGAAGGGTAGGTCTGATATGACCACCGGCATGGAACCCGCGGTCCGTCTGGACGGAGTCGGGAAGATCTACGGCACGGGGCCATCGGCGGTCACCGCGCTCAAGGATGTCAGTTACGGCTTCGCCCGCGGGTCGTTCACCGCAGTGATGGGGCACTCAGGATCGGGAAAGTCCACGCTGCTGCAGTGCGCGGCCGGGTTGACCCAGCCCACGTCGGGGACGGTCAGCGTGGGCGGCGCCGACGTGACGGCTCTGACGGAGGCGGAGCTGTCCGCCATGCGGCGCGAGCGGGTGGGCTTCGTGTTCCAGGCGTTCAACTTGCTTCCGGCGCTGACCGCGAAAGAGAACATCGAGCTGCCGATGCGGCCGGCCGGCCAACGGGCGGACCAGGAATGGGTGCAGGAGTTGGTGGGCCGCACCCGTATCGCCGAGCATGTGCACCGCCGCCCGCACGAGCTGTCCGGTGGTCAGCAGCAGCGGGTGGCCATCTGCCGCGCGCTGGTGGCCGGGCCGCAGGTCGTCTTCGCCGACGAGCCGACGGGGAGCCTCGATACCCGGTCGGGCCAGGAGATCCTGGCCATGCTCAGGCTCGTCGTCGACACCCTGAAGCAGACGTCATCCTGGTCGCCCACGATGCGACCGCTGCCGCGCACGCCGACCGGGTGCTCTTCCTCCGTGACGGGGAGATGGTGGACGTCATGGAGGCGCCCACACCGGCCAAGGTCGCCGCAGGGCCGAGTGGTCGTCCCGGCTCCCCCGATCATCCCGGCTCCCCCGGTCTCACCAGGCCGACCTCATAGGCGACGATCACCGCCTGGGCCCGGTCCCTGACGTCGAGCTTGGCGAACAGGTCGCTCACCCGGTTCTTCACCGTCGACAGCGACAGGCCGGTCTCCTCAGCGATCTGCGCGTTGGACAGGCCGCGTGCGATGAGCTCCAGCACCTGCCGTTCGCGGGAACTGAGCGCGGACAGCTCATCGGGCACCACGAGTGCACGGGGCCGCGTGGGACGGACAAAGGTCCCGATGAGGCCGATCAGCAACCGGGGCGCTACCGCCGCATCTCCTCTGTGCACAACCCTGATGCCCTCGGTCAGCTCCTCCGGCGAGACGTCCTTGGGCAAGAAGCCCGACGCGCCTGCCCGCAGCGCCGCCACGGCGTGCTCTTCCAGGTCGAAGATGCTCAGCGCGAGCACCCTGGTCTGCGGCAGCTCGGTGACGATCCGCTCCGTGGCCGCCACCCCGTCCATGCCGGCCATGTGCAGGTCCATCAGCACGACATCGGGGTGCACCTCGTGGCTACGTCGCACCGCCTCGTGGCCGTAGCCGCCTCGCCCACGGCCACCAGGCCGCTATCGGTTTCCAGCAGCATGCGCAGCCCCGCGCGGACCAATACCTGGTCGTCCACGAGCAGTACTTTGATCACGCCTGCTCCGTCAGCGGGATGCGGGCGTGCACGACGAACCCGCCGAAGGGCGCGGGGCCTGCCTTGAGCTCGCCCCCGCACAGTGAGACGCGCTCGGCCATACCGGCCAGACCGAGCCCGAGACGGGGCCCGGCGGGCCCGCCTGTCCCGTCGTCGGCCACCTCCACCTCGACGAGTTCGGGCAGGTAGGTGAGCCGGACGCGGGAGCGTGCGCTGGACGCGTGCTTGCGGGTGTTGGTGAGCGCCTCCTGGACGATGCGGTAGACGGCGTGATCGACGGTGGTCGGCAGTGCGACCGACGTGCCCGTGACCTCCAGCTCAGCGTTTTCGGCCGCCTGCTGCTCTCTGCGGCGTGACAGCTCCGTGCGCAGGCGCGTGCCGTCGGAAGATGGTCCTGCGCGATTTCCCGCCCGTGGAGCCACCGGGAGGCCGCCACGCCGGCGCGAGATCACCGATCCATGGACGCCGCACCCGCCCGACGAGGGCCGCCAAGGACATGCACCCCAGGGTAGGTCGCGGCGGCTCACCCGGCGTTTCGTAACCAGGTGAGCACGTCACTGTGCAAGGTGATTCTGGCCGTTCTCGGCCGGACGCTCCTAGTGTCGGGAGGCATCCCCTACAAGCTGGTCGATGGAGCCCATCATGTCCCATCATCTCGACTCACCGCTCGCCCGTCAGGACCCGCGCCTCGACATCAGCGACGTCTACCTTTTCCGCGGCACCACGGGAACCGCGTTCGTCATCAACGTGAACCCTCTGTCCGGTGCCGGAGCGTTTCATCCGGAAGGCCGCTACGAGTTCAGAATCGATACCGACGGCGATGCCGTCGAGGATCGCACGTACTGTGTCACGTTCGGCGAGTTCGACGGCGACGGCCGGCAGACTCTGGAACTGCGCCGGCTCGACGGTGGGGACGCGCGGGATCGTGACGCCGCCGGGACCGTACTGGTTCGCGGCCTCACCGGCACGAAGCTGAGCGCCGAAAGCGGCGTGCGAATCTGGGCCGGTCCCGCGGCCGACCCGTTCTACATCAACGCATCCGTGGTCGGCGCCGTCAAGGACGCCGTCGTGCACGGAACGCCACTCGATCTGGCTGCGATCGACTATGAGCAGCCGGCGAACCTGTTCGCCGGCACGAACGTGAACGCCATCGTCCTGGAGATTCCCGACGAGGACTTCGAGGTCACCGTCATCGGCTTCTGGGGGACGACGGCACTGGCGACCGACGCCGGCGGCTGGCGGCAGATCAACCGCTGCGCGCTCCCGCTCGTGAACACCATCTTCTATCCGGACGGCTCACAGCAGGCCAGCGACTACAACACCACCCAGCCCAGCCAGGACCCAGACCTGTACGGGCCGCTAGTGCACGACCTCGTCAGCAAGGCCGTCGCCGCCGTGCACACCAGCGATGACCCTGTCGCGCACGCGAGCCAGGTCGTCGATGCCCTCTTCCCTGATGTCCTCCGCTACGAGATCGGGACCGCCGCCGGGTTCGGCTTCGCCGCCCGCAACGGTCGTGGCCTCGCCGACTGCGCGGCCGAGGTGATGTTCGCGCTCGTGCTCAACAAGGCCGTGCCGCTCGGCCTGGACAGCCGATCGATCGCCGTGGCGCCGGGCCGGAGTTTTCCCTACCTCGCCCCTGGCGTGTGAAGCGGTCGCGCGAGCGGTCAGTTGTGACGTGCGGAGGCCGTTACAGCGCATGACCTGCTCGTTCGTAGCCTTGTTCTCGTGGCAGGCACTACCCTGAACCGAACCACAGGGGTGTCGCAGGACACGAGGTGAGGTGCCGATGCCCACGGTCAGCACACTGGTGGGCCGGTCCGAACTCGGGATGCGGCTTCTCGCGCACGGGCCCGCCAGGACGCGTGAGATCGACTCTGCGCTGATCGTCCAGGCGGATCTGTCCGCTTGGGGCGGAGCCGACCCAAAGATCTTCCGGCGAACCCTCGCCATCGTGCCCTTCGCCGGGTTCGAGGGTCGAGCCGAGGACATCATGCGACAGCTGAGCGGCGTGGACGCCGCAGGGGTGGTCCTCGCCGTCGGCCCTGGCGGGGACTGCTTGCCGGACGTCGAGGCCCTGGCCGCCTGGGCGCAAGAGCACGGCACTCCGCTGCTGCTGGCGGCGAGCGAGCCGTATCGCGTATGGGCGGCGACCATGGAGATCATCCGTGAGGAGCGGGAGCTCACGAACGCTCACCTCAAAGAGATGCAACGGGAGGTGACGCGCCCGGACGGCCTGAGCCACCTGCTGCGCTGGCTTGCCCGGCAGGTGGAAGGCAGCGTCGTTCTGCTGGATGGGGCCGGTATGCCCCGCCACGCCTTTCCCGTGCTCCCCGAGGACGTGATCGAGCAGGCCGCGGCCGACATCGACCGGGTGATCAGCGGTGCGGCCGGTGCCGCCGCCGCGGACGTCGAGGCGGGTGTGGTCCACATTCAGTCGATCGGTGAGGGCGGACCTGAGGCGACCCTCGTCGTGGCGCGGGCGCAGCGGTTCCCGGCATCGGTACGGAACCTGATCGGCGACGCGTCCCGGCTGCTGTCGCTGAGCTGGGGTGTCGAGGAGTCCGGCCGCCGGCGACGCGATGTAGACCGGGCGGAGGCGCAGACCCGCGAGGCAGTGCTTCATCTCCTGCTGACCGGTCAGCTGGAGGCCGCACACCGCGTCGCCGAGACCATGGGCCCGAGCCTCGCGGAAGAGGTCCGCGTCTATGTCGTGGAGTGCCCGGAGCAGATCAGGGATCGAGCGGTGGCCGAGTGTGACCGCGCGTCACACGGCACAGCCTGGATCGTGCGCTGTCCCGTCTACGCTCGCCACGTCATCGTGCTAGCTCCGGCACATGCGGGGGGAGACGCCATGGAGCAGGCACTCCGGCTTTACGCCTGCCGATCGACGGACATTCACGTCGGGCGCGGCGGGAGCGTCCTGCTACGGGATCTGGCCTCCGGCTACCGGCAGGCGTTCCACGCTCTGGCGACCGCGCGGGGAAGAGCCGAGAACTACGCCGAGTTCAGTCCGAGAGGAGACCTGGCCGCCCTGGTGCGCAGCCGCGGGTACGCGTGGGCCAGAGCCCTGCTCGAGCCGCTGCACACCTACCGGCCGGACCGGGCTGGAGATCCTGATGCGGCCGCACTCACCGCCACCATCCGGTCCTGGCTCGACTTCCACGGCGGTGCCGCGCGGCAGCTGAAGATTCATCGCAACACCTTGCCGGCTCGGCTGCGGCACATCGAACGGCTTCTCGGCCTCTCCTTGGACGACCTCGCCACGCAGGCGAAGCTTCACCTCGCGCTCTGCGTACTCGACGGACGTGAAGGAGCCGACGGCGAAGAGACCCTCGATGCGATCCTCGACACCGCGGACGTGCACGATTGGGCCGCGCTGCAGGTGTCTTCGCTGACGAGTCGCGAATCGACGGCGTTCCTGGAGACTCTGCGGGTGTGGCTGGCCAACCACGCCCGTCTGGAGCCGACCGCCTCGGCGCTCGGCATCTCGGCGCCCGGTGTGCGTAAACGCCTGACCCGGATCGAGGAAGTGCTCGGACGGTCGCTGCTGGACAGCCCCTCGGCGCGCTATGACCTGTGGTTCGCCCTGCGCGTGTTTGACACCTGTGACGCGCCCTCCTGCGAATGAGACCAGAGATGGGCGCCCGGACCGTGTCGCCAGCGTGACGTCGCCGAGTCCACCAGGCTGGCCGGCGTGGCCAGCCAGGTCAGAGACAAGGATCCCGTGCTCGGCATGCTCCTGAGGGTGGCGTCCGGGCGTCTGGCACCCACCGACGAGGCCAGATCCTCCCTCCTCGCCTCAGCCGCGAATCATGCGGTCCGGTCCTTTCGCGACCCCGACACCGGCCCCGACGTCGCCCGCGCCCTCACCGCCGACGGCCACCCTCTCATCAGCGTCGGCCCCGAGGGGGGTGAGAGTGTGGAACGTCAAGACCGGCAGACGGGCAGGCGGGCTAACCGGTCTCGGTTTGGCTGGCAAGCGCTTGCGGCAAGTCGCGGTCAGCCAGGACGGGCGATTGCTCGCGATCGCCGACACTCTGGCGTCGGGTTGCGGCAGATGGCCGCCGGCAAGCCGACCGGCTTCCGGCTGCCAGCCGACGTGGTGCAGGACCTGACCATCGCCTTCAGCGGAATGCATCTGATCGTCGAGCTCGGCAGGGCAAGACGATCTACGATCCGGACACCGGGAAGACCACGTCCATCCCCACGCTGGGGAAGGTGGCGGTACATCCGGATGGCGGCTATGCCGTGGGCCAGTACGTCTGGTCGCGGCCCTCGAGGGAGCAGCACAACGGCGCTCCTGCCAGTGGCTCGCCTCAGACCGTGGACCAGGATGGCTTCGGTAGGGCGAAAGCACCTGTGCCGAGCCTTGGCTAGTGAAACGATTTGTCGGGAGAGCGGCGCGCGGGTAGCTTCGCCGCCTATGACCCCGACTCTGCGCACTGACCGCATGCTGCTGGAGCCGTACGCCCTCGAAGACCAGGAAGACTTCGTCACCCTGTTCCAGGACCGGAGGGTTTCGCAGTGGATGGGCGATGGCCCTGCTACCGAGGCGGAGGACCGTGCCCTGTTCGGACGGATCTTCACAAAGGTCTACGCCCAGGAGCTGTTCGACGTCTGGGCCGTTCGTCGGAACGGTCTCTTGATCGGACACGCTGAGATCAAGCCGACCGACACGGTCCAGGGCTACGAGATCATCTACGCGCTGGCCCCTGATGTGTGGGGATCGGGTCTGGGGAGAGAATTGGCCGAGGCGATCGTCGCCTACGGCTTCGACGCCCTGGGGCTGACGGAGGTGTACGCCACCGTAGCGGCGTCAAACGGTGCCTCGCTGGCTGTCCTGAACAGGATCGGCTTCGAGCACGTCCGGGACATAGCCGAAGATGACGGCAGCACCACTCGTGTGCTGACGCGCCGTCGAGCCGAACGGCCTACCCGGCAGGACTAAATGGATTTGGGCGGTCTGCCGGCCGATGAGCAGCGGGTCGATTACGCGGCCTCAGGCATCGGCCGTTTCCGTCCCTGTGTGGCAGGAATCATCCGCGACAAGGATGAAGGCGGGCCCCGGTGGCTGGCGTGGGACAACGAGCGCTGGCATCTGCCCAAAGCGTTGCGCCGGCATCTCGACGGCGGTGAAAGGAGGCACTCTTGCGTGAGAGCCGGACCGGCGTATGGTTCCTGCCGGTCCGGCCGACTGCTGCCAGGCGACCGCTAGGGCGCTACCAGCAAATCTTTCCGCCATCCTGGATCGATATCTCAGTGCTTGCCGTTTCAGCCGAGCCAACCCCGGGGAACCCGATGATCAGGCCTGCGGTGAGCAATGACAAACTCAGCGAACCAACTATCTTTCGCATCCCTGCTGACCTCCAGCGACATAGCTCGAATTAAATGATTGATCTTGCTCGAGAGGCCAAGCAAGCATAACTCCGTCGCTTTCACGTCGCCGCTTGTTCTCCGCCAGGATTCGCCGCATTCCCGTCAATTCCGGCGCTTCACCGACCGAGCCGAAGCGGATGGCGTTGTCGGCGAACGATTTGGCGCCCGCCAGCGCGTCGCCCAGGCTGCCCAGGTGCCGGCGGGCGGACGGATGCGGCAGACGTGCCTGTGACCGCGGTCGTCTCAGACACCGGCCGCCTCGGTGCGGCCGGCGCGGGCCACGGTGGCGCTACGCCTCGGGGAACATTCCGGACCTCAGCCTGCTGGACGTTCCCATCCGCAACATTGCCGTTCTGGGCGAGGACATCGCCGCAAACACCGTTCGCGACCCCCACCGCGTGGGCGACGCTCTGCGGACTCTCATGGCATGGTGGCGACAGGGGACGCTGGAGCCTCGTCCGCCGGCTGCGACGATGCCGCTGGAGGACGCGGCCCAAGCCCTCACCTCGGTCACCCCAGGAAGCCGCCGACGGCAAGATCGTCCTTTCCGCGCCTTCACTCTGACGCCGCCGGTCGCGCGGCGCGGATCACATACAAGGCAGTCTTCAGTCACCGTTCACGACGGGGAGCACACGTCGCCGTCATGTCCTAGAGCCTGTACGGAGTTCGAATCTTCAGACTGATCGGAGGCTTCGGACCCATAGGACGGCTCCGCGTAGGTGCAGGCCGGCCAGGTAGCTGTCGGGAGTCTTGTCGAAGCGGAAGGCCAGCCCGCGCCACTCCTTGATCCGATTGACGCACCGTTCCACCGTGTTGCGTTCCTTTAGAGATCGGGATCATGACGGACCGGCCGGCCACCGCGGGAACCACGCTTCTTGCGGTTGGCCGCCTGGTCGGCCTTCTCCGGGATGACCGCCTTGATGCCTCGCCGACGCAGATAGGCGCGGTTGCCGCGGCAGGAGTACGCCTTATCGGCGGCCACCGCGCCCGGCCTGGTCCGCGGACGCCCCACCGGCAGACTGATCTTGATGCGCTCCAGCACCGCGCGAAACTGCGGGCTGTCTCCAGCCTGACCGGCAGTGAGAACGAAGGACAACGGACGACATCGCCGGTCGGCCGACAAGTGCACCTTGCTGCTCAGCCCGCCCCGCGAGCGACCCAGCTTGGTCGCCTTCAGCCGGAACCTGTGCTGGCGTCGCTCCCGCCGTCGCCCATCCCCGTCTCCGTCCCCATCTTCGCCGGGCTCACCGTCACGGGCGTTTTGCGCCGGCCAGAAGTGGAATTCGAAGACACACCTGTCTGGACAGCAGCGAAACGGCGGACCGAGTGGAGGACATCCCTGGACATTAGCGAAGGCGCTGCGCAAGCCCAACACGGGTCACCCGTCCGGGACGCTCCTCCCCTGCCGCCCTCCCCCCAGCCAGCCGAGGGAGGTGGCGAGGACAAATCGCGCGGGTATGGCAGCGACACAGGCCAGCGTCGCAGCATCGCGGAGGCCTACGAATACGTGGCGGCCAAGAACATCTTCTTCCTGCTGGGAGCGATCAAGGACACCGAGGGGGCGAGCACCCCTCCGGCACTCACCAGCGATCCCGGCACATCCATCTTCATCGTGGAGTGCCCGCCCGGTGACGGGCCGGCTCTGCACGCTCATTTGAAGACCCGCGAAACCTTCATGCCGATCACAGGGACCTGGCAGATCCTGTACGGAGACAGGGGGGAGCGACCTCCACCTCGAGCCGATGGACATGATCGCCGTGCCGCCGGGGTGACGCGCGCCTTCAAGAACGTCAGCGGTCAGCTTCTCGGCCGTAAACCATCAACACCCGGGGCTCCACGCCAGATTCGGCTGAAACCGCCTACCTGATGGCGGTCGTGCAGGGAACTGCCGAAGAAGCGCTCAACGACATCGTCCTGACATCGGCGGTCGGCGCTGAGATCGTCCGGCTTTTCGGCGAGGAGGCGTTGAAGGGGCTGGAAAGGATCGGCATGAGCTTCGACGCAGGCCTTCCTCACTGATGTGTCCGGCCTCCTCCGGGTGACTGGAGGAGGCAAGGCCGAACCGGCGACCCGCCGGCCGTCGCGGCCGCAGACCGCCTGAGAGCCGCCCCGTCCCCGCTTCGGTTCCCGTGCCGCGACCCAGGCTGCACGTCATGATCCACCCACCTGCTGGGCCCTTTGGAGACTCACCCCCATGACCCTTACCTGGACCGCGGCGTTCCGATCGGCGCCGGTCAGCCCGTACGAGCCGATGACGCTCATCCACTCACCGCGTGGCTTCGCCGGCCAGACCCTCCGCCAGGTCGTCCGCGTCCGCACAGTTCGCCTGCGAGTCCAGCTCAGCAACCTCTACGGCAGGCAACCTCTCACCATCGCCCGCACCCACGTCGCGGGACACGCCACCGCGGCCGCGGTCAACATCGGCACCGACACCGTCGTCACCTTCGGCGGAGTGCCCCGGGTGACGATCCCGCCCGGGCAAGAAGCCAACAACGACCTCATCGACTTCGCCACCGACCTGTCCATCAGCACCTACCACCCGACAACACCGATGACGCGAAGCCTGCCACCTACCATCCCTTCACTCTGCAGACCGGCTATGTGACCTCAGGCGACGCCGTCTCCCATCCGGACCTGCCCGGCGGTGAACCGCTGCAGTCCCGGTTTTTCCTCAGCGGAATCGACCTCTGGGCCCCCGCCGACCGGCAGGTGGTGGCCGCCGTCAGCGACTCGCTCGCCGACGTCCTCGGCGAGCGGGGTCTGGCCCGGTTCAACCGCGACCTGCTCACCGTTCCCGACGTGACCCACGTCGTCGTGCGACTTGGCGTCAACGACATCGGCATGCCCGGCATGTTCGACCTTCCCCAACCCCCGACGAGCGACCTCATCGCCGGTCTATCCGCCCTCGCCGAACAGGCCCGGCAACGCGCACTGAAGGCTGCCATCGCCACCATCACGCCCTTCAGCGGCGCGGCCTTGCCAGGCTTCGACACGCCCGAAAGCGAGCAGGCCCGGCAGCGACTCAACCGGCGGATCCGCGCCAACCAGGCATACGATGCGGTCGCCGAGCTGGACCGCGCTCTGCGCGACCCGCCCGCACCGGCCGCCCTGCGTCCCGACTACGACAGCGGCGACCACGTTCATCCCAACGACGCCGGAGCTCAAGCCATGGCCGACACCATCGCCAAGGCCCTCCTGGTCTGAGGCCGACCAGGGTCGATGGCTCTCCCTGGATGATCGCATTCCCGTCGGCGGCTGAATCGTTTCCCAGCGACCCGAGCGAGGTGCAGGATTTCAGCTGCCGCCTTCGCGAAGGGGGTGTTCGACAGCACTCGTCGGGCGGCAAAAGCCGGTTGGCCGCACAGAGGCGACCGTGCACACTGGCTCGGTGATCACCTCACACCCACCTGCCGCGGCCCTCGCCTGGGCAGCCGAGATCGCCGGCTCCGGCGCTGCCGTGCGCGCCGTCAGCGCCTGGCCGGCGGCGCTCATGCTGCCACCCAGCTGCTGGAGTCCGGTGGACCTTAGGTCGGGTCGCGGGCTGAGGTCACGAACGCGCCCCAACCCGCCGTCGCGCTCCGGTAACCGGCTCCCACGTGGCCACCGGCTGGGCGAAAGCCCCAGGGTCAGCGGTCAATGGAATAGATTGACCTGAGCAATTCCGGGTTCTCCCCACCGATGTCTTCTCGCATGTTCACGGTCGTGTACATGACGTCGTTTCCCCAGTCATTGTGACCCAATCCCAGGGCATGGCCCATTTCATGCGTGACGACGTGGTTGTACGTTGTGCCGTTCTGCCCGTAATAGTCATTGAGCTCGATATGCGCCCCGAGCATCCTGCCGTACGTCGGCGGAATATAGTAGCGCGTGGTGTGACCGTACCAGTTGGTGGCGCCGTAGTTGGCGGAATGCACATCCACGCAATGCACGTTCTCGTACTGAGGACAGTAGTTCCAGTAATACCAGCTGTCGATGTTGGGCGTTCTGTTCCACTTGTACACGGCGTTATCCGTCGGCCATGCCGCGCCCGAATGGTCGTTGAACGCCACCACCGGGTTGACTCGGCCCATGTTCGTCCAGTAAGAGACCGGGCATGTGACCGAATGCGCCTGGCCATAGGTGCAGTCCCCCGGCGCCAAGGCCTCGACGTCGGAGTCGGCCTCTGCGGCGATGTGCCGAGCGACCTGGACGTTCTTCTTGCCTTCCGCCTGAAGCGACGCCGCGAGCTGCTCAGCGGTCACGCCGGGTGCGGGCGTATAGAGGTCCACCCGCACCCGGCCGTCCGGCAGCGTCTCAGCGGAGGTCACATCCGTGGAAGGGCCGGCTTCCGAGGAACCGCTGTCTGCCTTGCGGTCTCGGGCGACGCGGTCCGCGAGCTCCTGGTCCGTCAGTTTCGGATAGGCGGACACGTTCATTCGAGGACTTTTCGCTTTGGAGCCGGGGTCCGGCAACACGGGATCGGCCTCCGCGCTACGCGTGATCACTTCCTGCGTGTGCGCGGCCGAGGCCGGCGGCGCGGCCAGGAACTCGGTGGAGAGTGCAGGCATCACGACCAGCAGCACAGCCGCATATTTCTTGCGGCCGAGGGCAATTACTTTCACGGTCAGCAGTAAAACTGGTGAAAGCGAAGCAGATCAACGACAATTCCAGCGGTTATCGCAATATTCATCTACGCGAAACTTGGGCCGGACGAAGCGAATAATAAATCCCCTGTGGCGTCGTAGTGACGGTCTCTTACGCGTATGGCGGATATACCGCCGAGTTTGGCGGTTATATGGTGCGATGGGCGTGGGCTCGCCATCGGTTCTCGGGTCCCTTCTGCACGATCCACGGGGTCCAGCGAGAAGACCGCCGGAGCGCGGCGGTGTGCCGCGGTCCGGCGGCTCGGGTTACCTACCGGCCAGAGCAGCCCAGTGCCGCTTGTCCGACGGCCACGTCTTCTGGGGCAGCTGCTGCCGCTTGAGCATGCTCTGCTCAGGGGTGCCCACGGCGCAGCGGGTACCGTGCGGCGGCACCTTCAGCGAAATCAGGTACTCGTCGAAGATGTCCGTCTGGCACTTGTCCTTGCCGTAGATGCGATGCCCCCAGCCCTCGTAGGTGAGCAGCACAGCCTTCGGGCCGAGTTGCCGCGCCGCGTTGGCGGACCACATGTACGGCGTGGCGGGATCATGCAGCGAGCTGCCCAGCAGGATCGGCGCGGTGCCCGTGTACTTCAGCTCGTGCGGCGGGTTGGTCGTGGTGGAGTTGAGACAAATGGGCAGGTCGTCGATCGGGTACGGGTGGTACCGCACGTCGGGCGCGAGACGGTTGGACACGCTCATGTAGGCGGCATATTCGGCGTAGCTCCGCACCCGGAGGCTGTAATCCTGGCAGAGAATCCGGGTGGGCAGGTCGGCGACGTCGCCCTCCACGGGCCCACGGCCCGGCAGCGGCGGCACCCAGGACGGCTCCGCCCCGCCGCTCAGCCAGTTGATGACCTCGCTGAGCGTGCGCCAGTCGGGCCCCTCGGTGCCGAGCGCGGCGTTGTAGATGAGCTGCAGTTCGGTCATCGGACGGTTCGGGGAGGGCGGGTAGTACAGCTCGCCACTCCGGGCCTTGGCCAGCAGATCCTTCCACATCTGACGGACGTCACGCCCGTGCAGGATGCAACTGGTGTCGGCCTCGCACCATCCAACGAACTCGTCGAAGGCGTCCTCTACGGCGATCGCTTCGGTGCTGAGGAAGCCCGCGACGCCGAGGCTGTGGTCCATGTTGCTGTCGAGCGCGAGCGCCCGGATCCGGTCGGGGAACAGCTCGGCGTACATCTGGCCGATCAGGGTGCCGTACGAGATGCCGTAGTAGGTGAGCTTGTCCTCGCCGAGCGCGGCGCGGAGCGCGTCCATGTCCCGTGCGACGTCGACCGAGTCGACGTGGTCGTACAGGGGGCCGGTACGGGCCCGGCAGTCCTTGTGCAGCTTCTTGGTGAAGAGGTTCCAGGCGTCGTAGTCGGCCTGGCTCGCCATGACGGTGTGCGGCATCTGGTTGTACACCGACGCCGAGCAGATCACCGGGTGGCTGCGGCCCACGCCCCGGGGATCGAAGCCGACGATGTCGAAGCGCCGCTGCAGTTCCTCGGTGTAGGAGCCGGGAGCGCCGTAGACGGCCTCCACGCCGGACCCGCCGGGGCCGCCCGGGTTGATCACCAGCGACCCGACGCGGGCGGCGGGGTCGGTGGCCTTGCGCCGCGCGACGGCCAGCTCGATGGAGGGGCCGTCCGGCTTGGCCCAGTCGATCGGCACGGCCAGCTTGCCGCACTCGGCCTCGGGCTCCTCCGTACAGGGCGCCCAGGTGATGCTGCTCCGTCCTGTGGCAGTGCCGCCTTCCGGTTCGGTCGCCGCGACGGCCGTCGGAACAGGTAAAACCGCCACCAGAGCTAGGAATGCGGTGGCGAGCAGAGTTGTCGTTCTTCGCACATTGCTCCAATCTTCGTCGGCCTGCACGCCCCCGCTTGGCAAGCGTGCGGCGAAGTTTGATCATGGCCTGTGCGGAACGTTGACAGGCACCTGCTTTCACAAATTGGCGGAAAGTCGGCGCACCCCGGACACGGCGGTGTTGGGCGCAACCGACACTCCCCAAGCTCTGCTGGGGTTGGCTTCCGTATCACTCGGCCGCTCGGCGGGAAGGTCAAGAACGCCACCCCAGCCACGACGGTCGGCGTGAGTCCATCAGGTCCTCGTCCAGGACCCCCGACTCACCCCACCTGAGCAGCACGCAAACTCCGGCACTGAGCCGCCCGTATCCGGTCGCCTGCCGACGACACCATCACGATCAGGAGCCGCTCCGTACCGTAGGGGGCGCAACACCGGTACCGGACAGCACACCCCTGCGACCTCGGCCGAGCCCAGGGGCGAAGAGCCGGGCCGGCCGCCTCCGGGCGCCCCTGCTGCGTGATGAACCAGTCCAACCGCAAGAGACTCACGGCGAGCAAGTGAGCAAGGTTGTGTGAAGACTGCTCCTTCGTGTGATCACCGCAGGGCCGGGATCGGCGGATTACGGGATCACTGCGTCGTGCCAGTTCTGGCGACACGCGCGCAAAACACCCCGAGGTGCTCGCGTAGTGAAACAGTTTCCTGTAGAACTGCGATCACGGTGAAACGAAAGGGGTGTGGGATGCCTCAGGCATATCTGGGTGAGCGCAGGCAGACAATGATCCGCCCTGGCCCAGACCTGCGCAGGCGCCTGGAGGAGAGCGCGCTCAGCGCAGGTTACGGTACGCGCAAAACAGGTCGCTACCTTGTGGACCTGTTCGACGCGCTCCACCCCGAGCCAAGGAAGCAGCAGGATCCCGACAAGCGCCAGGAGGCAGCCACCGGACGGCTGGTACAGACGCTCGTGGAGGCCGCAAGTCACCTGCGCACCGATTGCGGCAAAGAGCCCGTGCCCACGAATCTGCGGCCGAGCCCAGCGCTGCGCCGCCGCCTCGAGGCCGGTGCGAACCACATGCGATATCCCTTCCTCAATCCCTACCTTGTCGACGTCCTGACCTCTCTTCACCCGGATCCGGAGACTCATCCGGAGGCGGCCGTCGCTGCGGCGGAGCTGGTGAAGGCACTGCTGCAAGGCGCCAGTGTGACCGTCGAAGGCGAGCAGGAGTTGCAGGGCACGCTTGACTTCGACCTTCCGCCCGTCTTGACCGGGAACGCTGTCGTGGCTGCTTAGCCCGATCGAGCAAGCACAGAAGGGAGGGCCAGCCACGGGCCGACATCAGACCCGGGGCAACGCCCCACGGTAGACCCGCAAAAAAAGAAGCGGGCCCTCGCGCAACTACTTGGCGGTTGCGGCGCGAGGACCCTTTAAACCCCGGCCCGGCGCGTGTCGGCTGGCGAGCTCTCGCGTGCCTAGGCCGGTCCTTAAGGTCTGGAGACCACCATAGACGATGGACTCCGTGCTCTGCCAGTTATGCCCACGTGCGGCGTGTCGCATTCGGGCGTTTCTGCCAGCGCCCGTACGCATAACGTCATACCCGGACTACCGGGAGAGACGCCATACGCGCGTGCCAAGCTTTTTTCCGCGAACGTTCAGCATTTGCGCACGTTTAGCGCGGTCAGGCCGCCGTGTCTCATCCCGCAGGTCCGCCATTCCAGGCAAGGCGCTGACGCGCCCGCTGTGGGCGCGTGCACCCGCCGGGCGCCACGACGGCATCGGCCTGTGCGTCCGGCGCCACCGGCGCCGGCAAATCTTTTCTCCTCGCAGCGCCCTTCGCCCGGGAGAGATCACCAGGTGCCGCGCGCGTGGAGCTGCCGGCCATCGTGTGCCGCCAGAGGCGTTCTTACCGCCTGTGCCGGCCTCGTAAAGAGCTTGCCGTCGCCATCCGGCGACCGGCGCTCCTTCTGCACCCCGTCCCGGAGGCGCCGCTGACCGCACCCCCTCGGCCCGGCCGGGCCACACCCTAAAACCCATACCGGCACATCAGCAGCACGCGGCACCAGACCACAGGTCACGCCAGCGGCTCTGTTTAGTGCACCCACCATCCGCATCGGAGCCCACCATGAGCCATGCGCTCAGTTCAGCACGCCCAAAAACAACCCCACACGCCACGCGCCCGGCTTCGGCCGGCGGCCCTGCCGCGGCCCGGCGCGCTGTGCCGATGGCGTGGGCTCTGCCGTCCGTGACCGTCATCCGTTCCAGCTTGCCGTCGCCATCCGGCGACCGGCGCTCCTTCTGCACCCCGTCCCGGAGGCGCCGCTGACCGCACCCCCTCGGCCCGGCCGGGCCACACCCTAAAACCCATACCGGCACATCAGCAGCACGCGGCACCAGACCACAGGTCACGCCAGCGGCTCTGTTCAGTGCACCCACCATCCGCATCGGAGCCCACCATGAGCCATGCGCTCAGTTCAGCACGCCCAAAAACAACCCCGCAGATCGTCGAGCCGGTCTTCCACCTCTACGGCGCGATCGCCTCGGCCACAGGTGACATCACCGCCAGGCGAGACCGCGCCACCGCGACGGTTGTCCAAGCAAGCCGTCACGCCCTGGCGGCCGAGCGATGCGCCGCCCGCGCCCAAGGCGCCGAGCCCTCCCGCCACGCCCGCAAGCCGACGCCATCGGCGACACGTCACGCTGGGGCCGGCGCATGAGCGCCCGGCACCATCAGGTGCCGCGTGCCCTGCTCTACAGCAGCACGCACAGCGCTCTGGCCATCGTCGCCTGGTGCCTGTACGAGGCTCTGCAGTACCGCAACGCCCACGGCGGTCAGGAACCGGCCCGGGCCCGGCGCTGCTGGGTCGCCGAGCGGCTCGGAGTCAGCGAGCGCACCCTGGATCGCGCCCGGACGGAGTTGCTCACCGACCACGGAGGCGGGCCGTTCCTGACACGACGCCTTCGCGGACGCAACCGCTCGGCCCTGCACACCGTGCTGCACCGCCCCCAGGAAACCCGCCGGCGCTACGCGGCCGTGCCCGCGTGGGCCCTGGCACGCGTGCGCGCGGGCGAAGCGGCTACCGCCGACGGACACGTGTGTCCAGAAACCTTCCGGACGTGGGTCGTCCTGTGCGACAAACTTGACCCCGACGGGCACGACCTGACCCTGGCCAAGCTTGGCCAATGGCTGTCCTGCTCCCCCACGACGGCCCGTCGCCGGCTACGCGCCTTGGAAGCAGCGGGCTGGGTACGCGTGCACCGCCGCGGCAACGGCTTCTGGATGCACGTGCAGGCCGTCGTGGAGGAGGGTCTCATCGCAGCCCTCCCTCAGGATCACAACCACAGCAGCGATGACGGCGAGGAGGTCTCCGGCTGCCCCGCGCCATCTGACCACTCCCCCGTACCAGATGTGGCCAGTCTGCCCCTGCCACAGACGTCTGGTCCCCACGTGCCAGATCTGACGCCTCCATATGAGACACCTTCAAAGGAACCACCCTCAGAGGATCCATCCGCAAAGAACCCGTTCCCTCTCGCCGTAGGCGGAGCACAGCACCGTAAGGACGCCAGCCGCAACGCGCTGACGCGCGAGAGGCAGATCAACGACGAACCACCCCCCGCCCCGGCCGTGACCCGGCCGCGAGGCGGTCCCAGCGTCATGACGGCGCTGCCGCTTGAATGGCAGCTGCGCATGAGCCAGTCAGAGCGCGAACGCGTACTAGCGGCCATCGACGACGAGCTCGCTCAAGGACGGACCATCGCGCAGCTGACGGCCCGCGTCCGCCGCCGCCTGACCGTCTGGTCCGGCACACGGCCGCGCCGCGCCGTCGCCGCCGCGCTGACGGTCGTCGAGCGCGGCTACCACTGCCCGCATCCCATGTGCGAAGAGCACCTGCTGCCGTCCGGACACCCGTGCGAGGCGTGCGCCGCGATAGGCGCCACCATGAACCGGCAACGACAGCTCAGCTCCGCCTCTTCCGATGCCGAAGAACCCCCCGCGAACTCAGCCCGCCGGCACGCAGCCGAGCCACGTGACCATGTGCGCGCACGCCGGGAGTTCCCGCCCCAGGCCTGCACTCGCGTCGACGCCGACGGTCCCGACGGGCCGGCCGCCCGGGCGAGGGCCCTGCTGACGTCGACCAGCCCCGGCTTCGCCGCAGCTGACCGGCGCCGCCATCGAGCACCGGCGTCCGTCGCTGGAGCCACCGGATGAGGGGGCGCCGCCGATCAATGACGCTGGAGCTGTATGGCCGGCCGCGTCGCGCCGGGCGGCGCCGTCCCTCTTGGTGCCGGTCCGCGAGCCCTCGATGCCCGTCGATGGCTACGTCGGGGCGAAGATCTTCCACTTCGCCTATGCCTCAAGAGCAGGTGATGCTGCGGCACGCGGAAGCGACGTGCTGCGGGTGGGCGAGCAGCCTTTCCGCGACATCGGTGTCGAGCCGAGCTTCGCCTTCGACGTCAGCTGGTGGAGTTTCAGGGCGGCTACGAGGGCAACGGTATCCGGCTCGTCCAAGGGGATGATTCTCAAGGGGCGCTCGCGAGCGTCGCCGCCGTCACCCAAGAAGTGATCGTGCACGTGTTAGGGACCGTCGCCATGGCGAGCCTCATCACGAAGGCGAGTTCGGGCTCTCCACGGGGATGTTCGCCTGTCCTGGAGCGTTGTGCGAGAAAAGGCCGCTGAGATGGGGCATCGGTGTCCCTCTACGGAAGCCGTCACGTCACCTCGATCAGTTTGACCGTCCTCTGTCTGGGGCTGCCGGCCGCCGCGGCCGTTCAGATCGCTGAGGGGGATTTCGCGTCCGATGTGGTCATCGGCGCCGTCTTGGTCTGGTGCCTGTCGGCATGGGTGGGGCGGTGGATTCTCAATCGGAAGGCCGCTTCGGCAAAGCCTGCCGAATGGCTGGTGCGAGCGCATATCGCGAACAACAAGCTGGCCAGGTGTTCCATGCTCAGGCTCACGCCGCTCAACGGCGGCAGAGGCTATTGGCAGCGGATCATGTGGCATCCGTGGCTGGACGGCATGACTGAAGACGAGATCCTTTGGGTGCGGATCGGTAAGGGTGTCGCGCGACGCGCGGTCGTGGAATTCCCTGAAGGCACGCGCATCCTTCCCGCGGGACGGTTCCGCCGGTGGTCTTACTTCGGCTGGCATATCCGGAACCGCGCGCCGGAGCGGGTCGATGGGTTCCCTTTCCCTCCGTGGATCTGGATCGGCGTTCCTGTTTACAGCGGACTGTTGGGCGGATTCCAGATGTCGCCGGGATGGAGTGGCGCCGCGACGATGGCGCCGGTCTTGGTGGGCATCGTGCTGCATTTCTGGGGATGGGTCGGAGGGCTGCCTTAGTCGCCGGGAAATCGTCTATGAGGCCGAGTGGCCCGGCTCCTCGATGCGCACCCGATCGACGCCTGGCTGAAGCTCGATCATCTCCTCGCTTGCGCAGATCCGCAACGCACGCAATACCGTCGTTTCTTACTCGACGGGCCTCGCTTCTCCAGGCTGGCTTGATCCGCTGACCACGTAAACTTCAGCCTTTCAAACTCAGGTGCACTGAAGGTGGTGGCCAAGTAACTCACTGTGGTCCCGCAGGATAAGCATGGCGGCGTCATAGCTGGCAGGATTCAGATGATAGTTGGCCGTGAAAAAGGTGCCTTCCGGGCAGAGACTATGAAATTCTCCAGTGGTCGCTCCGGCTGATCGGATCAGCATGATTTCTAAATGTCTTCTCCTTGGCAGGGGGCACGTCGAATCGTTTGTCTTCGGGTCGTGTACCTCAGGGCATCGGTCTTCGGCTTCGGCAGCGATTGGTCAACGACGATGAGTGGCGTCACCCGCCGTCTTCGAAAATTGCCGCGGAGTTGGTGAGGGTGATGAACGTGCCGGCATTCGCGGTGAGGGTGCTGATCGTCTTCTGCGCGGCGACGGTCGTTCGGACACCGGCAGGGGTTCGGGCCTCGGCTGTCGTTCGGGATTCAGCGCACCGTCGGAACCTCAGGTCATCCACCGCCAGTGACAGCTGGGAGAAGGACGCCGTCTCGTTCGCGAGCGATGGCTTCATTGAGTGTCGATTTGCGTTGGCCGACATGAGCACACGCGGGTCCAGGAGGTGGCCCATATGAGCACCCAGCCGACGGCGAGAGGGGTCCCAGGGCGCGTACTGCCAGGTCGGGTGCCGGTGCCCATGGCGCCGGAGACCTCCGCGCGGCAGCGGCTCGTACAGCGGATCTGCGCCAGGGTCGTGCCCGGCATGAAGGTCGGCGTCGCCAGGCTCCCGTCCGGCGGCCTGCAGGTTCGGATCGACACCCCCGCGTCGATGGCCGAGAAGAAGTCCTGGGTCCTCCACCACCGCATGGCCCGGGAGGTGGCACTGGTCGGCTGGCACTGCGAGGTGGACGCCGACCGTCTCCTGGTGCTCGGCTGGAGCGCCGCGTGCCTGCACAACCGCGTACGCCTGCTCAAGAGCGGGCTGCGCAAGCTCACCGACTTCGAGCCGACGGCCCAGCGGGCCGTGCAGCTCGACGGCCGCGGCCCGGCCAGCCGGCCTGCCGCAGAGCTCGTGGCGGACGTATGCGCCTCGATCGAGCGGCGGCTGCGCTGGCCCGAACGGCTGGCCGAGCTCCACGCCTACGAGCGCCGATCGGACTTGCCGCACCTGCAATTGCGCCTCGCCCAGGTCGCCGGCCTGGAGGCGCAGGTCGCAGGCGCCTGCGATGAGCACCTCGTCATGGCACGGGTGCTGGCAGAGTCTGTCTGCGAGCGCTACGCGCGGCACGGGAACTTCATTCACGCGCAGGGCGAGGTGCTGGCGGAATATCACGCATGGGTGCACGCCGGCCCGATGATCTTGGGCTCGGCGACCGTACGGCCGGGCCGCCCAGACGCCAGCCGTCCCCACATCGGGCCGACACAGCGCCGCATTGCCGCGAGCGCCATCAACCACGGCGTGCCGCGGGCGACCCCCGCGGTCGTAACTTCCGGGGCCGGACACGCCGACGTCGAGAAGGGCACTCACTGACCACGAGCCACTCCACGGCGCTGGCAACTCCGGCCAGCGCGCCTGCCGGCAAATGCGGCTCTAGAGTTGCACTCCGACGGTGAGAACATCAAGGGTTACACTCAGCCGACGCTTCCGGCCCCCGTTTGGGTACCCTGCCCGGCCGATCACTGCGCTGCGCCCCGCTTCGACCCGAGCCCCTTTAATGGCACTGCGACGTCGTCGACCGCCGCTTGACCGCGCTGAAGCAGCTTCGCGACCTGGCTGTCCGCCACGACACGACCCGCCCCTGCCCACAGGGCAGACATCACTGTCGCATGTCTGTACTCGTACTGTCGTCGCCAACTCCAGGCCTCGGCCGCCACTCCCCGCGCCGTTGACCGACCCGGCGCATGCAGACTGGGGCCGTCCGCCGCGCCGGCCTCCCCCACGTCCACCCCTACATGCCGGAGGACAAGGCCATGTCGTCGGTGAATGGGCGATCGGGCTCGACGCCGTCGTCGTCGAGCAGGTACGCCTCAACTGCCACCGAGACCAGCGTGGACAGGTGTTCTGCCCCGGTGTCCTGTACCAGGTCGCTAAGGATATCGAGCTCGGCCGGGCGGAACTGGACGGGCCACAGCACCCGGCGGATGCCCGGCTTCGACTTCGAGCGCAGGTTTCTGCGGGGCGGGAAGTGCGACCCGTTGGGGCGGCTGACCTCTAGGCGGGCCCTGACCAGGAAGGTCAGCATGTTCTCGGTCAGGAAGTGGTCGATGGCGTCCATGGCCAGTTGCGCGTATTCGATGCCTTCGCTGCGGCTCATCACGCGCGCCCGTTCCTTGGCCTCGGGCTTGACGTAGATGCTGACCTGCTCGGGCGTCTGGTAGGCGCTCGAGCTCGCCCCGGTGGCCGTGGAGGGCCTGGGTACCGGACGCGGGCTCGGCTGCGGCGTGGGCCGGGCGGGCTGGACCCGGGTCTGCGGCACCTGCGCGGGTGCGGCGGGCGGTGCCTGCGGAACGTGATCCGTGCGCCGGTGGGGCTCAGCCTCTGACGTAGCTGCGGCCCTGGAGAATGACGCTGCGGGGGTAGGCACCGTAGGTGCGGACGCTGCGACGGGTGATGCCGTGGAGGTACGTTCGGCCGCGGCCCTCTCGGTGGAGCCGGCTCCCATGGGAGCCGATACCGGCGCACTGGACGGCGGCTCCTGCTGCGTTGCGGTGATCGCCGCATCCGACGTCTTTCTCTGAGGCGGCGTGGCCGTTCGCGACGGTTGTTGACGCGCCGGCGCAGCGGGCCCGTCCGCTTCAGCCTTCGAAGTGGTTCCCCGCTCTACGGGAGTCAGGCGGGAGGGCGCCACAGGCTTCTCCCGCGCCACAGCCTCGCCTTCCGATGTGGCTGCCTCGGCCGGTGGCACGGGTCGCCGGGATGCCGGCTCTTGAGTCGCCGGCTGGGTGGCGGCGGGAACCTCTTCAGCGGTCGGCGACTGGGCGACCAGCGATGCCAGGCCACTTTGCCCGCGCTTGCCCCGTGCCCGGGTCATCCCGCTCAGCTTGGGCTGGGGAGGCTTGTCGTCGAAGAATTCCGTGGTCACGCGTATGCCTCCGCTTCCAGTGTCATGGCTCGCTTGATGATCTCAGCGGTGGCCTCTTCCATCTCGATCGCGGAGGTCTCGGCCGATTCCGTGCTGAGAGTGAGTTGATGTTGCTTGGCGTGCCGCTTCCAGTCAGAGCCGGCCGTGAGATCGGCCAGTTCGGCGAAGACGCGTCCGTGCTTGCGGCACTGGTCGGCAACGTTCACGGCGCGGGTGATCACGGTCTGGAAGATCGGGATGCCTGAGTCGCCGAGGACCTCCATGATCTCCCGCCGTTTCTTGGCCAGGAAGCCGATCTCCTTGAGGCCGATCACGTCGCCGTCCTCATCCCGGATCTTACGCAGATGCTGCCGGTCGAATCCGAACAGCAGCACGCCCAGGGGGGTGATGCTCGGGTTGAGCCGTGTGGCGACGTCGAACACCTCGCTGACGCCTTCGAGGCCTTGAATGGCGCCTTGGTCGAAACACACGGGGATGAGCACGTACTCGGCCGCGACCGCCGCCAGGTGCTGCAGATCGGCGAGGTTCGGAGGGCAGTCGATGAGGATCCATTCGTAGTCGTGCGCGACTTCGGCAAGAGCCTCGGCCAGGCTCAGCAGGATCTCCCGCCTGGGATCGATGGACCTGGTGCCGATCATGGACGCGGTGATCCGCTTGAGGATCTTCCCACCCGGTACGACATCCAGCTGTGGACGCACGTCCTTGATGATGTGCAGTCCGCCCGTGCCCTCGACCACATCAATGACGCTCTGGCCTTCATCGTCGCCGGGCTTACCCTGATGGCCCAGATCCAGTCCGAGGTTGCCCTGCGGGTCAAGGTCGATGGCGAGCACTCGCTTCGACGATCCAGCTGCGTGCAGAGCGGCTGCGAGCTGAGCTGAGATGTTGGCCGTCGTAGTGGTCTTGCCTGCGCCTCCCTTGTTGTTCAACACGATCATCACCCGCCTCAGCTTGGGACGGATCGATTCAACGATCTCCTGTGTGCTCCACGCCTGACTCCTGCTGGCGGTGTGGGGGAAGGTCATGGATCTACTCTCCTGTGCATGCCGACGACTGGGTGAATGAGCCTCTTTGGTAGCGGCGGGCTGAGCGACAGGCGGCCCGACTGCGGCAACGGTGCTTCTGCCACATTCCTAACAGATCAGCCTTGACCTTGCCACGCTTATCACGGGCGTGTCGGCGGATTCGGTTGACTCAACGAGTGCTTTGCCACCCGGTTCTTCGGCTTCGCTGCGTTGTGCTTGCACCGCCCCACTGACGCTCCACTCACCCCCCGGTCGTAGTGATCGTCAGTCGGGAGCCTGCTTGTCTCTCCAGGTGAGCGGTCCACGACGTGGACTTTTTACCGTGTAGCCAGCGTCCATCGAGGCTTGCAGAGTGTTGCCTCTACCTATCTCCCTATTGGTCTTTACCCCTAGAGGAAGACCTGTGAGTAGGACTAGGCATACAACATTTAACAGACCTGCTGCATCTTTGATTCAAATACCTGACTTTTAGGCAGTTGAAAAACCTATGTTCAACTCTATTGCTACGAAGATTGAAGCATGTATGTGTTGTCCTATGCTCCACACTCTTCCCAGCCATTTTTTCATCACTTTCCGAGTGCCTATCTGAGCACCTATTACTCGAGCCGACCTGGGGTGATGCGTCCTCATGAGGCTCGGGTGACCATGCTATCTCGTCAGCGACAAACGTCAAGAAGCGGCCCGCAAGCCCTCCGTCCACGACGGGCTACCGCCCGCTCGGTCCTCGAGTGAAGTAATGCGATAGTTCTCTTGAACCCCTTCGCGACATCAAAGGCCGCCGGGTCAACAGCGCGTGAAATGGCCTGTACCAGACAGGGGACTCCGCAAGCCGTCGCTTCACGGCTCTGGTTACACCGGGCCAGGCCCCCGGTCCTGGCCCCGGTGGGGACCTCGCCGTATGCGCTGCTGGATCCCAGGGGCGGCAAGGTCCGCGGGATGCGCGTGAGATCCCTCCAGGTAACGAATCCTCCGATGAGCCCCTCGCCCCTCTTGCATCTCGCGCGAGCGCTGATGCCCTCCGCTCCTCTGCCCGGCGGCGCTTGAACCAGAAGCCCCAACCGATGGGGAGAGGTAGGGGCAGACACCAGCCGTGACGGACGCCGGATGATCCTACAAATCCGACCTGAGCCTATGCGGCGTCGTCTCGCCTCAGCTGCGGATACCTACGAACATGTGGAGCCCTCCACATGCCGTCAACGTTCGTGCTCTCTGGCGCGGACGCAGGCCCCCAGACCAGCCGGCTCCTTCGGCCTAACGCGAGGGAAACCGCCAGCTGCGCGGCCATCAGGTGCGTACCAACCCCGAGCCGTCGCTGCGTTCCCTCCGCCATCCGCTCGTCCCGTACTACTTGCGACACGGGTTGCGAGAGCCCCGAACCGTTTCCGGCGCATGCCCCTGCCTGTTTTCTACCCAAGCGAGACTTGAGCCCACCGACGTTTCCCAATCCAAGAAGCGCACTTCGGGATCAAAGACGTACGAACGCCTGTATGAGGATCCTCTCGAAGGTGTGCGCCGGGCATCATGCCATCCCGGAGGTTCATGGCTGTCGAAGGGCTTCCGCGATCGCTTATGTGTCGCCGAACCGTGCACGATGGTGCCCAGCGGCAAGCGTGACGGCAGTGGCATGGATTTCGCCCAGTTGCTCACGGAATGCTGCGTAACGGGGCTCATCCAGTGAGTCCACGATCTCCTGCACCCACCAGCCGATCTCTCGCAGGGTGGAGTAGTGAGCCGGCGACAGCGGCCACTGCATCTCTCTGACCGCCCGTCGCAGGCCGATGAGGCACTCCGCCATCTCGTCGTCGATGAGGTGGTCGAACTGGGAGCGGGAGGCAACCAACTGAGCGGCTGCCTCCCACAGTGCCAGCGCATGTCGGTCGTACCAGCGTGCTTCGGTCGAGGTGTTCTCCGGTTGTGTCCTAGACAACCGGTGTGCGCGTTCCAGCCGCTCACTCCGGCCAAGCCCCAGCCGGGATGCCCGATGCCGGAGCAGTCGGTGCTCCACCGCCTGCCGGCTGCGCACATTGAGCGGCGGCGCCATGCGGATCATCGCGATCTGCATGGCGCGCCCCAGTTCCAGCAGTTCGTGCTCAAGGCGATCTGCCTCATCGGGACGGTGAGGGCAGTGAAGACGTATGTATGCGAGGACCCACAGTCCGTCGAGTACGTCGTTCGACGTCACCCAATCGGGGACTCGGCGGCAACTCAGGACGTGCTGGATCACGGCCAGAGGATGCTCGGCCGGATCCCTGCTCTCCAGCGCGGCGAGTTCGGGGTCGCGTACTTCTCTCCGCCGCTGTACGATCCGCTCAATGGCTTCCTGACCTGCGGTTTTGCTGATTCGGGGAAGTGCGCGCTTAGGCATGTCAATAGTGTATTGACGTAAATGATCTATGTCAGCGCGACTCGGATGAAACTCCTAACGTGCTGCCTGTCTCACGAGACCCGGCGTGTGTCTCAGATGGTCGGCGTGTTTCGTTGGGCGGTCTCACCTGGTTGGCGCGACGACCCGTCGGGGGAAGACTCCCCGTCTCCTCAAGTTGGCTCCGAAGCGCGGAGGTCTCAGTCCAGTTGGCGTGAGTTGACGGAAGTCTCAGACATCTGGCGCATACACCCGATACATTGCATCCTCATCTGGTTACCAGCCGTACGGTGCGTGGTGGTGGTCCCTCTTGGTGGGGTTATCGACCGCTTGGGTCGACCGGGCAGGGTTTCACCTGGTTTTCCTGGATGAAGCGGGAGCCGAACAGCGAGCCCCGTTGGCGTCGAGCTGGAACATCCGGTTCGAGCGGGCGGCCGCGGTGCGGTCGTTCCCTTCCTTCCGCGGGCAGAGGAACTTCCCAGGCTGGTGATGGTCAGCCACGACTGGCGATCACGTTGGTTATGAGTCCTGGGTCGAACGCGACGTGCTGATGACGATGGACTTCGACCGCGACATCATCTCCTTCGCGTCCCAGCCCTTCTGGCTGACCTGGGTCGCAGACGGTCAAGTACGCCGACATGTCCCGGACTACTTCGCTCGGAAACTCGACGGCCGGGGCCTGGTCGTGGACGTGCGTCCTGATGACCGGGTCGATCCGGCCGCGGCTGAGGCCTTCGCGGCGACGGCGCGCGCCTGCGCAGAGGTGGGTTGGGAGTTCCGCCGGACGGGTGGGCCCGCCCCGGTATTGCGGTCGAATCTCCGGTGGCTCGCGGGTTACCGTCACCCCCGCTGCTATCGCGAAGAGATCGCCCAGGCGCTCCTTGAGACCTTCGCCGCTCCGACCGGCTTGCTCCACGGCGCCCAGATGGTGGGCGATCAGCTAATGACGCTGCCCATGCTCTACCACCTGCTCTGGACCGGGCGGTTGACGGCCGACCTCAAGGCCGCGACCCTCAGCCCGGCCACCACGGTTCACACCCGGGAGGGAAGATGAATCGGGCGCAAGCGCCGCGGCCGCCAGGGTTGCATATCGGGGACCGCATCATCTTCGAGAACGTCGTGCACACTGTGGTCGGCTTGGCCGGCACCTTGGTGCGGATCGCCGCCGAAGACGGCAACACCGCGGTGGTGCACTCGCCGCACCTGATGGCCGACCCCACTTTTGAGCACCTGGGCGGTCCCGCCAAGACCCGCCTGCCAGCCGGACTTCTGCACGGGCTGGCCGAGGAGGTCGTGGCACAGGCGTGTTGGTGGGAGCAGCACGTCGTCGAGATTCTGACCGGAGTGCGTCCGGATGCTCCTGCCGGCACCCCGCCCCGACCTGAATTCGACCCCGCCCGGCACACGCTTCGCGAACGCGACCAAGCCAAGGCTCTCGAGTTGGCTCATACGGGACGCGAGGGCGTCAGTTTGCGCACGGTCGAGCGCAAGCGCCAGCGCTATCAGGCTCAGGGGCTGGCAGGGCTGATCGATGGCAGACACGAGGGCGTGGGTGGACCATCGGGACGGGTGGATCCGCTGGTGGTGGCGGCGCTGACGAAGGCAATCGAGGAGGCTACGGACAGCTCCCCCCGAACCGCGAGCTACTTCTACTGGAAGGTCGGCCAGGTCGTGGCTGATCGGCCTGACGTCCGAATGCCTTCCCGGGCGACCTTCTACCGCCTGTTTGATCGTGTCTCGCGCGGACGTCACATCACTGGCTCGGCTCGCACTCGTCGCTCGCTGGCCAGTCGTCCGGAGGGGCCGTTCAGCCAGGTCACCGCTTTCCGTCCGGGCGAGTGGATGGAGATCGACTCCACTCCGCTGGACGTGCTGGTGGTCTTGGATGACGGCGTGGTCGGACGGGTGGAGCTGACTGGCATGGTGGACCTGGCCACCCGCACGGTCACCGCCGGCGTCTTACGACCGTCCACGAAGTCAGTGGATGCGACGCTGCTGCTGGCGCGAACGGTTACCCCCGAGTTGATGCGCCCGGGCTGGGCGCAGGCGCTGTCCATAGCGCGATCGGTGTTGCCGTACGCACGCTTGATGAAGCTGGACGAGCGCCTGGAGCACGCCGCGGCCCGACCGGTGATCGTTCCAGAGACCATCGTCTGCGACAAGGGCAAGGTGTTCATCTCGGCGAACTTCCGCACGGCCTGCCGGATGCTCGGGATCAGCCTTCAGCCCGCTCACCCTCGGACGGGGACGGACAAGCAGCACATCGAGCGGACCCTGGAGTCGGTGGCCACACTGTTCGCGCAGTTCGTTTCCGGCTACACCGGACGCTCGGCGGAGTATCGCGGACGCGCCGTGGGCAAGGAGCCGCTCTGGCCGCTGCACCAGCTTCAAGATCTCCTGGACGAATGGCTGATCGCCAAATGGCAGAACCGACCGCATGACGGCTTGCGCGACCCGCTCACTCCAGGTCAGGCGGCGACGCCGAATGAGAAGTACGCGGCCCTGGTGGAGGCGGCCGGATACGTTCCCGTCCCGCTGTCCGGGGACGACTACATCGAGTTGCTGCCCGCCGGCTGGCGAGCCATCAACGCCTACGGGGTGAAGATCAATCACCGGATCTATGACGACGAAGCGCTCAAGCCACTGCGCAACCAGCCCTCCGGCGTCATCGCCCACAAGGACCTGTGGGAAGTACACCACGACCCCTACGATGTCAGCCGGGTCTGGGTGCGCAACCACCACGACGGCGGCTGGATCACCGCTTTCTGGCGCCACCTGCACAGCACCGCAGCTCCCTTCGGGGAGATGGCCCGGGATCACGCCCGCGAGATCCTGGCCCGCCGCGGCCAGGACCGGCCCACCGAAGAGCAGATCGCCCAGGTCGTCAATGAGCTTCTCACTCGCGCCGGCCAAGGGCCAGAGTCGGCCGACACCATCAAGGACCGGAAGGTCAGAGCACAGACCCTCGCCAGGACCGATCCGTCCTGGCCACGCCCGACACCACCACCCCAGCAAAACACCGAGCCCGAGCCCCTGGACGAGGACGACGAGCCATTGGCCGAGGTCATCCCCCTCGGCGTCTTCGACGCACATGAGGAGGCAAAACGATGAAGGTGACCGAAGGCCGCCGCGATCCCACCACAACGCTCGAAGGATGGCGGCGCTTCGTCGATGATCCACCTGCAAGATTCGAGCTGCTCACCCTGGAACAACTGAGGCGCCTAGCAGATTCCGGACAGTCGGCTACATAAGCTGACAGAAGTCTGGAAGAGGTAGGTACGTGGCAAGGCGTCGCAGGCAGTTCTCGCCGGAGTTCAAGGAAGAAGCCATCCGCATGGTGCTGGAGGGCGATCGGACGGTCGCGTCGGTGGCGCGCGAGTTCGACATCAACGCCAGCACCCTGGGCAGCTGGGTGAACCGGCATCGGATCGTGAGCGCACAGCAGGAGCAGTCGCCGGTCTCTGGGCCGGACCGGGCCCGGATCCGGGAGCTGGAGCGGGAGAACGCCGAGCTGCGGGAGAAGTTGATCTTCTTGAAAAAAGTCCCCCTGACCCTTCCGGGACGCCACACCTGGCGTGAAAATCGGGGCGGGTTGCTCGCCGACGCCGACGCCGCATGAGACGGCTTTGATCTCGCAAAAAAGTCTGGCGCTGGGGGCTCGACCTGAAGGGTCACGCACTGTTGCCTTCGAGCACGCCGGTCAGAATCTTCGGTTCCCGACCGAGGCCCCGCGAGCAGCCCGTCTGTTGTTCGTACGCGATCTCGTCGAGGAGCGTGATCGGCCATGGTGATGCAGGAACCGGAAGAGATCCCGGATGAGGGGCACGAGCGAATCGTTGAACGGGTGGCCGCGATCGACGTGGCCAAGGTGTCCGGCAAGGTCTGTACCCGCACACCCCACCCACAGGGTGGCTCCCGTCGGGTGACCAAGGTGTGGGAGGTCACGGCCACGCTGGCGGCGGTGGAGGAACTGGGTGACCATTTGATGCGCGAGCAGATCCAGGCGGTCACGCTGGAGTCGACCGGGGATTACTGGCGGATCTGGTTCTACGTGCTGGAAGAGCGCGGTCTCCGGGTCCAGCTGGTCAACGCGCGCGATGTCAAGCATGCCCCGGGCCGGCCCAAGACCGACCGGCTGGATGCGGTGTGGCTGGCCAAGCTGACGGAGAAGGGCCTGGTCCGGCCGTCGTTCGTGCCGCCACACGAGATCCGGGCGCTGCGTGATTACACCCGGATGCGGATCGACCTCATCCACGAGCGCACCCGCTACTGGCAGCGACTGGAGAAGCTGCTGGAGGACGCCCTGATCAAGATCTCCTCGGTGTCCAGCACGCTGAACACGCTGTCGACCCGCGCCATGCTGCAGGCGCTGATCGCCGGCGAACGCGATCCCCGGCTGCTGGCCGAGCTGGCCAAAGGACGCCTGCGCGTGAAGATCCCCGCCCTGACCGAAGCGCTGAACGGACGCTTCGACGACCACCACGGCGAGCTCGCCGGCCTCCTGCTGGCGCAGATCGACGGCCTGGACGCGCAGATCGCCCGGCTCACCGCCCGAATCGAGGCACTGATCACGGACATGCCCGACGTCCGCCCCGCCGAACTCAACTCCGACGCCCATCCTGACAAGGCCGCGTCCTCGGCCATGGATACGGTGGCCCGGCTGGATGAGATCCCCGGGATCAGCCCCGAGGTCGCGCAGGTCATCCTTGCCGAGATCGGGCTGGACATGACCCGCTTCCCCACCGCCGGGCATCTGGCCTCCTGGGCCAAGCTGTCCCCGCAGACCATCCAGTCCGGCACCCGCAGCCGCGGCGCGGCGGTCGGTAAGGGCAACCCCTACCTCAAGGGCGTGCTCGGGACGGCGGCGGTGGTGGCCGGCCGCACCGACACCTTCCTCGGCGAACGCTATCGGCGCATCGCCAAACGGCGCGGCCGGCTGCGGGCGGTGGTCGCGGTCGGCCGTTCCATCATGGTCATCATCTGGCATCTGCTGTCCGACCCCCACGCCCGCTACCGCGACCTGGGATCCGATTACTTCCTCACCAAGATCGACCGGGAGAAGAAGGCCCGCACTCATATCCGCCAGCTCCAGGCACTAGGCTTCACCGTCGCGCTGACGCCGGCCACCTGACCTCACCCGCCCCGATCAACCCCATCCGACGATCACCGGCCGGGGTCCGCTGCCGCCTGCCCGGCTGAGGTGGGTGGATTTTCCGGTCAGCAGCCGCCTTCTTCGCGTCCGAGACGCGATGACGCTCGCCAAGTACGAGCTCATCGACGCGGAGAAGGCCCGTCACTCGATCGTGAAAATGTGCGCCTGGCTGCAGGTGTCCCGCTCGGGCTACTACGAATGGCGTGAGCGGCCGGCCTCGGCCACCGCACAACGCCGCGCGCTGCTGGCCGCGCTGGTCGCCGAGATCTTCGCCGGCTCGCACGAGACCTACGGCTATCGGCGGGTGCACGCCGCCCTGGCCCGTCGTGGCGAGCACTGCTCGGCCGAACTGGTGCGCGCCCTGATGCGCGAGCAGGGCC
>NZ_VCKX01000011.1 GCF_005889725.1 Nonomuraea zeae
CCCGCCCGATCAGCGCCCCGGCCTTCATCGTCCGGTTGACCCCGACCTGCAGCCCAGTGCTCCAGCACACCGCCGACTGCCCATCGGCGAAGGTAGGCATCCGTGCGACATCGAGCAACACCGGCGTGCCATGCGTGGTCACCGCCACCCACCCGGTGCCGACCACCGTCGTGTTGAACAGCCCACCGGCCGCGATCCCCGCCCCCTGCACCCGCTGGATGTCCCACGTGAGCTGCGGCTGGAACGCCAGCAGGTTACGCCCGTTGACCGTGAGCCCCTCGTTCTCGAGGTAGAACAGGTGGATGTCATCGGCGTTGTCGGCCAGGTAGAGCAACCCCTGGCCACGTACGCGCATGAGCGAGGCGCCCTCCCCCGTCATGGCCTTCTTGAACAGCTTCCCGATGCCCCCGGAGCCTTCGTAGTCGAAGTCCATCTGCCCCTGGAAGGCGACCATGGAGCCCTGCTTGGCCAGCACCTCACCAGGAGGCAACTGCACCCGGAGCATCTTGTGGTTCTCCAGCACGAACCCGCCTGGCTGCGGCTGGGAGGAGTCGAGGTTTCCAAAAATCGAGCTGCGCACCGTTTGACCTTTCGAAGAGGTGATGCCGCCAGCGTACGGAGAACCACGCCCGCGCACGCACCCCTTCGCCTCCGACCTCCACCCCGCACAGCCTCAACCGCCACGCCGGCGCCCGACCCTCTTTCTACGGCACCAGCGCAGGACCTATCTGGCTCTCAACTCTGTATCTCCACCCCGGCCGCCAGATCCCGCACAACCTGGATCAACTCAGCAGGATCGAACGGCTTCGTCAGATAGGCATCGACCCCGATCCCCAGCCCTCGGCGCCTGTCATCATCCTGCGCCCGGGCCGTGATCAGCACCACCTTGATATGGCTCGTCGCCTCCTCCGTCCGCAACTTCTGCGCCGTCGCCCACCCATCCAGGTGCGGCATCATCACGTCGAGCGTGATGACATCCGGCATGACGTCGAGGACCCGATCGATGCAGTCCTGCCCGTCGGTGGCGGTCGCGACCTCGAACCCCTCAAGGTTCAGGTTGACCGCGATGAGCTGCCGGATGACCTCGTCATCGTCCACAACCAGTACTTTGCCAAGAACCTCACCCACGGGCGCAAAGCTAACCTGTAGCGGGGCCGTCACGGGCGGTTTCCCGGGAAGTGTTCGAAGACCTTTATCCTGTGCCGAGTGGTGCTGGGTTGCTGATAGCCTTGTGACGTGTCGAGCCCCCTTAGCTCAGGGGATAGAGCACCGGCCTCCGGAGCCGGGTGCGTAGGTTCGAATCCTACAGGGGGCACTCGATCTTGATCAGCGGTTCCGGCCGCTGACCAGGGCAAACATCGTACGGACGGGCGGGCCTCTAGTCTCACAGAGTCCCGCCCGTTCTCGTTGACGCTCACTGGCTGTGGGCCAGTTGTGGGCCACTATTGGCGCTGCCTGCACGCTCCACTAGGGCCATCGCCTGGCGTTCCTGAGATGCGGTCAGAGCTCTGCGATCTTCCCGAGGGCCAATAGGGCGCCGCTCAATCCTGTAGCAACGAGCAGCGCGAGACCGCTGGCGCGCCTTGTGTGACAACAGCACAGATCCGTCGAGTCGTGCAGGGGCAAACCAACCGCACGGTGAGTCGGCCTGCTGACTCTCAGCGGCACATCAAGGCCTCGGCCACACTGCTGCCTGCTGTGCGCGGCGGACGCCCTGCGCATGCAGCCTGTCGCGCCCAGACACACGCGTATCGCTATCGGGAGTCCGCCCTTGCAGCCTCTCCACGTTCCCCGACGCAAGAATTAGGACTATATACACCAGCCTGTTACAGACAACTACATCTGGGACGAACCGATGCAGTCGCTGCGCTTTACGAGTACCCTTAAGCTATGCGGAACGTCTGAGCTATGCATGTTCCGCGCCCCTAACTTACGTTCCAGAGCTGGCGGTTACCGTGAGCGAGACTTTTGGCCTTGATCTCCAGAAAGGCGCCCAGCTTTGCCGGACGGAGATGTATGGCGACTGGTATCGGGATCCTTGGGAATGGGCAGAGATCACATGGGCCAAAGAGGAACCGTCAAAAATCCCCATAACGGATTTGGTGTCCAAGACGGGTGAGGGCATTGTTGCACGATTCACTCCGGAGTTTAGCCCGCTCCACGTGCCCAAGAGCCTCCTAGGTATACGTCCGGCTGTCGTGATGACGCCAGACGCTCATCTACTGTATCTAGCCTCAATAGCTGCAGTAGCGCCAAAGCTCCACGCAAATCTGCCGGAATGGGTATTCGGGTGGCGAATAAGAGACACGCAATTTATTACGCGAAATGCGGATGAGTGGCGCAGCTACCTTAGCGTACTCGAACAACATCAACAAGGCGAATGGGCGCTCAAAACAGATATAACCTCCTTCTTTGCCTCCATAGATGCAGATCGAGCGGAAACGCATCTACTGGACAAGCTAGGCAAGAGCGCCCCCGCAACTATTGCTGTCTCTATCTTGCGCGCGCATGACGCGCTCTCCTCGTTTTCAGGCTTGCCACAGCGCAGCTATGGATCCGCGATTATAGCGAATTCTCTACTGCAACCCGTAGATGACCTCATCGCCCACAGTATCGCAAGCGGCCGGATACCTCGAGCGGTGCGCTGGATGGATGACATCCATATCCATGGCGCCGAAGGAGAGTTGTTTGCACTAAATGTAGAACTGCATCAGCGGATGCGACAGCTAGGATTGGAGCTAAATGCTAGCAAGAGCGGCCTCCTTCCGGCCGCAGAGCTCGCCGACGAATTCGAGCTAGAAAAAGTTGAGGAGATCGAAACTCCTCAACAGCTAATCGCTGACGTCTCCGGATTGGGTTATGTATCATACGATACAAGCCAGATTCTGGGACTAGAAGAACGCATACTTGCAGATCCACAATCTTGGAGCCGGCATGTCGTCCGCCTTGTTCTCCGAGGTCTGAGGGAGAACTACGAATTCGATAGCGTACAACAGTGGTTGGAGATAGCCCCCAAACTACCGCATCATGCAGATCTCATCGGGCGCTACCTACGGGATGCTGTTCACTTCCCGTTCGGCGACCTCAGCAGCGGACTTGTTGGAGAGTGGCTCAACGAATATCTCTCCGGCCCTTGGTCTACCCTTTCATGGGTAAAGGCTCAGGCTGCACTAACTTTCGACTCTAGCGGAGATTCTTCATCTTCCATTAAGGGTCGTCTGATCGAATGGCTGGAGCACAGCAGCGACTTGCAGCTTGTGGCGATAGCAATTCAGCGACTCGGCTCCATGGAGCCGAGCCTCGTCCGGGACATTACTAGAGCAAGGGTGGATGCGGTAACCAGCCCACTGATGTTGCGCAACTTCGCGCTAGGACTAATGGCGGCAAATGAAGAAAGTCGTTTCGTGATGTCCATACTTCAGCGCGACCCAAGAAATCTCTTGCTTCTCAAAATGATAGATAGTCGAGGTTATCGTGCCCTGAAAGTGGCCAACGATTTCGATCAGACAAGAAGCGATCAGTAGGGCTCGACTTCGAACGATTGCCATAAAACGACCGACTGAATTCCTGAGGCCTCCAGCTCGATGGAGCATCGTTTCGCAGTTGATGGGTTACCCGTGGGCCTGTGTCCTGTACCAAATTGAATCGCGGCGGCGTGGATCTCTCAGACGTAATAAAGCTACAAGCTTGCTTAGGAAGGGGCAATAATGACCGGCAGCGTCAGGTACAGCGGTGGGGATAACTCCATCCTCAGATTCATCTTGTACGAAACGTGGGGCCCGCGGTGCTACTGGTGCCATAAGCCGAAAGAATTCAACGATATCCAGATCGACCACATTCTTTCACAGGATACTGGGGCTAAGGATTATGAGGAACTCAAGACTAGGTACGAGCTGCCCCATAACTTCGACATCGACGGTCCAGAGAACCTTGCTCCGATCTGCAATGTGTGCAACGGAACCCGGGGAAAGGGGAAAATGAACTACGGGCCTAGGCCTGTCATGTTGTCTCAACTGGAGCAGGCTAGAAAACTCAGGCCGAAGGTCATAGAGCGAGTGTTAAACTTCGGCAACTCAAACAAGGTCGCAGAATATTTACTCAAGGCCAGCCAAACTGATCTCAAGGACCCGAATGCCAGGCAAGCGTTCGAAGAGCATGCCCCTGTGATCGTCCAGAAGCTGGCGCTCCTAGATGAGACGAAAGCCGATTTCATATCCTTTAAGACCGTAAGCCTCGAGTTCGGCGAAGAGCATCCTTTTGGGATTGGTGTATCCCTCAGCGGCCCGAGCCGGACCGCACTGGCGATTTTAGAGGGGGTGTGTGGGTGCACGATCAAAGACGCGCTAAAAAGCCCCATCGGCGAGCTGGTTGACAAAACTCGCCAGAGCGCCCGAGCCGAGTTCGAGTACATCGAGGGGCCCGTCGGGCCAACCACCTCAGGTCCACCAATAACTCTATATCTGGAGGTCGTCGTCGACTCAATCAGCTACGAGCGCCGTGCGCAATCCCTTGTGTTCTCTTTCGGCGGCAAGTTTGAGAACGAAGCATCGGCTAGCCTGGTGCAACAGAACCCTCTCGAAGGGCACGGGTTAGTCGATCTTCAGGGGGATATTCAAGCTTCGGGAAGATTCTCGTTCGACGTCATTTGGGATTTCTGGAGAGCGCCCGGGGACGTGGATACCGGCGAATGTCTGATCGACTCATGGATATCAAACTATGTGTCAACGGCGAAGCTATGAGCTGTCACAGCCCTGGGTCAGACTGTAGCTCGGCTGGTGAGTAGATCATTCAGCGGGTGCCGCACACCGCACAAGTGTCTCTTGCGCCATCGGCCCTCCAAGCAGGGCGTGGGGGTACGCCGGCGTTCCGCTGCCCGACTGCTGGAGGCGTAATCAGCCTGCTATCTATCAATCTGGATTTGGTTTTCAAGTGCGGCCTCGATCCGACGATTGATCTGGCTGTCACGTCCATCGAGGCACTTGGCGTACCGCTTTAGGAGGACCTCCACACTGTTGCCTGCGCGCTCCGCAACCACTGCCACGTCGACACCTGCGTTGAGCCACGTGGAGAGCGCGGCGTGGCGCAGGTCGTAGGGCCTTCCAGCAAGAGACGAGACAACCTGCTGAGGAGTCAAGGCGAAGCGACGGGCCTCCTCCCAGGCCCGCGAGTAGGTGGATGCGCCGAGGATGCCGCCGCGCTCATTGCGGAATAGGCGTCCGTCCGCGGCCGTCCCGAATTCGTCAAGGTGTGCCCGCAGAACGCGAACCAGTCCCGGCGGGATCGGCACGGGGCGGGCCTCGTGTTCCTCTCTCTGCTTGAGTCCGCGCTGATCATGCACGGTTCCGTTGTCGGTCCACTGCTTGCCGCTGCTCGGGCGGGTAACTTCAAGGGTGAGCAGTCCCCAACCCTCCTGAGGCAGGTGACAGTCGGTCTTACGAAGCCCGATCGCTTCGGCGGGACGGAGGCCGGCGAAGTACAGCGTGGCGAAGAACGCCACCAAGCGGCGGCCTCTCCCACGGTGCCAGCTGCCGACGTAGGAGAGGCTTACGAGAAGTTCCCGGGCCTGGATGGGGTTCACTACACATCGCCGGTCAACGGTGTTGTCTCTGGCGACCTTCTTCTGCTTGACGCGCTTTAGCGGGTTCTCGGTCAGTTCGCCGAGGTCGATCGCGTATTCAAGAGCAGTGTTGAGACCGCGGCGTCGGCGGGCCGTCGTGTCGGCCGCTGCCCGCTTGCCGTCACGCGTGAGGGTGAGCTCCTCGCAGACGTTGCGGGCCACGATGGGATCTGCAAGGTCGCTTACATCTAGCGTGCCCTTGCTGAGCAGGCGAACAGCGTCTTCAAGGTGGAGCGGGGGAGGCCCACCCTCCTGGCGAGGTATGAGAGCCCACTGCATCGCAGCTCTGATCTCTTTCTTGGGAAGGCCGGAAGCCTCGTCGGCCAGGAGGGCGAAGGTGGCCACCGTGAGGCTGTCCACGATGCTCTCGCGGGTTTTGGCGGCGGCACCCTGCCAGCGCATGTGCACGTACTTGCGGCAGAAGTCGTACCAGCTCAGGGTGACCTTTTCGGTCTTGGTCATGGAGGTGGGAAGGCCGGTGAGTGTGTCGAAGGGTTCGCCCTTCTTGGCGGCCTTGAGCAGGTCGGCACGGAAGTGGTCGGCGAGGGCGCGGGTGAGGAAGGACTTGGACTTGGGTTCGATGCCGACCTTCCAACGGAGTTCGTAGGGCTTGGCGCGGCCCTTGCGTTGGCGGATGGTCCAGATGACGACGTCGAGGGTTTCCATGTGCTGTCCTCCTAGGCTGCGGTCTGCTCGAAGGTGGTGAGCCAGGCATCCAGGTCGCAGCGGCGGACCTTGCGCTTGCCGTTGGGGAGTTTCAGGGACCTCGGTCCTCGGCCGGTGTTGAGCCAGCGGTAGAAGGTGGACTTCGGGACGTCGATCTCGTCGAGGACCTCGGCGATGGTGAGCAGTGTCTTAGGACGCGTTGTCATGGTGGTGACTGCCTTTCGGGCATCGTGATCGGTGCTGGGTGATGCCTCGGCGGTTGTGCTTGGCGGCTGGTCGCCGAGGGTGCTCGGGGGCGGTTCCGGAGGGGTGAGCCGTCCCAGCCGTCCCAGGGTCATTTCCGCAGGTCAAGCCTGGGACGGCTTGTTGTGCTGGGACGGGTTATGCCGTCCCAGCGATGGGAGCCGTCCCGCTCTGACCTGCGGTGACGAGGCTGGGACGGCTGGGACGGGCCTCCCTCTCGATCGGAACGACGTCGGCCTCTGGAATGGGTCCGAGGGCCGGGCAGTAGCGGGCCCATGAGTCGGCGAAGTCGGCCCGCTGGTAGCCCTTGGCCTGCTGGCCGTTGGGGAAGCGGATGTTGGCCGAGCGGATGTCGTATTCGCGCAGCATCGTGCCGAGCTTCATCGCGGTCAGTCCGGCAGGGCCGTGATCAGCCCATTCGCTTTCTGGGTCGCTCTTGAGACGCTCCAGCAAGAGGGCAGTAGGCAGAGCGGTGTCGGGGCCGAATGCAGTACGGCAGGCGGCCAGTAGTCGCACCCGAGCCGAGGTCTGCCCGTTGTCGTCGGCCTCGGTAGTGAGCGTCAAGGTGGCGGCGCGGGCGCGATCCGGCCAGGTCTCCCCCGCGTGGTCGGCGACGATGACGAGGGGTTCCCAGGTGTCGGCAGCGCGGTCTTCTACCGGCATGCTGGGTTCTGCCGCTTCCAAGACGGACAGGTCAGCGCGGAGCCATAGATTCAAGTCGGTGGCCAGGTCGCGGAGAGCGGGCCGGTCGCGGCGGTGCCGGTAGGGAGCGGCGTTCTCGCCGGGAGCGCGGCGGCGCATGCGGATGACGACGGCGCGGTCTTCGATGGTGTCGGGCATGGCGCCGATGCCGGCGAGTGCGGCCATGGCGAAGGTCGGGATGCTTTCGACGCGGTTGGTGGCGGCGTCGTAGCGCTTGGCCGGGCGGTTGCGCTGGTGTCCGGCATTCAGCAGGCCGCGGAGGTCTTCGTTGCCGTCGGCTTTGGGGCCGAAGATGGTGTCGGCCTCGTCCACGAGCATGGTCGGTGGGTCTTCGGTGATGGAGCGGTAGACGGCGGCGCTGGAGCTGTTGACGGTGATGAACGGTTCGTGGCAGGTGGCCTCGACCACGTCCAGGAGCCGGGACTTGCCGCAGCGCTTCTCCGGTCCGCGGATGACCAGCCGGGGCGCGTGGGCCCAAGCCGGTTGCGCGTGGGTGGCGGCGATCCACAGCGTGACGGCGTCGGCCGCCTCGGAACTCGGCAGGATCACGTAGCGGGTGAGCGCGGCGCGTAGTCGGTCGAGTAGGGCGGCGCCGGTGGGTGTGCGGTTGTTCATGGCTGGTGCTCCTTGGCTGGTGTTCATGCGGCCCTGCTACGGCGTGGCTGGGCTTTCATGCCTGCGGACAGGCCCGAGGCGATGACGGCGGCGATCTCGCGTGGCGGGTTCGGGTCGCCTTCGGCGTTGGCGGTCTCGGCGGCGGACTGGAGGGCGGTGATGACGACCTCGGCGGGCAGTACGCGGCGTGTGACGAGCTGACCGAGGTTGAAGGCGGCGGTGTTGAGCGCGCGGTTGCGCTCGCCGCGTTGGGCGGTGGCCACGCGGTCGACCTCGCCGCGTAGCGCGGCCTGGCCGTACTTGGTCAGCCGGTGATCGGGCAGGCTGGCCAGGAGATCGGCGGCGCTCATCGAGGGCGGTGCGGTCGGTGCGAGTGCCTCGGCGAGCCAGGCCGGGAGCGGCGTGGGTGGTAGGTCGCGGAGGATCTCGTACGGGCCGGTGCCGTCCGGTTGGGTGACGTGGCTGCCGGGACCGACGACGTAGCCGCCGCAGGCGCGGGTGTCGATCAGCCAGCCGAGCCCGCCCTTGTGGCCTGCGCTGTTGCGCAACCGCAGACCCTCGGGCGGGGTGAAGTAGAGGTGTGTGCCGCCGCGCCGGGTGCGGACGGTGAAGGTGTCGTCGGGGTAGGGCTGGGCGTGCTCGGCGTACAGCAGGCGGAAGACGTGTTCTCCGTTCTGCGGGTGGTGCTGGGCGAGGCCGGCGGGCGGGTACTCGCCGGGCTTGGGCTGGTCGAGGTCGATCACGACCAGGCGGGACGGGCCGCAGGCGATGCCGATGTTGTACGGCTGGCGCGGCCAGAAGGCGGCGATGCGGTCGGTGTCGGTGGTGGCGTGCCGCTCCCAGTCGGTGAAGCCGCGCAACGGCTTCTTGCCGCGTGGGGTGAGCGGGAAGACGTACCAGCCACGAGCGGCGGCCTGAAGGGCGGCGCGGGTCAGGTCAGGCCACCCCATTGGACGCCTCCTTGGCCGCAAGGAACCGCAGGCGGTAGCCCTCGGCAGGGACGTACATGAGTGCGTCCAATGGGGTGGCGGCATGCGCGTCGAGCGTGAGCCGATCCCGGCCGAGGTGGCTGAGGTCGTGCAGGTGTGGGCGCGGTGTGGTCGTTTGGGTGTGGCGGTGGGAATGGGTGCTGGTCGGTGTCATGCTGGCAGTGCCTTTCCTCGTGATCGGGGTGGGTGGCCTCGGCGGTTGTGCTTGGCGGCTGGTCGCCGAGGCCGTATCCCGGTGGTGCGTGAGCGTGGCTAGAACGGCGGTTTGTCGCCCGTTGCGGCGGTGGTGGCCCATGCGTCGGGTGCGCCGCTGTTGTGGCTGGTAGTGGCCTTGCGGGTCGCTCTGGCGGGCTTGGCGGTGGCGAAGCGCAGGGACGGGCCGATCTCGTCCACGGTCATCTCGAAGACGGTGCGGTGTTCGCCCTCGTCGGTCTCGTAGGTACGCATTCGAAGCTGTCCGGAGGCGATGACGCGGGTGCCTCGGGTGAGGGACTCGCAGATGTGCTCGCCGAGGTCACGCCAGGCCGAGCAGCGCATGAACAGGGCCTCGCCGTCCTCCCACTGCTCAAGCTGCTTGTTGTAGACGCGCGGGCTTGAGGCGATCGTGAAGGTGGCGACGGCCGTTCCGGTCTGGGTGAAGCGCAGCTCGGGGTCGTTGGTCAGGTTGCCGATGATCGTGATGGTGGTCTCGCCGGACATGGCGGGCTTCCTTCCTTGAGGCCGGAGTTAGTGGGTGCCGTCGCGGTACAGGCGGCGGAGGTAGACGTAGAGCTGCCAGCCGAGGCGGGGCCGCATGCCGGTGCCGTCGCAGGCGCGGCAGGTGCGGTTCTTGCCGCCCGGGCGGCAGCGGATGCAGCGGCGCCAGGGCCACGTCAGGCAGACGATGATGTAACTGAGAGTGATTGACGGTAGGCAGACTGCTAGCAGGGTGAGGGCAGTGGCCATGTGGGCCTCCAGGCCGATTTCCAGGGTTTCCGCAGGTCAGGGTCTAGGTGCTAGATCGCAGGTCGAGTGCGGTTTTGGGCTCTAGGCGGGCCTCTAGACCTAGAGGGGTCTGCCTCTAGGTCTAGAGGCGATCGGCTGAGCTACGAGGCCCTGCCTCTGTCACGCTGGGTGACGGCGGTGACGATGTCGTCACGGGTGATGCCGATGCGGTTCGCGCCCTTGCCGCCGCCCTCGGGCGTGCCCCACACCTGCATGGTCTTGATGCCGTACGGCTTGAGCGCGGTAGTGAGCTGGGCCGTCTTCGCGCCGCCCTCCAGACGCGCCCACGCGCCGTAGACGTCCGGCCGCAGCTCGGCGAGACGATCCACGATCGCCTCGTTCCACACCTTGGCCTCGGACGGCGGGACCACGGCCAGGACGTCAGCGAGCAGATCGAACGTGGGCGCGTTCTGCTCGGGCGTCTCGCCGAGGGCGTGCCCGCTCAGTGCTCCCGTGCTCGCCCGCAGCGCGTGAGCACGGTCGGCGATGCGTTGGGTGGCGGGCGTGTCCAGATAGGCCGTGCGTACGACCTTGGGCATCGGGGTCGCACCGAGCAGGTAACCGGTACCGGCGTCCATCTTGGGTTGGAAGACGGTGGCGCGGATGCCGTTCTTGTAGGCGGACGTGCCGAGGATCATGTCGTTTTCGAGCTGGCCGGCCACGCGCAGGCAGAACCGGATGGTGACGTTCGCGCTGATGCCGGTGGGCAGGCTGTCCTTGTCCGGGCGCTGAGTGGCCAGCACGAGGATCACGCCGAGGGCGCGGCCGAGCTTGATGATGAACTCGGCGTCGTCGCCTGCCTTGTCGCCGTACTCGGCGTGGGCGAACAGGTTCTGGCACTCGTCGAAGATGGCGACCAGCGGATGCAGGCCCAGTGAGCGTTTGTCGGCGATCTGCCGGGTGACCTTCTTGTCCGGGCACAGGTCCGGCGGCAGAGCTTTGAGGGCGGCGGCGCGGCGCATCACCTCCTTGCGGAGCAGCGCCAGTGAGTCGGCGGCGTAGCCGATGGCCTCGTCCTCGATGCCGGAGACGTAGCGGTGGCAGTTCTGTTCGTGCGGGTCGAGGTCGCCGGTGCCTTTGAGTTCGTGGATCCACAGTTCGGCGCTCGGGTCGAGGGCCGCGCCGGAGGCGAGAACCCGCACGGAGGCGGTCTTGCCCTGGCCGGGCTGCGAGCCGATCAGGATGTTCTGCTCAATGAGCGGTACGACGATGGCGCGGCCTCGCGGATCGCAGCCGAACGGGATGCCCTTGAAGACATCGTGCGAGCTCGCCTTGAGCAGCGGGGACTTGATGACGGTCTTGGACAGGTCCTTGTCCCCCACCCACAGAATTAGCCGTCCCTCGTGGATGGTCGAGTCGCCCTCGGGCCAGATGCAGCCCAGCGGGCGGCGTAGGGCCGAGGCCATGCGGTCACGCTTGTCCATCACGTCGGCCACGGTCACGCCGTAAGGCAGGTCGATGTCCGCCCGCCAGCCGGGACCGTCGCGGGTGATCGGGGCGACGAACCGGATGGCGTCCTTCGGGTTCTTGGCGATGGCCTGGTTGATGCCGGCGATGCCGAGCACGGTCAGGGACCGGACGACGATGTCGCTGGTGAGCTTCTCCACCGTGGACGGCACGACCGCGCGGTTGATCAGCGGGCGGTCGGCGGGCTTGCCAAGGATGCCAAGCGTGACGATGGCGACCGCGAGCGCCATCCATTGCATGGCGGTCGGCTGCTTGGCCACCATGATGGCCACGATCAGCAGCGTCACCAGCGCAGCGGCGGAGACCAGAGCTCGCAGCCGCACGCGCCGATCACGTTGTCTGCTGAGCTTGAGGTACGCCTCCGGGTCGGCCTTCTGGACGGCGGCAAGTCGTACCGGCTCACCCTCCAGATCGAACGTCCACTTGAGGCTTCCACCGATCAGCCGAAGCAAACCGCGGGGAGCGCGGGCGGTCAGCCGTCCGCCGTACAGCGGCACGCGGCAGACCTGGTATCCGGCCACGTGCAGGTAGTGGAGACCGACCCACTTGACGGTCTCGACCGCCTCACTCCGGGAGCGCAGCCACAGCGGGACGATCGGCTGTCGGCTGCGAGCCTTCGCCTCCAGCGCGGTCCGCCAGTCGGCGGCGGTCGGACCGGGTTGGTCGACGCGGACGACCGCGCCTTCGAGGACCGGTCCGTCCGCGCTCGCGGGGCTGTCCTCGTTGTCCTGCTCGGACCGGTCGGCGGGATTCTGTGGCTGACGTCCAGCGCGGGCGACATCCAAATGGACGATGTCCGCGTCCTTGCCGTTCTCCTGGTTCGGAGCGGCGGACCGGTCCGGGTCCTTATCGTCCTCGTGGTTGGGATTGTCCTGCTGGTGGGTCATGATGTGTGCACCTCGTTTGACTTGCTGGTCGCGGGGTCCTGGGGCGCGGTCGTTGTCTTGGCGGATGAGGCCGCGCCCCATGTGGCGGTCAGGGACGATAGGCGGTCGGACCGCTTCTCGTCCGGTCGGTCTGCGGGCGTTTCGGCAGCGGTCGGAGTGTGCGGCCCGTCCGCTTCGGTGAGGCCGAGTTCGGCGCGCCAGGTGGCGGCGAGCAGCTCGGTACGGTCCTCCGGGAACTGGCGCGTAGCCAGTAGTTCGGCCAGCAGCATGGCGGTGATGGCTTGGTTGCGGTCGAAGGTGCGTCCGGGGTAGCCGGTGACGCTCCAGAGGCGGTCTCGAAGTTCGGCCATGTTCGGGCAGTCGTCCGAGGTCATGTGCGTGTCGGTGATGGTCAGGGTCATCAGGCGGCCTCGTTCTCGCGTACGGGCGTCGCCTGTTTCGCGGAGCCCTCGCTCTTCAGCCGAGACAGGAGCGCTCCGGCCCGATCGGTTGAAATGCTCTGTCCTTGGCGGCGGAAGGCGTCTCGAAGGCGGTCACGGGTCAGAGGCTCGCCTTGTGCCTTGAGGTCAGCGGCGACGCGTCGTCCGAGGGGGACGAGGTCACCCACGTTCGGCGTTCGCGACGGGGACTTCTTGGCACGGGTGCTCTTCGGGGCTGGGCGCTTGCGCGGCGCGGGTGGCAGGGCTGGGGAGACGTTCTCCTGATCGACACGTACGGCTTCCACCTGCACTGGGATGTTCTTCGGTGTGAGTTCGCCGAGGTAGTACAGGGCTCGCTCTCGACGGGTGGCCTTCCAGCGCCAGAGCAGGCCGTACCGGTCCTGCAGCTCTGTCTTGGCCAGGATGCGTTCGCGCTCGCGGCCGAGGGCCTCGGGGTAGCTGCAGATCTCCCAGAGCACCATGCGGCGCCAGAGCGCGACGGTCGCCATCGGGGCGAGCAGCCAGCGAGAGCGGCGGATCCCGTCCATGTGGTCGGGCTTGGCCAGGTCGGCACGCTTGCGGATGACGTGGGCACCGACCTCGATGGCGATGACCCACAGCAGCGGGACCAGGGCGTGGGCGACGACCGCGAACCAGTCGGTGGCACCCGGTGCGCTGAGGTAGGCGGCCACGTTGAGGTAGACCGTCGCGCCGGTCAGCGCCCACGGGATGAACCGGAGCCAGCTCACCCGCATGCCGAGGCGGGCCAGCACGATGTCGAGCGCTGAGAACACGGCGATGCCCAGGTCAATGCCGAGCGGGACCGTCCACGCGAACCAGCCGAACGACGGGCCGGCGGCGTGTGCGACGCGCTCGAAGCTGTTGATGAACCCGATCAGTCCGAGCGCGCCGGTTACGGCGGCCGTGACGGCTACGGCTGTCCGCTCGCCCTCGGTGAGGGGGCGGGGTGCGGTGTGGCATACGTTCATGCGGCGATCTCCTCCGCACAGTCGAGACAGGTGCCGAGGTGGCGCGGCAGCACGTAGCCGACATCCGTCAGGCACTCCGGGCAGGTACGCCGAGCCGCGTTCGCCTTCGACAAGGCGGCGCGCTGGCGAAGGGTCGCGGTGCGCTTGGGCAGAGCGAACCGGACGTCGTACAGGTAGGCGGTGCGGACGCCGGGCGCGCCGTAGCGGCGGGAGCACCACAGCACTTGAGCCTGTACGCCCTGGCCGCCAGGCCGCAGCCCTTCGGCGGTGAGCTGGCGAAGGGTGCGCAGGTGCGACGGGGCCATCTTCCACGGGTAGGTGGGGATGCCGTACCGGTCGCCGGTCGGGTCCCAGAAGCGGGCGCGGACGCGGCTTGCCATCAGGCCACCTCCAGGTCTTCCAGCTCGGCGGCGTGCTCGGCCACCTCGGCGGGCGTCCGGCCCGCCCAGATGCCCGAGGTCGGGCGCGTCTCCAGCGCGTAGACGTCGCAGAACAGGCGCGCCGGGCAGGTTGCGCAGATCTCGCGGGCGACGGCCTCGCGGGCGGCGCGTTCCTCGGTGGTCTCGATCGTGAGCCGAGGGCCGGTGTGCAGCTCGGGGTCGTAGGTGCATTCGGGGAGCGGCGTTTCACCGTCCACGCGCCAGGTCGCTTCGACTTCGGCGAGAGACATGCGCGCCGGATGGATCGGACGGTTGATGTTGTGTCCCACTGGTGGGTCTCTCTTCCTGCGGTTAGCTGCTGACGGTCTGGACGAACCGCGCGAACGACTCGGACGCGCTCATGACCAGGTGCGCCGCCGCCTTGACGATGGTCGCCGCGCCCTCCGGGTCCTTCAGGGCGTAGAGGACGGCGCAGATCATGAGGACGGTCGGGAGCACCTTTCGCGGACGGACAAGCATGGTGAGCCCTCTCGGTTCGAGAACCTGCGAGCAGGTTCTAAGAGACATAGAACATGTACAGTCACTGAGAGTCAAGTCCACAGCACCGGTCGCGTTGGGTTGCTGCGGGTCTCGCCTCGCTCGTTCCTGCTGACTCAAGGATTCCTCGCCGCACGCTGCGGCAACACTGTGATCACCCCCGGGACTGAATGCACAGGGGGTGCTTTTTAGGGGTGATCTGGCCCTCGACCAGCGAAAACATCCAGACCAAATTTGTGGAGTTCGAGCCGCGGATGCCTTGTCCGCGCCATGATGCGAAGGCGCGGATATATGGAGGTGAACGTGTCTCGAATGCCCAATGTTGCGCTCGCGCAGGCTATGCGACGTGCGGATTGCTCAAATTCGGGACTTGCTTCACGAGTACGGCAAATTGCCCAGAAAGAGGGCATAAGGCTTAGCTGCACCCATGTGGACGTCAAGCGCTGGCTTGATGGCGTGAAGCCTCGGCCGACAACGGCAAGGTTCATCACCGAGGCCCTCTCGCAGAAGGCCGGCGTGACGTTCTCGTTGGACGACGTCGGCTTGGGCAGCGTCGTCACTCCCGAGACGCTTGAAGCCACCCTTGCCCACGGCGGCGGGATATCCGATGTCGGGAGCCTGCTGCTGGGTCTTACCCGGCGCGACCTCGCCGATGATCCCGTAGCTCTGGAGTCCGTGATCGTGCCGGACGCCTGGAGCGAGGCTCTGATCGCATGGCTGCTGTCCCGCCCTGAGCCGCATCAAACCAGGCAGAACGCCCGGCCATCTGTGGGTGTGTGGGACGTCCACGCGATCCGGGTGACAACCGAGATCTTCGCCAACATGGGATTCCAGTTCGGCGGCGGTCACGCGCGTTCTGCGCTCATCCAGTATTACAACCGCGAAGTCGTCCCGATGCTGAACGGCAAATACACCGAGTCGGTCGGACGATCGTTGTATGCGGCGGCTGCGGAAATCACGGAGCTGGTTGCCTGGACGGCTTACGACCTGGGCAGGCATGGGCTCGCTCAGCGGTATTTCCTGCAAGGGCTACGCCTCGCGCAGGCATCGGGTGACCGCATGATGGGCGGTCTGCTGCTCGCCGATATGAGCCACCAGGCCAACTACCTTGGCCGGTACAACCAGGCGATACAGCTTGCGCGGGCAGCACAGGAAGGATGCAAGGACGTCTCCACCGCCACGCCCATGGCTTTGTTCCACGCCATGGAAGCGCGGGCCCACGCAGGGAACGGCGACCAGGACCAGTGCGCACGCGCCTTGCTCCAGGCCGAGACGTATTTCAGCAAGCGCAAGGTGGACGATGACCCGCCATGGTCACGCTACTTCGACGCCGCCGAGCTGGCGAGTGAGGGCGCGCACTGCTACCGCGACCTCAAAATCCCCTCCCAAGCCATGGAGTTCGTCGGCCAGGCCGTCGATCTCTGCGACCCGCTGTACGTGCGGACGCTCGCCTTCGACCGCCTCGTGCAGGCAGCCAGCTACGTCCACATGGGGCAACCCGCGAAGGCCGCCTTGGTTGCGCTAGAAGCCGTCAACCTTGCCGGGCCACTCAAGTCCGCGCGTTATCTCCGGTACGTTCGAGATCTGAAAGCCGACCTCGCAGGCTTCGACTGCGAAGATTCGGTCAGGGCCTTCAACACCCTCATCGCGGAAAAATATCCGTCCCTCGGTGGCTAGAAAGCCCGCCACTGACGAGGCGCGTCCGGATTCTGCAGGCAGAAAAGGCGGTTACGAAACTCGCGAGCGATGGCCTCATCCTCATTGACGTTCTGCATGAGCCATGTCGTCATCTTCAACTCGTTGATGTCTCTAAGCACGGGATAGCCCTCCCATGCCACGACGTCGAAGCCGTAGTGCTCTGCGAACTGGTCATATTCGGCACGGGTACCCCAGCCCACTGAGTGTTCGATGGCTGTGACGGCGAGATCGGTCTCAGGAGGGCCGAAGGCGAAACGCTCGAAGTCGATCAGCACGACGGCGCCTTCGGTGGTCTTGATGAGGTTGTCCGAGTGCGCGTCGCCGTGCACGGCACAGGCGGCCAAGGGGAAGTGCAGGGCCTCGTAGGCTGTCTGGAGCTGCTGGTGCCTCGTGAGCAGGAACTGGCGTTCCTGGTCGGTGAGGACACTGGCCGAGGAGATGCGTTCCGAGACGCGCCCAAGGATGTCGAGCTGTGGCAGCGCCAGGTCTTCCGGAACCGGCATCCGATGCAGAGCCTGCAGAACCTCGGCTAGGTCAGTCAAGGTCGCGGCACCACCGCCGCTGTCGATGAAGCGCCACAGCGTGACTGGCCTGTCCCTGACAACGAGAGGTTGGGGGTGATGGGTTGTCCGCGCCGCTGGCAGTCCCGCTTCATGAAGCCAGGCGGACACAGCCACCTCCTTGCGGGCGTCGTCAAGAACGTCCAGGCTTCGCGCGATGCGTACGACGACGTGTTCGGACGCCAGCACGAAGAGAGCATTCTCACCGAGGCGGATCAGCCGCGCGTCCTCGCTCTCGAGGCCGGCGACCTTGCATGCCTCCTGGAGAGTCGCCTGTGCTTCCTGAGAGGTGAACGGGACGGCGGCTGACTGGAACACGGTCACTATGAACCCTTTGGTTGTGTCTTGACCACGCGGCCTTTACCGGCCCGCTTCTCGACTATCCCCTCTGCTTCTAGCAGCGCGAACGCCCGTCTGACAGTGATACGGCCAACGCCTCGCTCTTGCGCCAGTGCAGTCTCTCCAGGGAGCACGGCACCTATGGCGAACTGACCACTGGCTATCTCTCGTCGTAGGGCAGCGGCGACGTCGTCAGCGCGCGTATGCGCGTGGGCGGGCCCGCCGACGAACCACCCCCTCCCGTGGATGGAGGTGATCGTCTGCTCAGAGGCAAGCAACTGGAACGCCTGTCGGACAGTGCCCTTCGAGACGCCATACTCCACCGCGGTCGCGGCTTCGCCCGGTAGCTGTTGGCCGGCCGCGAGTTCGCCGCTCTCGATCCGCTTGCGCATCGCCTCGGCGATCGTCTCGTACTGCGTCGAGGCCGCACGGCGGTCTCCTGCAGGCGCTTCTCCAACCACCCGACGTCCACGGCCTGCCTCGCTGGCCACCAGGCCCGCCCGCTCCAGCTCGGCGACGGCTTGGCGTACGGTTCCTCGTGCCACGCCATACGTGCGGGCAAGGACTGCCTCAGAAGGCATCATGCCGCCGGCGGGGGGATCTCCATCACGGATACGACGGCGGATATCCTCGGCTATCCGAACGTAGGTGGGCCCATCTTTCGCCTTGCTCATCGCGCTCCCTCGCCGAGGCACATCGTCTCTAGGGTAGGGCGGACAGGGCAGGACCTGCGGAGTAACGCGGCTCCACGTCTCCTCTCGAAGTCTTTCCCTCCGTGGGCTCATAGACGCGATGCGGCGCCAGATTGAGCCAACAAGTCTTACCGAGATCTCTGAGAGAGGATTATGAGGGCTCCGGCTCTCTACGCATCCCTGGACGCAGCGCTTACGGCAGATGCCGATGACCGCTCAAGCCGCGGACTCTTACCCGGCCTCGTGTCACCGCGCCACCCGGCGTCGATGTCGGCAGCGTACGGATCTCTACACACATGGTCCTTCTCGAACTCCACGATGAGCATCGTCCAGCGCTCACGCGCGTGCTTGTAGCCTCCCCTGCCAGCCTCCTCATAGCCCCCGGCCTCTGCAGCCCGGAGAAGCAAGAACTGCCCACCCTGGCTCGCCCACTCGTACACGCCGCAGCACGACGTCTCAGTGATTCGAAGGTGGTCCTTCCGGGGGCGCAGATAAGGTTCCCACTGGAGTACCGGCAGGTCAGGGGCCGACATGGCCGCTCGGTACTTCTTCGGCGTACTCCTGGAGGTAGCGGAAGACGTTGCGGCGGCATCGCTGCCATGCGCAGGCGAAGGCGAGTTCTAGCAGCGTTTCGGCTTCGAGCTGCAGCTTGACGCCATAGGCGATCTCGTCGGCGGTCAGCTTGGGCAGCGGCCTCGCCCGCCAGACGCCGAGCTGGTCGCGCCACACGTAGAAGCGTCTGAACGCGCCGCGCAGGTCGTGCGGCGAGACGCCGAAGATGGAAGTCATGCGGGATTGATCTCCCCGTGTTGCCTTGGACAGGGATGTCAGCCAAAAATCTGCCCTGGATGACGTTTGCCCACGTTAACCCTAGGGCCTCATGGCCACAAGGCTCATGGCAACATAGCCGCGTGACACTTGTGTGCTGTGATCGACTACAGCTCTGGGGTGCCGGTGTATCGGCAGGTCGCCAACGCGATCCGCGACGACATCACCGCCGGCCGCTACCGCCCAGGAGCGTGGTTGCCCTCAGAGGCCCAACTGGCACAGATGTACGAAGTCGGCAGGGACACTGTTCGAGAAGCCTTGGCCTACCTTCGAGCCGAAGGAAAGATCACTACCGTCCGCAAGCGGGGGTCGATGGTGGCCGCTGAGGTGACGCGCGAGGCGCATCACGTTCCACCTGGAGCGCGCGTGATCGCTCGTATGCCGACCCCAGATGAGCGACGAGACTTGGCCACGTCCGTAGAATTGCGGGAGTTTGGTGGAATACCCGAGGGTGTACCGGTCTTCGAAATCTTCCCGGGAGCGCGCAAGCATCGCAAAGTGCTCCGAGGAGATCAGGTAGAACTCGTCATCGATCCACCTGAGAACAAATGATTCACAGCAGTGCGGAGAGGCTGGGAACATGGCGAGGTTGAAGAAGGTGCTTCTAGCAACCTCCTTCACGCTTGAATTTCACCAGTAAAGAGCGACGATCTCTGCGTCCAGTACGCGGCGAGGCTCAGGGCTTGGAAGCACATCATCAACATTGTCCCGTTCTGCAACGTCGCCATCGAAGTCAACACCTGACGCAGCAAGCGCGTCGACTCGAGATTGAGCGGCGAACACGGGGTCTATCTCGATATCAGCCCATTCTTTCACGACCTTGGCAACCTCGCTGAAGGCAGCCTTTCGACTTTCGAAGTCGCGGCCTGCTTCACTTTGACTTTGAGCAAGCGCAGTAAGAAGAGCCTTCTGGTCGGGATTCAGCAAGACATCACCATGTGCAGCGAGAAGGTTTCCGTACGCTATCAACGCTCGCACCATACCGGCATCCGCAGGAGCTACTGACGGCTCTGGCGACCGCGCTTTCACGAAGGCCATCTGACCGAATTGCGCTATCTGCGTATCGAGTCCAGGCGTAAGGTCTTTCAGCAAATCGGTGAGTTTGACAGGGACCCAATCATCCTTGAGGCCCTGGTCGTTCGATCTGCACATGATGCGAAAGCGCGCCCCAGAAAAAAGCACTCTCCGAAGATCTTTCCAGTAAAGACGCTGTTCCGTCACACCGACGACAAATACATCTTTGACTTCACATTCCGCAGCAGGAAGTTTCTCCAGTAGGCGCGTATGTATAAGGTATTCGCGGCCTCTGAGCGTCACTGACCTATATTCAACCAGCTTGCACTCAATTGGAACCAGCCCAACCATGAGCCTCTCGAAGATTCGGTTGATCGCCATTGCTTGCCCGAACTTATCTTGGCCTGGCAGTGCTATTACCCCAGAGCTATCTTCAATAATTCCGCCGAGTGCGGCGATAATCGATGTAACCTTGAATACATCATGTACGCCTACCTCGACCTCAAGCTCCATCAAATGGCCTCGCCGAATCTTGGACGGCTGAATCACCCATCGATCGAATATAGCCTGCGTTGATGAGTTCTGGAAATCTATCCATGACTCAATCCTGGGAGCCGCATCTTTGGAGTCAATAGGGCGGATCGCCAATCTACCTTCTTCGCAATCATGCAGTTCTTTGAAGGCGGATTGGATGGTGGATTTTTTTAGAACTTGGGAACTTCTAGTTTGAGCACTTGACATCTTGGAATTCAAGTCACCCTTCAGCACGCCCGCGGTTGCTCCTACAGCGGAGCCGATCTCCGCCGTACTAGTGGTTGACTGATTCTCAGTGTATTCCGACGCAAGGGCGCCCTGTCGAGACGCTAGAAGGCTGTAAACACTCACCTCATCCAAATATACAAATTCGCGCAGCGGCGCCTTCGCTGCCCTTGCGTTCTTGATGCGCTTGCGACGCTTATACCTGGCTAGGGCTCTTCTGAAGATCATCATGCACCTTAGTTGGATGGAGAAACATCGATCGGCCTAGCTCTTTGGGTCGATGCGCGCTCAAAGCCTCCAACACAATCTTCCCACATGATCACACGGCGACCATCGGTCACGGCGAGCAAGGCCGCCTCCGCCCATATCAGCATCAGTTCGGCTGGCGACCATGAGTCACTTCTATCGGCAATCTCCCTAATAGGAAGAACGCCGTACGTTTCTACTCGTTGCGCACCAGTTCGAAGAATAGCCTCGCGATCACCGCGATCAGGAAGTGGGAAAGTGATCTCCCAGTCAAAGCGACCGGGCCTCAACAAAGCACGATCGATATCCTGTGGTCGGTTAGTAGTCGCGATCACCATGACGTTGCTTGCGTTGAAACCATCCATCAACGTGAGAAGTTGAGCGACGGTCCGTTTGGAGGCTTCGTGCGCATCTTCATCTCGCTGCGAAGCAATACTGTCGATCTCGTCGAAAAATATAATCGCGCGTTCACGGCTCTCCGCGTGCGCGAATAGTCGACGCAAAATCTCTTCAGTTTGGCCGTGCCACTTGCTGACGACTTCAGGTCCACTAATCTGATAGAAGGTAGCACCGCTCTCGCGCGCGATAATTCGCGCAAGCATTGTCTTTCCAGTACCAGGCGCCCCGGTGAATAGGACACCCTTTACTCTTCTAGCTCCGATCTCGGCTAGCTCGTCTGCGTGTCGGAGCGGAATCTCTATGAGGCGTTTCGCTCGAGCGATAACTTCATGCAGTCCAGCGAAATCGCTGTAATTTTCCTTGATTTTTGAGACATCATAGATGTAGGGCTCTATGGACGAGTCGTCCACTTCTGGCAAGTCGAAAAGCTTTATTGGTCGTTCCGACAAGACCGACTGCACGCCTGCCGCTGTAGCCTCGACTGTGTTTCCTGGATGATACTCTATATCGCTTCGGGTAGGGATTACTTTTGCGCTTCCGCCGGACTCCACCACCGTTTTATCTGGATTTTTGATCCGCACTACAGCAACCCATGGATCTTCAGACCATACTTCTTCTGGAGCTAGCTCAATTTCGCGATTGGTTCCAAGAAGGACCGTATCTCCCGGCTTGAAATCAACAGGTTCACTTGTATCGATCCAACCAGTCTGACCTGTGGGGATATCCAAGTAGACTCGGCATCCATTGCCGACAACTCGGCGTACGCGGGCTAGCCTGCCCCACCCGCTGAAGTCCTCTTCCGACACCACTCAAGCATCCTACGGTTTCGAGCTCCAATGATGGTGGTCCTCCCGAAGTGATCCCGTCGGAGTTGGAGAACTGGAATGACATGAGCCGTACCGAAGCTGGGCAACCCCTCAGCCTCCGCAGCCCGGACCAAATCCGACAAATCTCACTTCTATGCGCCCAGCACTCACAGTGGCGTCACGCAGCGAGGCAGGAGCGGCCCCAGCGACGTGGCGTGCGCCGCCACCTTCCCCAAGGTGGCACGTGCATGAAGGTGGCACGTGCATGACCGACTGTCAGTTCAGCAAGGCGTCATGCGAGTCGCGGTGTGCCCATGGACCAGTTGTGGACCAGGAGTGTGGGGTCAACGGTGCGTTTCCCACGTATTACCTGGTCAATTGGCCTATGCGCGGGTAATCGGCAGCCCCCTCCGGAGCCTGGTGGGTAGGTTCGAATCCTAAAGAGGGCACACGATCTTGACCGGTGGTTCCTAATCGCTGACCTGGAGGAACACCGCACACATGGGTTGGCCTTTCACGGAGTCCCGCCTGTTCTCGTTGACGCTCACAGGTTTGTGAACCATCGGTGCGAAGGCCCCACCGATGGGGCCGAACGTCCGCGAACGTATGACTCCCTTGCCGAGATAGCCCTGCTGGCATATGTGTGAGACATCGCCTGCTGGAGGAAATTTGGCACCCAACCGATGGCCGACCGGCACCTTCATGCACCGTCTGCGGGACGAGCTGCGCTCGGAGCTTCTTGGGCTTGGGACCTTGCGCTCGTTCCCGCCCGGGCACGTGCTGATTAGCCAGGGAGATCGCGGCACATCGGTTTGGATCCTGTTGGACGCGCTGGTCAAGGTGACCGGGGGTGTTGAGAACGGTGTGGAGGCGACCCTGGCAATCCGGGTGTCGGGCGACATCGTGGGCGATATGGCCGCCATGGACGGGTCGCCACGGTCGGCGACCGTAACCACCTGCGGGCGCGCGGTCTGCCAACAGGTCAAGGGCCCGGTGTTCCGCTCTTTCGTGACCAGCCGCCCGGCCGCGGCACTGGCGCTGACGCAGGTCGTGGCCGAGCGGCTGCGTTGGGCCAATCAGCGGCGCCTCGACTTCGCCGGCTACGAAACGAAAATCTGCCTGGCACGCGTGCTGATCGCGTTAATCTCGCGGCACGGCCGCACCACGGAGGACGGTGTGAGCATCGGAGTCCCGCTCACGAGAGCCGAGCTTGGCATGCTGGTGGGCGCCAAGGAGATCACGACGCAGAAGGCGCTGCGTGAACTGGCCGCGGAGGGGGTTATCCGACGAGGGCACCGTGACGTGGTGGTGAAGGACCTGGCAGCGTTGACTGCGCTCGCCGACCTCGCGTTCCTCGCCAAGCCATATTTGTAAGGCTTCTCCTGTCGGATCGTGCCTCACCGTTGAGCTCACCCGCTCATTGGAGATGCCATGGTCACGCACGAGTACCGCGTTCTACTCACAGCCGACATCGAGAACTACGGCGGCCGCACCGACGCCCAGCAGCGCACCCTCCAATCCGGCCTGATCGGCGCCATCGAGACGGCGGCGGGCTGTGTTGGACTGGACCGGGAGTCGTGGTCGTGCCAGGTGGGCGGTGATTCGCTGACCGCTGTCCTTCCCGCCGAGCCGGGCCCTCTCGTCACGATTCCTCTTCTTCTCGACCAGTTCTTGACCGAGTTGGACATGGCCATTGCGGCGCACAACAGCCGACGCGGCGATCCCACCTGGGCCCGAATGAGAGTACGGCTGGCTGTCCACGTCGGACCGCTGCAGTTGGACGGCGCGGCCGGATGGCCTGGGCAGCATGCGGTGCAGCCCGCGAGGTTGCGTGATTCGGCGCCGATACGGGCCGCGCTCGACACCTTCCGTGACGCCGACCTGGCGCTGATCATCTCGCGGGAGGTGTTCCGCGACTACGTGTCGCAGGGGCCGGGACGGCCGAGACCGTCGGAGTTCCTGGAGGTCGCGGTAGCGGAGAAGAGGCAGGAATATCCGGCCTACCTGTACGTGCCGCACTTCGACGTCCACGACATGGAAGGTCCGGAGCCCTCGTCGTCCAGAAAGGACGCTCCGTCACCACCGTCGCCGAGGAGCGGGCCGATCACGAACCAGGTCAAGAGAGGCGACATTCTCTTCGCGCAAGGGGACATCAACGTCACTCGTGACTCGAAGCGGAGGAAGAAATGAGCGAGTCCCCGCCCGGGGCATCGGGCCCCGAGGTCCCGCAGCCGGAAGAACCGCTGGTCGAGGAAGCCGCGCCCGAGGAGGAGGACGAGACATTCCAGGAACCCGACAACCGATCAATCCGTTCTGAAATGACCGTTTCCCGGCAGGAGTGGCAGGAACGCCGGCAGAGCTTGGACGACCTGTACAGCGACGAACTGCCCAGCCCCGGTACCCGGGACCTGAGCGGCCGCGTGAGCAACCGAGTCAAGAAGGGAAACATCTGGTTCGCCCAGGGCGACATCCACGTAGGCCAGGGGCGGCCACAACCGACAGCGACCATCAACGAACTGACGGAAACCGAGATCGAAGACCTACGGCGAACGCTGGTACCGACCCAGTCACAAACCGAAATACGCAGGCTGCTCGACAGCCGGCGCCTGGTCTTGCTCGGTGGAGCGGCAGAGACGGGAAAGGCGACAACGGCCCTGGCGGCGCTGCTCGACTGGGGTGGCAGGGTGAGCTGGATCATGCCGCACGGAGCGAGCACGCCGAACCCCCGCGACTGGAAACTGGAATCGGGTCACGGCTATTTGCTGGACCTGGTCGATACACCCAATGCCGTGGGCAGGGTGACCACGAGTCTCAAACGTGCCGGCGTCAACGCGGACTGCAGGGTGATCGTCCTGGTGCCGGAGCACGTCCAGTCCTCCATCGCGCCCGTGATCGAGCACGACCCACCGCCGAACCGCCGGATCTTCGCCAAGCATCTGTCCGTTCAGGCATCGGGCGCACGGCTTGCCGCAGACGATCAGCGGATTCTGGACGAGGAACTCCGCGCCCTCTCCGCGCCCTGGCAAGTGGTCGAACTGGTCAGGCAGGTGGCCGCCACGATGGAGTCCGGCAGCCCCATAGAAACCATGCTAAACCGGCGATTCCATCGAATGCGCGCGAAGGTGGGCGAAAACCTCGACAAGCGCAGGCCGACTCTGGGCCGGTGCTTCATGACCAGCATCGCCGTACTGCACGGACTGCCCGAGGCGGAAATCTCCGGCGCGGCCCTGGCCCTGGCCGAACGGCTCGACGAGAAGTGGCGTCGTGATCATTCGCCGAAATCGGTCCAGCTCTGGGAGAACCTGCCGGCCTGGCTGAAGTACGTGGATGCCGAGGCCACACCCGCCGGGCCCGGCGGAGGGCGAAGCATCAGGCTGAGACGCCCCGAACTAGCGGCCGTCATGCTGCGCGTGATCTGGGAGGACCAGCCGACCATCCGCGACTCGCTAGTCGACTGGCTGATCTGGCTCGGCGGCGAGGGATCCTGGCATACAAGAATCAAGGTCGGGCACGCGGTCGGAAAGCTCGCGACCTTCGACTTCGCCCTCGTGAACGAGCGGTTCCTGGACGTGTGGAGCCGCTCCCGCCGGTCCCGTGACCATCAACTCGCAGCCCTGGCGCTGGAAGCCGCCGCCGAGGACCCATCGATGACCCGCCGCGTCCACCTCCATCTCGATTCGATGATCCATGGCAACGACGCGAAGAAAGCGATCGCGATCCGCGCCTACGCCTCGTCCGTCGGCCTCTCCGCACCCGACCAAGCCCTCGCCGCGTTCAGGACCCTGGTCCTGACCAGGGGCACCAAGTTCCACCACGACGTAGCCCAGTCCATCGCCTACCTCTATCGCAGGGACACCGTGCCCACCATCATGAACCACCTCGCTGACTGGGTCAGTGATGGAGGAGCGGCCGGTCGTCGCGGCGCCGCCCTCGCCTTCGGACGGCTGGCCGCGCTTCCCGTCTCGAGCCCCGATCGGCCGCATCCGAGTGAGCTCGATCCCCATCCCTCCCTGGTGATGCTCTGGCGCAACGCGCTCAGCTACGAGGACGAGGGGAGCCTGGTCGTCCCCGAGTCCTGGGATCTGCTGCTGAACGAGTGGCTGCGCCATTACGACGAACGGCCCACCGTACGGGAGATCACGGACCAGATCTTCAGCCTGACCGATGTGCGGAACGCCGAGCGGGCCCTGCTCTACCTCCGGCTCTGGCGGCACCACGGCGAGATCTCCGCCGAACTGCACCATCACCTGCGTCAACTCGTTCACAGGAGCTGATCTCATGCGCAAATGGCTGGCACCCATGCTCTACGGCATCCAGCAGAACCAGCCCGAGGCCGAACCGCCCGTCGACATCGAGCCGTTCATTCTGGCCTCGCCCGCCAAGGGCGATGCTTACGACTTCTCCGTCACCCTGTTCCGAACCGCGACCTCGGGCGGGAAACGGGCCCGAGCCCTCCTCAGCGATGAAGTGCCGGAAGCGGAGGCGGTCCTCCAGCGCGCGTGTCAGGAGGTACGCACGACCACCCGACAGTTCGAGATCACCGCGCCGGGCGCGGCGGAGCAGGCCACGAACGAGAGACTCCAAGCGATCTCAGGCTCGATGACGGGTGTCTACCGGTGGGCGGTCAGAGCCGAGGTCAACGTTCCTGAGGAGATACGCCAACTCAACCGGGATGCCCACAGAAAGCAGCATGACATCAGAGCCGACGCCGCCGCCGCGCTGCTCCAGATCAAAAGCACCGACGAGGTCCGGCAGGAGTGGCAGGGCTTCCTCACCACCGTGGTGGGAAGCGCTCAAGTGGAGCACGCGATCAAATTGGCTGTTTCCCCGGAGCAACTACCGCAGATCATCGCGGAACTCGTCGAGCAGCGCCAGCAGGGAGCACAACAACTGCTCGGCACCGTCGACTCGATCATGCAGCGGTACGAGACGGTGGACATGCTCAACTTCATGGTCAAAAACGAAACCGTGCTCCGCAGGACCCTGGAACTTCTCGGCCTGCCCGTTCCGCCGCTGGAGGACGACACGCTGCTGGTAGGCGGAGTGTGACCTGCCTGTCGGGGCGGCGTCATACCTACGGCTGCGCGGTCACGGCGGAGACCCGGTGAGCACGACGTTGATCAGCGCCGCGCTCACCGTGGCCGTCATTCCACTCAGGAGCAGCCAGAACCCCCAGCGGATGAGGCGATACTTCTGCCCGACGATGCGGCTGACCCGGTACAACTGATCAGCAACCCGCTCCAGGTCCAGTGCCGAGGACCGCATCAGAGCGCTGGTGACGGTCACCGTGGAGTCGAGGCGTAAGACATCGGCGTAGTACATGACGGCGGCGTTCCCCTTCCGTCGATCCAATCGCGGATAGACCGCGCCAGCGAGCACCACCACGGACGCCAAAGCTGCTGCTGCCCCTACCCACCACAGCCACTCGACGGCATTCGACATCGCAAAAGGTGACCAGTTGCCCGCGAGCAGACCGCCTGTGACGGCACCGAGACCGATGCCAACGATGCCGAGGAGCACCTGGGCTTTGGTGTCCGCCCGGTTGAGCTCCTCGCGGGCCTCTCTGAGCAACTGTGTTCCGTAAGCGCACGCAACGTCCTCGGCTGCCTGCCGTTGGTCTGCAGCAGTTTGGGTGAGGGATCGTACGATCTTGTGGAACACGACGAACCTCCTGGCCGGGGGCGATCACAACGCAGAGCATTCCACGACCGCCATGGGTTGAAGCCCGTGATGCGCTTCGCGCCCGCTGTACACCACGTCAATAGGAGGCTCTCTGTCTGATCGTGGGCCACGTGTGGGCCAACCATAGCCTTGGCCGAGTGACATTCGAGCGTCATCACTGGTCAAGGGCATGCTCGCCAGCAAACCTGCAATGCTCTCCGGAGCCGGGTGCGTAGGTTCGAATCCTACAGGGGGCACCATTTCGACAGCCAGGTCAGACATTCGTCTGACCTGGCTTTTTGCTTGCCTTCTTGGAGGCCGGGCCAGGCGCCGCCCAACCAGGCGAACTGCTCTCCCGCGGGGTCACCCCGCTCTCGCACGAAGAAGCGCAGGCCCTCGTGATCGATCTGAACCGGCGCAGCACCCCTACCGATGGCGGCACCTGCCCTTTCCAGGTCGTCGTCGACGGCGGCGCCTGCCCCTGGAAACTCGACTGCGAGAACTGCGACAAGTTCGTCATGACCGGCGCTGACCTGCTCTATTGGCAGCGCAAACGCGATCAGTGTCACTCCCTCGCCGGCTCGGCCTCCTCGAAGAGGCACTGGCCCTCGACCTGCGCCGCCCCCAGGACTACTCCCAGCGGCTCTGGAGCACCGGCTTCCGCATCACTGACCTCGCCGCTATCGGCACCCGACAGGACACCCCATGACCACCGCACGAGAACCCTCGCCGCCAACCAGGCCCGCCAGCAACGCATCCAGACCAAGCTGATGGCGATCGAGGAAGCCTTGCGGGTCATGCACCGCGAACGCGCCCCCATCACCTACCCGGCCGTTGCTCGCCGCGCTGACGTATCCCGATCCTTCCTCTATCAAAACCCGGACGCCAAAACGCTCATGGAGACCGCGCTCGCCACCACCGGCAACCAGCGCAGCCAAGACCGCGCACGCGGCGACGCTACCATCGAAGCCTCCTGGCGAGAGCGCGCACTCAATGCGGAAGGCTGGGAGCGGCTGTCGGCTTGCTTTGGCCGCCGGCTCCATGTCCAGCTGGCTGCTGCGGGCCGCCGGCATGCCATGGCAGCAACACGACGATGATCACGGCGCCGAGCGCCACGCAGACCGCGCCCGCCATGAGCCCGCCTGAGTAGCCCATGACGGCCAGCGCGGCCACCCCGATGGCGCCGCCGATCTGCTGGACGGAGGTGAACAGGGCCGAGCCGAGACCGGCGTCCTCCTCGGTGGTGCCGTCGACCGCGGCCACCGCCATGACGGGCAGGCTCAGCCCGTTGCCCACGCTCAGTATGAGCATGCCGGGCAGGACGTGGGCGACGTAGGAGTCGCCCGCCGCCACGCCGGACAGCAGCAGCAGGCCGACGATGTTGACCAGGAACGCCAGCAGGAGCGCCCAGCGTGTCCCGATCCTGGAAGAGATGCGGGAGGACAGCCACATGCCCGCCAGGATGCCGGCGCCGTAGGGCAGGTAGGCGATGCCGGCCAGGAGCGGGCTGTAGCCCAGAACGGTCTGCACCTGGATCATCAGCAGGAACGACATCGCGTACATCGCCATCGAGAACAGCAGGGTCGCCCCGTTGGCGACTGCCCGCGTCCGCGAGGCCAGGAACGATGCGGGCACCAGCGGTGCCGCCGCCCGCGATTCCGCCACCAGGAACGCCGCTGCCAAGGCCGCGGACAGCACGACGGCGCCGATGACGATCGGGTCGCTCCAGCCGGTCTCTCCGGCCCGCAGCAGCCCGTACACCAGCGACACAGCGGCGCCGGTGACCAGGACCGCGCCGGGAACGTCGAGGCGGCGCCGGCCGGGCGCGCGGGACTCGGGGACCAGCCGGGGGAGCAGCGCCAGGGCCACGGCGACGATGGGCAGGTTGATCAGGAAGATCCCACGCCAGGACACCAGATCGGTCAGCGCCCCGGACAGCACCAGGCCCGAGGTCCCGCCCAGGGCCGCGACACCACCCCAGATGCCCAGCGCCTTGGCCCGCTCCTCCGGCCCCGGATACAGCAACGTGATCATCGACATCGCCGCCGGGCTGGCCATCGCGGAACCCGCGCCCTGGACGAACCGCCCGATCACGAGCTGCCACGGCTCCTGCGCGAGCCCGCAGGCCAGGCTGGCCACCCCGAACAGCGCAACCCCGATGAGGAAGACGCGGCGCCGGCCGAGCAGATCAGCCAGCCGGCCGCACAGCAGCAGCAGCCCGCCGAAGGCCAGGAAGTAGGCATTGACGACCCAGGGCAACCCGGACGCGCTGAAGCCCAGCTCATCGCGGATGCTCGGCAGGGCCACGTTCACGACGGTGTCATCGAGCACGAGCATGAACTGAACAAGACACAACACAATCATCGGCACCCGACGACGCTATGATCCGCCGCATTTGGCCACAATCCGCGATGAGGCCAGACTATGTCGAATGGAGGACATGAGCGCGATCACCGTAGGCCACTTCCCCCTCGCCTCGGGGGAGTGGATCTCCCCGCACAGCCACACCCACCACCAGCTCGCCTGGACCCGGCGCGGTGTCCTGAGCGTCGGCGTGGGCGAGGTGTACTGGGTCCTACCTCCCACCAGGGCGCTGTGGCTGCCCGCGGGTGTCACCCATGCCACCGGTGCGACCCGCGACGCGGTGTTGTGCAGCCTGTACCTGGCGCCGGAGCGCTGCCCGCTGGACTGGCCCGAGCCGACAGCGGTCGGCGTCGACGGCTTGCTCGCCGAGCTGATCGGGTACCTGGGCCGCCCCGATCTCCCCGACGACGTGCGGCTGCGCGCCGAGGCGGTGCTGCCCGACCTGCTGCGCCCGCTGCCCACCCGGCCCATCGACGTGCCGCAGCCCACCGACGAGCGCGTCCGGGTAGTGGCGGCCGCCCTGCTGGCGCACCCGGCCGACCCGCGCAGCCTGGAGGCTCACGCCCGTGCGGCCGGCGTCAGCAGGCGGACGTTGACGCGGCTGTTCGCGCGCGACACGGGCATGAGCTTCGACCAATGGCGCACGCAGGTACGGCTACGCGCCGCCCTGCCGCTGCTGGCCGAGGGGCAGCCGGTGTCCCGGGTGGCGCACGACGTGGGATACGCCACGGCGAGCGCGTTCCTGGCGGCCTTCCGCCGCACGGTCGGCACCACGCCCCGGCGCTACCTGCTCAGCCGTTGAACTTTGATCTCCCTCACGTTAGGCCGGGGAGAAGACCCCGGCAACGCCAGGAGTGCCGATGATCTCGCCTCCGGCACAGGCTGAGGACTGCCCTTGAGATGCAGGTCCCGCTATGGCCTGCGGCAACGGCCTACTTTGCCCCCGGTGACACGGACCCGAGCGCCGGGCCAAGGAGCGCCGAAGAAGTCACAGGTCATCACATTGAGGCCGTCGAGCCCACCATGCAGGTCAGGCGCGGGTTCGTTGGATTCTGCTCCATTGCTACTGGACCCCTGAGAAATCCCAGAGTTCAGGCGAACTGAAGGGTCTTCAGGATGAACATGGGTCTTCAGCTTTCATAGGCCGTTTGGACCCTTGAGTTCGTCTCAACTGGCGGGGTCTTGTTCCTCGATCATGACCGCGAGGAGGGCTCGGGCGTTCTCGGCGTAGCGGATGGCGGTCTTGGGGTCCAGGCCGAAGACGGCGGCGAGGTGGAGAGGATCGGGGCCGTGGGTGAGGGCTTCTTCGAGCTGCCGGTCGACGCGCAGGCGTTCGAGGGTCGCGGCCGACCGGTCCCCAGTCCCAGCGCAGGCATGGGTCTCTTGCGGTTGCTGCCCATGCGCGATCGGGACAAGGACGTGGAGATACTTGCTCTGCGTCACCAGATCACCGTCCTTGAACGCCAGCTCGGCGCCGACACCAGAGTGCGATTCGCGCCGGAGGACCGAGCCTTCCTTGCCGCGCTCCTGACGTCGCTGCCGCGCGAGGTCCTGCGCCAACTACGGCTCCTCATCCGTCCGGACACGGTTCTCCGCTGGCACCGCGATCTGATGTGACGTCGCCATGCCCGTACCTGTCGGCCGAAGCGGCCTGGTCGCTCACCCACCGTCCGCTCTGTTCGCGCCCTCATCCTGCGCCTGGTACGCGAGAACCCCAGCTGGGGCTATCGGCGGGTGCATAGCGAGCTCGCCACACTCGGTATCAAGGTCGCGCCGTCCACGGTGTGGGAGATCCTCAAGCAGGCCGGCCTTGATCCGGCCCCCCAGCGGGCGTCCACCACATGGGCCGACTTCCTGCGCTCGCAAGCCGACGCCCTCCTGGCCTGCGATTTCATCGAGACCATCACCCTCAACGGGGCAACGCCAGTACATCCTGGCGGTGATCGAGCACGCCACTCGGCGGGTCCGTGTGCTCGGCACCACCGCACACCCGAGCGCCAGCTGGGTCATCCAAGCGATCAGGAATCTGGTGATGGATCTGAACGATGCGGGCTGTCGGGCGCGCTTTCTGCTCCGCGATCGGGATGGGAAGTTCCCTGCCTTCGTGGACGAGGTGCTCGCCGAGTCCAGCATCAAGACGGTGCTCACCGGCATCCGGATGCCGGGAATGAACTCGATCATGGAGCGGTGGGTGCAGTCCTGTCGCAACGAGCTTCTCGACCGCTGCCTGATCTGGAACGAACACCACCTGCGGCACGCCCCGCGCGAGTACGAACACTTCTACAACCAGCACCGAGCACATCAAGCCCTGAACCAAGCAGCCCCGCTGCGCAGCGTCCCCGATCCGATCACGGCCCCAGAGCGAATCATCGACCTGAACGTCCGCCGACGAGACCGGCTCGGCGGCGTCCTCCACGAATACTCACAAGCGGCTTGACCTGCGTGGATGGAATTGTCGGCAAGCGCAGTGTCGAGAAGCTCGTCTTCCACGTCCTGCATGGTGGCCGAGCAGCCCTTGCGCGGGTTGCTGTCGGTGGCGCCCACCAGCGCGGCGATCACCTCCCCGCCCTCCTCAGCGACCTTGGCCACTCGGCTCCACAGCAGTGCCTCACGATCGCGGACGGCGTTGCTGGGTGAGATCCATGGCATCTCCACCTGGATCGACGCTGCTCGGCGTCAGCGCGCTGGGCGATGACCAGGACATGGGAGGACAGGCCGAGAATGCTCGGCTGGGCCTCCAACCGGCCGATCGCCGACGCTGCACTGGTCGTGGGTTCCTTGGCTCCGATTGGTCACTTCTGCCAAGGAAGTGGGCTTCGTTGACGAGCCGGCTCTGTAGAGGATCCGGCTCCAGAAGTCACCGGGGCCCTGTGGTCACCTCCGCTTGCCCCCAGCAACGCCGCGGGAAGACAAGCATCCTCGGTCACAGCCCGTTCACGCACCGCCTCGAGCTCCCGGCGCAGAGTCTGCGAACCGACGAGCATCAAGGCACGACTCTGGCCACCCCACCTTCGTCGACCTTCCCGACATGGGCGGGCAGGTGGGGATCACCGACCCCAGCGCGCCCCTGTCGGGAAAGCGGTCGGGCGAGATCACCACGGCGTACGTGCGTGCCTTCTTCGACCGGCACCTGCACGGCGAGCCCCGGCCCCTGCCGACCCCGAGGTCACCTTCCAGAACCCTTAGGCGGTACCGTCAGCCGGCCGGCGGGCGCGGCGTTCAGCGCTTCATCGCGCCCTCGGCCGCCGCGTCGGCCGCGGCGGCGATGGCCGTGCCGGCGAGCTCCAGGCGGCGGGCGAGCTCCCGTTCCTTCATCTTGTCCGCCGTCAGCTCGCCGGTGAAGATCCGGGCGATCTCGTACTGGTACATCCTGCGCACCGCCCCGCCCGCCTTCTTGGCCGCCAGGGCGTCCCCGACGGCTGCCGACGGTTTCGACGCCAGCGCGCGGACCGCTTCGTCCAACGCCTCGACGCCCGCGAGCACCTGGTCGAGCAGCGGGGTGAAGCCGGTCCGGCCGGGCAGCCGGTACAGGTGGGCGCCCCTGACGAAGTCGCGCAGCGCGTCGAGCACGTCGTCGATGGCGCGCGAGAGCCGGAACAGGTCCTCCCGGTCGATCGGGGTGATCAGGACGGACTCCAGCTCGCCCACCAGCCGGGCCCGCTGGGTGTCGCCGAGGTGCTCGATTGTCCGCATCCGCTCGTGCGCCCCCGCGTAATCGACCTCGCCCGCCACCATGGCCAGCGCGAGCCGGGCGCCCTCCCTGGTCGCCTGGAGCTGTCCGGCCAGGGCCTCCGTCAGCGCGGTGTCCATGCGCCCGGCCAGCAGATCGCGGAACCGGCTCAGCCGCCTCATACGGCCATCCTCAGCCCGAAAGAGGCCAGCCCTGCGAGCAGGGCGCTCGTCGGCAACGTCAGCAGCCAGGCCAGCACGATCTTGACGGCCGCGTGCCAGCGCACCCTGCCGCCGCCGTCCGCCATCGCCGACCCGATGAGCCCGCCCGCGACCGCCTGGGTCATGCTCACCGGCATCCCGGCCGCGGCGCAGCCGATCACGGTGAGTCCGGAGCCGGCCTGGGCGGCCACGCCGTACAGGGGGCGGACGGAGGTGATCTCGATGCTCAGCGTGCGGCCCGCCTTCGGCAGGCCGTACAGGGCTCCGACGCCGAACAGGGCCGCGGCCGTCAGCGTGACGGGAAGCGGCGCCTCCGGGACGCCCAGCGCGAGGATGAAGACCGCCGTCATCTTCTGGCCGTCGTTGGCGGCGTAGGCCAGGCTCTGGACGGCGAACCCGGCCCAGTGCCAGCGCGCCAGCCCCCGGCTCGCGGTCACGGCGCCCAGCAGCCGCGCCACCAGGGGCGCCGCCAGCGCCCCGGCGAACGGCGCGGCCAGCCCCACCGCCAGCACGAGCGCCACCGGCCCGGCCGCCACGGGCATCCCCCAGCCGATCCCGGCCCCGGTGAGGCCGCCGACGATGGCCAGCGTGAGGCTGGTGGGCTTGCCGAGATGACCGAGGGTGAGGACGACGACCAGCGCCGCGATCACCGCGACCGCCAGGACGTGCCGGGCGTGCGGGCCCTGCGGCGTGGCCAGGCGCCGGGTGAACGTCTGCGCCACCTCCTGGGTCAGCAGGGGGACCAGCGCGTTCATCGCGACGAGCACGGCGATGCCGGTCCGTGGCCGTACCGTGGGCAGCTTGTGGCCGGGGGCCAGCAGGGTGCCGCCGTCGTTGATGCCCGTGACCAGGGCGAAGACGGCCGCGAGCAGGACTTCTAAGGGCACGGCGGGCCGCCTCGTTCGGTCACAGCCCGAGCCGTTCCCGCTCGACGTGGTCGAGCGCCATCCGGACCGCGCCGAGTGCGATGCTCTCCTCGCCGAACGTGGACAGCGCGACCTCGGGAGGATTGAGGCACATCTGGGCCAGATGCGCCCGCATGCGTCCGAGCAGCAACTCGCCTGCGCGCGAGAACCCACCGCCCACGACGACCAGCTCGGGGTCAACCACGAGCACGAGCGCCGACGCGCCGCGCGCGAGCCCGTGTGCGAGCCGGTCCACCACCGCGAGCGCCTGCTCCTCACCTGCCTGCGCCGCCCGGAAGATCTCCTCGGCGTCCCGTCCCGCCTTGGCGAGCACGATGGAGGAGTCCTCCCAGCCGGTCAGCGGCAGTCTGCCCAGCTCGCCGGCGCTGCCGGTGCGGCCGGTGCGCAACCGGCCGTCGAGCAGTAGGCCGTGCCCGGCCCGGTATCCGGACAACACGTAGACCAGGTCCTCGACGTGCCGCGCGCTCCCCCGCCAGTGCTCGGCGACGGCCGCGAGATTGGCGTCGTTGGCCGCGAACCCCGGGCAGCCGAACCATCGCCCGACCTGGCCGCCGAGGTCGAGCCCGGTCCAGCCGGGGATGAGGTGCGAGACCGACACCCGGCCGGACCGGTCCACGACGCCCGAGGTGCCCACCGTGGCCGCCCACACGCCCCCGCGCGCCAGCCCCGCGGCCTCCACGCACGCGGTGGCGGCCCGCTCGGCCAGCGCGAGGCGTTCGGCGGCGGGCATGTGCTCGTCCGCGTCGAGCCTTCGTTCCTCGATCACGTCGCCGTTGAGGTCGGCCAGCATGGCGAGAATCCGCCGCGGCCCCACGTCCAGGCCGACGACGTGACCGGCTTCGGACCTGAACCTGAAGCGCCGGGCGGGCCGCCCCGCCCTGCCCTCGGTCGGCGCGGCCTCCTCCGCGAGCCCCCGCTCGGTCAGGTCGGACAGCGCCACCTCGGCCGTCTGCCGCGACAGGCCGGCGGCACGTGCGAGCTGGGTCAGCGTTTGCGGCCCGCCCTGGCGCAGGGTGTGCAGGGTGGCGCGCGTGTTAAGGCGGCGCAGCAGGGCGGTGTCGTTAGTAACACCGAGAGTTCTCATAAGGCCCCTTGACGGTAGGACTGGGCAAACTCTAGCTTTACGTCGCGTCTTCTCATAATTGGAGTTGGGAACATGCGACAGGTTGGACTGGCCTTGGTCGGTGCGGGCGACCGAGGGACGAGATACACGCGGTATGCGACGGCGGACGGCCGTGCCAGGCTCGCCGCCGTGGCCGAGCCTGATCCACGGCGCCGGGAAGGACTGCTCGCCGAGCACCCGGACGCCGTCGGCTTCGGCGACTGGCGTGAGCTCGCCGAGCAGCCGCAGCTCGCGGACGCGGTGGTGATCGCGACGCTGGACGCCAACCACGTGGAACCGGCGGTGCGCTTCGCCGAGCTCGGCTACCACATCCTGCTGGAGAAGCCGATGGCGATCCGGCTGGAGGACTGCCGGAGGATCGTCGCTGCCGCCGAACGCGCGGGCGTGTTGTTCGCCGTCTGCCACGTGATGCGCTACACGTCCTACACCCGTGGGGTGAAGGCCGTGCTCGACAGCGGGCGGCTCGGCGAGATCGTGAACATCGAGCACCTGGAGCCCGTCGGCTGGTGGCATCACGCCCACTCCTATGTGCGCGGCAACTGGCGTCGCACCGATCAGGCCACGTTCATGCTGCTGGCCAAATCGTGCCACGATCTTGACTGGCTGACGTACGTGATGGGCCGCCGGGTGACGCGGGTGTCGTCGTTCGGGGGGTTGAAGCACTTCACGGCCGGCAACCAGCCGGCGGGCGCGGCGGAGCGCTGCCTGGACTGCGCCGTCGCGGACGCCTGCCCCTACGACGCCCAGCGCATCTACCTCCCCTTCGTGGGCAGCCAGGACCGCTGGCCGCTGGCCGTGCTGAGCGAGGACACCACCGAGGCGGGCGTGCTGCGCGCGCTGCGCGAGGGCCCCTACGGCAGGTGCGTGTACGCCTGCGACAACGACGTGGTCGACCACCAGGTGGTCAACCTCGACTTCGACGGCGGGGCGACCGCCTCGTTCACCATGACCGCCTTCTCCCCCAAGGCCCCGCGCCAGACCCGTATCTTCGGCACGCGCGGCTCCCTCGAAGGGGACGGCGCCCGGCTCACCGTGACCGACTTCGTGACCGGGGACGTCGAGGTCATCGACACCAACCCGCCCGCCGACGGGCACAGCGGCGGCGACCAGGGCCTGGTCACGGCGTTCCTGGACGCCCTCACCCGCAACGACCCCTCCCCCATCCTCTCGGACCCCCGCGAGAGCCTGCACAGCCACGAGATCGCGTGGGCGGCAGAGGAAGCCCGCCTCACCGGAACCGTCGTCACCCTGAAGGAACCACGATGAAGAAGACCCTCTTGCTCGCCTGCGCGCTGACACTCGCCACGACCACCGCGTGCGGCGCGGACGAGGAGGAAGCGCCCGCCGACGGACGCGGCCCGATCACCATCGTCGACACCCAGAGCCACGAGGCCGCGACCAGAAAGGTCATCGACGCCTGGAACGCGGCCCACCCCGACCAGCAGGTGACCCTGGACATCCAGCCCAAGGACGCCGACAGCCAGCGCCAGCGCCTGATCAACAACGCGCAGACCAAGTCCGACGCCATGGACGTCATCATGCTGGACGCCGTCTGGACGGCCGAGTTCGCCGCCAACCGCTGGGTGGACCCCATCGCCGCCGGCACGTTCAAGGCCGAGGAGTTCCTCGCCCCCACCCTGCAGACCGCCACCTACCGGGGCACCCTGTACGCGATGCCCTGGCTCACCGGGACCGGACTGCTCTACTACCGCAGCGACCTGGTCGACAAGGCCCCCACGACCTGGGCCGGGATGAAGGAGACCTGCGACGAGGTGCTGCCCGGGCACAAGGAGATGTCCTGCTACGCGGGCCTGCTCGACAAGTACGAGGGCCTGACCGTCTCCTTCTCCGAGGCCGTGCAGTCCGCGGGCGGCACCGTGGCCGACGAGTCCGGCGTGCCGCACCTGGACACCGACGCCGCCAAGGCGGGACTGACCTTCCTCGTCGACGGGCTCAAGAGCGGCATGATCCCCAAGGAGGGCATCACCTTCAAGGAGGACGAGGTCAAGAACGCCCTGCAGAGCGGCAAGGTGCTCTTCGCCCGCAGCTGGGCCTCGCTGTACGGCACCGCCAACGCCGCCGACAGCCCCGTGGCGGGCAAGGTCGGGGTCGCCCCCATTCCCGGCCTCGACGGTCCGGGCAGCGGCACCCTGGGCGGGGCGAACCTGGCGATCTCCGCGTTCTCCAAGCACAAGGAGACCGCCAAGGACTTCCTGGCCTTCCTCACCTCGCCCGAGCAGATGAAGACCTGGGCCACGGTCAACAGCACACCCGTCGCCCGCGCGGCGCTCTACGACGACCCGGAGCTCGTCAAGCAGTACCCGTACCTGCCCTCCCTCAAGGACGGCATCGTCGCGGCCAAGCCCCGGCCGGTCGCCGTCAAGTACGGTGACGTGACCGCGGCGATCCAGAACGCCGTCTACCCGGCTCTGTCCGGCGAGGTGGCCGTCGACCAGGCGCTGTCCGGGCTGCAGCAGCAACTGTCGGGGCTGCTCAAGCAATGAGGCGCGGCTCGCGGTGGTTCACCGCACTGATGATCTCCCCGACACTGCTCGCCCTCGCCCTGGTGGTCCTGTACCCGCTGGTCGCGGCCGCGCGAGAGTCGATGTACGTCCGGGGCGAGGGCCTGGACGCCGACGGTTTCGTCGTCGAGGGCGAACGGTTCGTCGGCCTGGCGCACTACGCGGAGCTGGTCGGCGAGCGCTTCCTCAACGCCCTGGCCAACACCACCATCTTCACCGTCGTCACCGTCACGCTGGAGACCGTGCTCGGCGTCGCGATGGCGCTGGTCATGCACAACGTCCTGCGCGGCCGCGGCCTGGTCCGGGCCAGCATCCTCATCCCCTGGGCGGTGCCGACCGCCATCTCCGGCCTGATGTGGCGGTGGGTGTTCCAGGCCGACGGCGTGGCCAACGCCGTCATCGGCGAGAAGATCCTGTGGACCACCGAGGGTGTCCAGGCCAAGCTCGCCGTCATCATCGCCGACACGTGGAAGACCGCGCCGTTCGTCGGGCTGCTGGTGCTCGCCGGGCTGCAGATCATCCCCAAGATGGTCTACGAGGCCGCGAAAGTGGACGGCGCCTCGGCCTGGCAGACGTTCTGGCGCATCACGTTGCCGCTGGTCAGGCCCGCGCTGGTGGTGGCGGTCCTGTTCCGCATCCTCGACGCGCTGGCCATGTTCGACCTGCCGTTCGTGATGATCGGCCGGGGCAAGCTCTCCGTGGAGACCCTGTCGGCCCTGGTCTGGGACGAGGCCACCCAGCTCAGGTACGGGTCGGCCGCCGCCTACGGGATCGTGCTCATCTCGTACGTGGCCGTCGTGGTGTTCGTCTTCGTCCGCCTGCTCGGCGCCGACCTGCTCGCCGACGCACGATCAAGGAAGAGGACGGCATGAAGAGGGCCTTGGGTGCCGGGCTCGTCGTGGTGTACTGCCTGGCGCCGTTCTACTGGATGGTCGTCTCCAGCCTGCGGCGCACCGGCGACATCTTCTCCACCACGCCCTGGCCGTCGCCGCCGTCACTGGAGAACTACGCCGCGGTGTTCTCCGGGCACAGCGACTTCGGCCGGGCGCTGCTCAACAGCCTGATCGTGTCGGCCGGCACCACCGCGCTGACGCTGGTCCTCGGCGTCTGCTGCGCCTACGCGCTGGCCCGGCTCACCTTCCGCGGCAAGAACCTCGTGCTCGGCCTGATCATGGGCACCTCGATGTTCCCCGGCGCGCTGCTGATCGTGCCGCTGCTCAAGCTCTTCACCGAGCTGGGCTGGATCAACACCTACCACGCGATGATCGTGCCGAGCATGTCGTTCGCGCTGCCGCTGGCCGTCTGGACGCTCACCGCGTTCTTCCGCCAGATGCCGCACGAGCTGGAGCAGGCCGCCACGATCGACGGCTGCACCCGCTGGGGCGCGTTCCGGCGAGTGATCCTGCCGATCGCCGCGCCGGGCGTGTTCACCACGGCCATCCTCGCGTTCTTCGCCACCTGGAACGAGTTCATGATCGCGCTGACCATGATCAGCAAGGCGGACATGCAGACCGCCACCGTGCGGGTGGCCCAGTTCGGCGGAGCCTCCGACTTCGACACCCCGTTCGGCACCCAGATGGCCGCGGGGGTCGTCGTCACGATCCCCCTCGTGATCCTCGTCCTGGTCTTCCAGAAGAGGATCGTCGCCGGTCTCACGTCCGGCGCGCTCAAGTAAACCCCGGAAAGGAACCCCCCATCATGAGCATCAGCAGGAGAGGTCTGCTCGGCGCCGGCGCCGTGGCGGCGGCCGGCGTCGGACTGGCCGCGATGCCCGCCTCCGCGACCGCGGAGAAGCGCAGGATCCGGCGCGGAGTCATCCGCGTGGCCTCCTTCAACATCCACTACGGCGCCGGTCCCGACAACGTCTTCGACCTCCGGCACACCGCCGAGATGATCGAGGCCATCGACGCCGACGTCATCGGCCTCCAGGAGGTCGACAAGCACTTCCGCGCGCGCAGCGAGTGGCTCGACACCGCCGGCGAGCTGGCCGGCATGCTCGGCATGCACCAGGCCTACGGCGCCAACTACGACCTGGACCCGCTGGAGCCGGGCCAGCCGCGCAGGCAGTACGGCACCGCGTTCCTGTCCCGCTGGCCGATCCTCGAATCGAGCAACACCCGCCTTCCGCAGTACACCGGCAGCGAGCCGCGCGGCCTGCTGGAGGTCGTCGTCAACATCCAGGGCAGGCAGGTACGGCTGGGCAACTCGCACATGCAGCACACCAGCGACGCCGAGTGGCAGGAGCAGGCCGACGCCATCGTGGCCCGGCTCGCCCAGTCGGCCCAGCCGGTCATCCTGCTCGGCGACACCAACGCCGTGCCGGCCTTCCCCGGCATCAAGACCTTCACCGACCGGTACGACGACGTGTGGGCACGGGTCGGCGTGGGCCCCGGCCTGTCGGCGGCGAACACGTGGCGCTTCGACTACGTCTTCGTGCCCAAGGGGTCCGACGTGCGCTCGGCCTGGCTGGTGAGCACCGACGCCTCGGACCACCTGCCGCTGGTCACCGACCTTCTGCTCCCGTGAAGGACGCCTCCATGACCTCCCGGCGGCTGCTCACCGCGTTGCTCGGCGTTGCGCGGGCCACGCCGATCGCGCTTCCCGCGCGGGCCGGCGAGCACTGGGCCGACGCGTGGGCCACGTGCCGCCCGCGTACGAGAACCAGAGCATCCGCATGGTCGTACGGATGCGCGGCGACGGCGACCAGGTGCGCGTCCGGCTCTCCAACCTGCATGGCGACCGGCCGGTGACCTTCGGCGGCGCCACCGTGGCTTTGCGCGGCTCCGGCCCGGCGCTGGCCGAGGGCACGCTGAGGAGGCTCGCCTTCGGCAGCGCGCCCTCGGTGACGGTCCCCGCCGGTCAGGACGTCTCCAGCGACCCGGTCGCGCTGAAGGTCAGAAGCGGCCAGGACCTGGCCGTCAGCATCTACCTACCGGACGCCACCGGGCCGGCCACCTGGCACCGCTCTGCTCGGCGCTCACACCGTACGGGCGGCCACGCGGGTCGGTCACGTCCACGGACGTGGTGTATGAATCGATCTTCGCGTGATCCTGTTTTCTGCAGGTTAAGCGGTAAGTGTCTGCGGAAGCGGGTTCTGGGCCGGTGTGTCGCCAGCGATGACTCGGATCCGGGCTTTGGCGAGAATGTCCAGGCCCATATAGCGACGGGCTTCGACCCACTCGTCGGTCTGCTCGGCCAGCACCGCGCCGACTAGCCGGACGATCGAGGGCCGGTCGGGGAAGATGCCGACCATGTCGGTGCGGTGGCGGATCTCCTTGTTCAGCCGCTCTTGCGGATTGATGCCCCTATGAATGTCAAGTCTCGGACCTGGGCGCGCTGGACATCAATGCCAGCACGCTGGGCAGTTGGGTGAACCGGCATCGGATCGCGAGCGCACAGCAGGAGCAGTCGCCGGTCTCTGGGCCGGACCGGGCCCGGATCCGGGAGCTGGAGCGGGAGAACGCCGAGCTGCGGGAGAAGTTGATCTTCTTGAAAAAAGCGGCCGCCTTCTTCGCGTCCGAGACTCGATGACGCTCGCCAAGTACGAGCTCATCGACGCGGAGAAGGCGCATCACTCGATCGCGCGGATGTGCCTGGCTGGGCGTGTCCCGCTCGGGCTTCTACGAGTGGCGTGAGCGGCCGGCCTCGGCCACCGCACAACGCCGCGCGCTGCTGGCCGCCCTGGTCGCCGAGATCTTCGCCGGCTCGCACGAGACCTACGGCTATCGGCGGGTGCACGCCGCCCTGGCCCGTCGTGGCGAGCACTGCTCGGCCGAACTGGTGCGCGCCCTGATGCGCGAGCAGGGCCTCATCCCGGCCCAGGTGCGGGCGTTCCGGCCGGCCACCACCGTCCAGGGCGACTACCGCGGCATCCCCGACCTGGTCGGCCGCGACTTCACCGCCACCCGGCCGGGCACCAAGCTGGTCGGCGACGTCACCTACATCCGCACCTGGGAGGGCTCCTCTACCTGGCCACCGTGATCGACTGCCACAGCAAGGCGGTGCTGGGCTGGGCGATGGCCGACCACTACCGCACCGAGCTGGTCGCCGACGCGATCCGGATGGCCGCCGGCACCGGCCTGCTCCAGAGCGGCGCCGTGTTCCACAGCGACCGCGGCTCGAACTACACCAGCGATGAGTTCGGCCGGTTCCTGACCGGCCTGGGCATCCGCCGCTCGGTCGGCCGCACCGGCGTCTGCTGGGACAACGCGATGGCCGAGTCGTTCTTCACTGTGATCAAGAACGAGTGGCTGCACCGCTTCGTCTTCACCACCCGGGCCAAGGCGAAAAGCCAGGTCTTCCGCTATATCGAAGGGTTCTACAACCGTCGGCGCCTGCACTCGGCGCTCGGCTACCGGCCACCCCTGGAAGTACTCAACGAGGCCCTTTCAACGCAAATGGCCGCATAGGCTACGCCCATAAGGCGGCTGTCCGGAATCACCGTGGCTCCTCAGTGCTGTTGTCCGCTGTGGAGAAGTTCTCATCGGTGTTGTTCCGCAGACATGGGGTGGGCATGACGTCTTTGCCGGCTTGAGCGACCTTCTGGACGCAGGTAGCGATGGCTGCTGGGTCGGCCTGTTAAGCATCATGGACGTGCCGGATTCCTGGCCGCTCCTGCAGGCTTGCATCGGCCAAGGCGACCGCGGCCGGCCCGATCTTTCACGCGAGCGCCGTTGGTTTGGGGCATTTACCACGTCGATCTCCATCGTGTCTGTGTTGGGGTCGACCGGATGCCGGGCTACCCGGGCTGTTCACTTCCCGTGCGGGCGGGCCGTCGCAGTTGCTTCCGATGAGGCCCGTGTGGCAGTACGACGCGGGCTCGGTGACGGAATCAGGCACAAGCGAGACGGATCCGCGCACGTAGCCGGGTGGCGAAGACGGTGCCACCGAACGTGGCGTGCACCTGTTCACGGCCAGACCGCTTTGTAGCAATGTCCGACCGGCACCAGAGAGCTCCGCCGTCGCGGCGGACCTTGGTTTCACACACCGGCAGGAGCCAGTGGGTGCACAGCGCGGAGAAGCCACCGGCCCGCCCATGATCGGGTTGCGATCGAGGTGCTGCTGGTTGAGGTGCGTCATGCGCCGAGGCGAGCTTGCTGCGGTCCTCGTGGGAGAAGCCAATCGGGCCCGGCAGCGCTGCATCGCTCCAGAGTGGACGCAGACGCTGAGGGACCAGCAAGCCAGTGTGAAGATCGTTCGTTTCATTGCGGGAAGGCTAAACTCTGACATCTATGTCAGAGTCAACTCGAAAGCAGCGTGCGCTTCGGGAAACTGTCACGTCGTCTGGAAGTCCATGATCGCCTACTGCGCTACGACGAGCTGGTGGCGACGATCCGTTCCCGCTACCCGGCGTTTGACCTCAACCCCGAAGACCTGCTGACCTAATCATTCCCAGGCGGGCCCCTTCCGAGGGGCCCGCCTCTCGTTATGCGCCCCGAGCCCGGATTCGACCCACGGGGTCCCACCAGCGCTACGTGGCCGCGGAATAGCCGTCGCGCTGCTTCCCCGGCCGGTCGGACACGACCTCGTCACCTTCCAGGTGGCTGAGGTCCACGGCGTTTGGCCGCCTGCATGGCGGTCAGCCGGTGGACATAGAGAGCGGTGACGACCGCTGCCGGCACAACCAGCACGTGGAGGGTCAGACCGATCCAGGTCAGCGGCTCGAACACGTACCAGCGGGCGAACGTCCCATCGGAATCCTCTTGGGGGTAGTTCACCTCGATCGTTTCCGTCCACGGGGTCCAGAAGAGGGGCCAGGTGAGGAAGGTGGCCAGCCAGACGAACCACCAGGTGTGCAGGAGACCGGCGGGGGCCATACCGCTGCCCCGGCCGGGCGGGCTGGAGGCATGCCAGACGTCGTTGGCGATCTGCTTGGGAAGGAAGACGTTCCCCACCGGGATGAACCAGCCGACCACCGCCATGAACGCGGGGTACCGCAGCTGCCCGGGAGTGAGCCGCTCGGCGACAGCGCGTACCCGAGCGGACCAGATCAGCCAGCTCACCACCAGCCCCACCCCGAAGAGAGCCTGTGCGCCCGTCAGAACGTAGGCGGTTTCCTCCATTTCGCTCCGGCTACCCCACCAGGTGGAGTACCCCAGGTACTGGTCTGTCGGATCGGCGGCGACAATGAGCTGCTGGACGGCCGTGAGTACGGAGACCAGGGCGAAGAGGGCGAGGAGCCAGTAGACACCGGCCCGGTATCCGTCGGCGGGGAGCGCCCGGCCGCGCGCGCGGCGGCGTTCGTCGACCAGCCGGGGCCGCAGTACCTTCGGCTGCTGATGCGGCTGGTTGCCGGTGGCGGGGGCATCGGGGCCGGCGACGGACATGGTGAGCCGGGCAGTGAGCGGTTGCGGCGGGCGGGTCGGGGCCGCGGCCATCGCCTCTGTGACCTGGGCCGCGCCGGGTGTGTCGCCGGCGGCGAGGATCATCCGGGTACGCGGATCCTCCTGGTCGAGAAGCTGCACCGCTTCCTGGCCCAGCCTGGCCAGAACCTCCGACGGCAGCCACGGCCCCAGCAGGCGGTACTGCGTCTCTTCCCGTTCCCGTAACTGGGCCAGGGTCGGACGGTCGGCCGGGTCCTTGGCCAGGCAGCCCTCGATCAGCCCCAGCAGCGGCTCCGGCACGCCGGTGAGGTCCGGCGGCTCGTGCACCACCCGGTACATCAGGGCGTGCAACTGGCTCTCCGGCGCGTCGAACGGCAGCCGCCCGGCGGCGGCGAAGGCCAGCACCGTGCCGAGCGAGAAGATGTCGCTCGCCTCGGTCAGGCTCTCGCCCCGGATCTGTTCCGGTGACATGAAGCCGGGCGAGCCGATCACCGCCCCGGTGGAGGTCAGGCCCCCGGTGGTGGAGGCATCCAAGGCGCGGACGATGCCGAAGTCGATCACCTTCGGTCCGTCGATGGTCACCATCACGTTCGACGGCTTCAGATCGCGGTGGATGAGCCCGGCGGCGTGGATGTCGCCCAGCGCCCGGCACAACCCTGAGGCCAAGCCGCGCACCGAATGCTCTGGCAGCGGCCCGCGCTGCTCCGCCACCACCTGATGCAGGGTCGGCCCGGCGACGTACGCCGTGGCCACCCAGGGCAATGCCGCCTCCGGGTCGGCGGCCAGCACGGCGGCCGTCCACTCCCCACCGACCTGCTGGGCCACGGCGACCTCCTTGGCGAACCGCCGGCGGAAATCCGGGGCCGCCGCCAGATCAGCGCGGATGGTCTTCACCGCCACCATCCGGCCGCGTGGCGACCGGGCGAGGTAGACCACTCCCATGCCGCCTTCCCCAAGCCTGCCGATGAGCCGGTAGTCGGCGATCCGGTCGGGGTCCTGCCCTCGCAGAGGCTGCACAGCTGGCGGCTCCCTCTCCTTGAGTATCGTGCGGCGGATCATAGCGACCCTTCGTGGTTCCTGCCACGATCAGGCCTCACCGGTTCGATTCCACGCTACGAGACCGGCTCACCGCTGTAACGCCGGCACCGGTGACGGTTGACCAGCGCGGAGCCACCGGGAGCGCATGTCGCTTAACGAGCGAAGCAGACGGCTGACGGGGTGAGGCGGGCCGACATGTTGCGCTGCATCATGCACAGTGCCGCCTGGCCGAGGTCCTCGTGAATGGCCGCCACACAGTCAGGCGGCACGATCAATGCGTAGTGCCGCACGTACGCGTCCAACGCGCTGTACAGCACGCACTGCTCTGTCACTTGTCCGGTCAGCACGACCGTCTCCACCTGCGCACGAGACAGCAGGTATTCCAGGGCAGTACCGAAGAACGCGCTGTGGCGCACCTTAGGCAGGAAGGCGCACCCGGGCGGCGGCAGGATCGGCTCCACCAGATCCGGCCGCCTGCCGTTCAGCGCCCGCGCCTCGATCCCGTGCCGGTCCGTGGCGAAGTCGCCGTAGTTGTCGTTGACGTACACCAGCTCGACATCGTCACGCTCACGGGCGCGCGCGACCAATCGCGCCAGCGGTTCGATGATCGCTGCCACCTGCTCGCCGAGTTGCTCGGCGTCCTGGTGGTCGTACGGATTGAGCATGTCGATGACGACCAGCGCGGACCTTGCCATAGCCTCTGTCATCTCCAGAGGTCCGCCCGTTTATCCCGGCACGGGGCAGGTGACCTTGATCCCGACCGGCGAAGGACGATCAAGACGACAGCACGGGACACCACGGCATCCGGCGCCGCACGGCATCGGGGGCGGTCGGTCCTGATCATCCCAGCTGACCAGGACGTTTCTGGAGATTGCGACGCGGTGGGTCAACTGCTCTTCAGCCTGGCCGCGCGGTGATGGGGAAAGTGGCGGCTCACATCAATGAGTTGCTCCATCATCCGTGCCGGGTCCGCTGGCGTTGCTGCGCAAATGCCTGGTGAGTGTGCGGGTAACAAGGGACTCGTGAGAATCGCGTGCATGGTGCTGGTGCTGGCCGCGGCCGCCGCCCGGTGAGCGGTCGACGTGACGGGGCCGGCGCGGGCGGCGGATGGCTTCCATACGGCGCTCACCGCTCATCGGGAGGACGTCGCGTGCGGGATGCCGGCCCGGAAGACTACCGAGAAACTTCCCGACGCCGGTCAGAGCTGTCCTGAGGCGCTGCACAAGCTGGCACTGGGGCTGGCGGCAAGCTCACTGCTGTCAGCGACGGGATAACCCGGCGGCAATCCAGGAGTAGTGGAAGACAGGAGAAGCCGCGATCTACGTCGCGCTGGACACCACCGATGACGAGTCTGGCCAGGTGTCAGGACGGGCCTCGGCCGCGGACAACCTTCCCGAAGGGAAGGTCGGACTACCTACCAGCGAGGTGCAGGAACAGTCACTCAGCCTCCGATGGGGTCGGGCCGCCACCGCCCACTCGGGTGCCGCGTGCCGTACAGGTACGCGCCCCGGTCAGCGAGGTGCACCAATCAACATCATGCTGCCCTCGGCCACGGAGACGGGCCCCAAGAGGCACGCACGCCCGGCGGAACGGCGCCCGCCAGGCCGCCATCGACGGCGTGGAGACAAATTCTCATCCGCTGCGATGAGTTCCGACCCCGCCGCCGGTATGTACTCACGAGCTCGCCGGACTACCTCGGGCGAATCGATCACAAGGGGAGAATCCAATGTCGAACAGTCGTGCGGCAGACGAGGCCGCCATCCAGGCCGTACTGGTTGACTCCTACAAGGCGTGGGAGGCCGGCGACGCCGATGGCATGGTCGCCAACTACACCGCGGACGCGACCGCCATCATGACCGGCTCGTTTCGGGACAGCCGTGACGTGATCCGTCGGAACATGGCCCTGGCCTTCGAGGGGCCGCTCAAGGGCAGCTCGACCTACAACAAGCAGCTGGGCATCCGCTTCGTCGGCAGGGACGGCGCGATCGTCATCAGCGAATCCGCCATCCTGTTCCCCGGCGAGACCGAGGTCCCAGACGACGTGCGTAAGGTGAACGCGACCTGGGTCTTCGAGAAGCGGGACGGCCGGTGGCTGATCGCCGCCTATCACAACAGCCCGGTGCTGGCACCTGCGCAGTGAACCCTTCTCTGTAACCAGCAGTAACCATGTGTGGGCTATGACGAATATCGGGCCGAAAAGCCCTGCACCACATGCAACCCGGAGGACCCACGACCCATCCGAACGAAATGTCACGCCAAGGACCTGTTCCAGGACCCTTGGCGTGACTTTCGTACCGGCGCTCGTACCTACGAGTGGCGTTCAGGAACAGCACTATTTATCCAGGATCTGGGATGTATGCCATGGCCAGGGCGTTGATGACCGCGCAGGGTGATCTATCCACCCATAGCGGCTGCTCACTGCAGGCGCCAGATATGGTGGCCGCGGCGGTACCGGAGAGGGAGCGTGGCGTCATGACGGGGAAGGAAGGCTTCGACCGTCGGATCGAACCGTTCCGGACGGAGCTGCTGGCGTACTGCTACCGGATGCTCGGCTCGGCTCACGACGCAGAGGACTTGGTCCAGGACACGTACCTGAGGGCGTGGCGGGCGCGGGATCAGTACGACGACACCCGCAGCTCACTGCGCACCTGGCTCTACCGGATCGCAACCAACGCCTGCCTGACCGCCCTGGAGGTTCACGGTCGCCGACCGCTGCCGTCGGGGCTGGTGGCCGCGTCGGATCCGCTCGGGCCGCTCGTCCAGGGAGAGCACGCCGCCTGGCTGCAGCCCTTGCCGGACTCGCTGCTGGACGCGGGCGATCCGGCTGGAGCCGTGATCGACCGCAGCAGCCTGCGCTTGGCGTTCGCCGCCGCCCTCCAGCACCTGTCGGCGCGTCAGCGCGGTGCACTGATCCTGCGTGACGTGCTCAGCTTTTCCGCGTCCGAAACGGCGGAAATCCTCGGCACCACCGTCGTGTCGGTGAACAGTTCCCTGCAGCGGGCGCGTACCCGCGTCAAGGAGGTCGGGGTCCGGCAGGAACGGGTCAGCGAGCCGTCCGCGGCCGAGCAGCGCGCCTGGGTCGAACGCTACATGAAGGCGTTCGAGCTCGCCGACATCGAGGGTCTCAAGCGGCTGCTCACCGAAGACGTGATCATGGAGATGCCGCCGATGCTCAACTGGTTCTCCGGCCGCGGCAACTACGGCCTGTTCATGGAATGGGTCTTCGGGGCGGCCGGGAAGGACTGGCTCCTCAAGGAGGTCACGGCCAACGGCGGCCAGCCCGGATTCGCCGCCTATCAGCGCGTCTCCCACGGGTACAACCTGCACACGCTCCAGATCTTCACCGTCACCGACGAGGGCATCACCCGGAACTCGGTCTTCCAGGACCCCGACATCTACGCGACTTTCGGCCTGGCGGCCAAGCTCGACGACCAGGGACTCGCCATCGCCGGGGCATAGTGCGGTGACCGTTCGTTTCCGAGTGTTATCCGCTGGGGCTGGTCGGCCCCAGCGGGGTCCGCGTTCGCTCCGGATCAGGGCGCGTTCGTGACGTTGGGCGCCCCGTACTTCGGGGTGCCGGACTCAGGACGGCCCCGAGACGCTCCACGAACCGGAAGCAGGCGACCCGCCATGACCAGGGGAAACTCCTCAAACGCTCCGGAACAAGCCAAGTCGCCGCACCCGTCGGGAAATGGGCCGAGCTTCCCTGCGGCTGCTGCTGAGCGCGTCGGGCGGCACGGGCTCATAGGGCGCCAGGTTCGCGCAGCGGCGCAGCGCGCGCAAAGCCGTCATGGCCGAGCATTCTGCACCACCAAAGATCGGGCACGAAGGTGGATTCCAACACCTCAATCTGAACGCCGACACGAGCACCGACAGCAGGACAAAAATCCGCCTCCTACCAGCCTGACCCTGTGACCGCCCGTAGTTTCTAGAGCCCAAACCAACGCTAAGCAGTTGATCTAACGGGCTTCTCCAGATCTAGGTTGTGTACCTGGTCCGTCACGGCTGCCAGGAGGGCGGTCAGCGCGGGTGTGGGTGGGGTGTCTCGGGTGACGGCGACCAGGCGGCGTTTGAGGGGGGATTCGGCGATGTCTCGGATCGCAAGTGCGGGGTCGTTGCCGGGCAGGGTCAGGGCCGGCATGAGGGCGACGGCAGTCGCGGCGCGGACGAGTTCGAGTTGGACATCGGCGTCGGTGGAGCGGTGCCGGAGGTCGGGCTCGTAGCCGCCGAGTGCGCGGCAGGTCCCGACGACCATGGCGTGGTGGCCGGTGCCCTCGGCGGAGGCTGCCCAGATGTCGGATCGAAGGTCGGTGACCGCCACGGATCTCCCGGACTGGGCGAGTGGATGCGCGGCCGGCAGCACGATCTTCAGGTGCTCTTCGAGCAGAAGCGTGAAGCGGAGTCCGGCCGGGCGAGGGCGGGGGTGGCCGTCGTACTCGTCACCGATAACGAGGTCGACCGCGCCCAGGCGTAGACCTGGCAGGGACTGTTCGAGTTCCAGCTCGAAGATCTCCACGCGAACCCGCGGGTGGTCTGCCTTCATGCGGGCCACTGCCGGGATGAGGAGGCGGCGGGCCGCCGATTGCAGACCGCCGGCGCGGACAGTGCCCCGGATGGCGCCGCTGAGGGTGGCCAGGTCGGCTTCTGCCGCCTCGGCGGCTGACAGCAACACCCGCGCGTGCTGAGCAAGCAGGTGCCCGGCGTCGGTAAGCCGCACACCGCGCCCGGCCTTGTCGAGCAGCCGGACGCCGACTTCCTTCTCCAGCAGGGCGAACTGCTGGGAGACCGTGGAAGGGCTGTAGCCCAAAGCCGCGGCGACTGCGGCCAGCGTGCCTCGTTCCTCGAACTCCCGCAGAAAGCGCAGCCGTCGCAGGTCCAGCTCGATCATGCGGGAATCCTAACGAGTCACCTTCGAAAATCATCGCTAGACCCGATGGGTCACGTGTCCAATCCTTGGGTGCATGGGTGCAGCACTGTGTCTTTTGTCCGCGGCCGGCTTCGGCGCTATGGCGATCTTCGGCAAGCTCGCCTACGACGCCGGCGTCTCCCCTGGGGCACTGCTGCTGGTGCGCTTCACCCTGGCCGCCGTCCTGCTCGGGATCGTCCTGCTGGTACGGCCGGGGCTGCGCCGCGCCGCCTCCGGTTCCCCCCGGGGTGAGGCGGCCGGTCGGCCGGCGATGACGCGCGGCCGAGTGCTGGCCATCGCCATCGGCCTGGGTGCCATCGGGTATGCCACGCAGGCGAGTCTGTTCTTCTCGGCGCTGCAGCTGATGGACGCATCCCTGCTGGCTCTGATCCTCTACACCTACCCGGTCATGGTCACCGTGGCGGCGGTGCTGCTCGGCCGCGACCGGCTCACCCCCGCGCGCGGAGCCGCGCTGGCGGCCGCCTCGGGCGGAACGCTGCTGGTCCTGCTCGGCGCCGGCGGCGTGAGCTTCCACCCGCTCGGGGCGCTGCTGGCCTTCGCCTCCGCGATCACCTACACCGTCTACATCCTCGTCGCCGACACCGTCGTGCACCGGCTGGCACCGGTAGTGCTGTCGGCGCTGGTGATGACCGGCGCGGCCGGCACCCTCGGCACCCGCGCCCTGCTCACCAGCGGCGTCGATCTCGGCTTCGGGGTGTCGGGGTGGCTCTGGCTGGCCTGCATCGCCGTGGCCTCCACCGTCGTGGCGATGCTGACCTTCTTCGCCGGGCTCAAGCGCACCGGCCCGTCGACCGCCGCCATCCTGTCCACCTTCGAGCCCGTCGTCACCGCCACACTGGCCGCGCTCATCCTTGGCGAGTCCCTGACCCCGGTACAGCTCGCCGGCGGCGCGCTGGTGTTGTCGTCCGTGGTCATCCTCCAGCTCCGACGCACCGGCACCCGCCGCCAGGACCAGAGCTTGCGCCCGGCGTCCGACCAACCCGACCTTGGACCCACCAGACCTCGGATCCAGGGCGCGATCATGAGGGGCGAGCACGCCCCGGGCGAGGCGCTCAAACCGCAGCAGCTGGCCCAGCAGCACGAGGTCAGCCTGGCCGTCGTACGCGAGGCCCTGGTGCGGCTGGTCGGCGAGGGCATCGCGGTGCGGCTGCCCAACCGCGGCTTCGCCGTCCCCGACTTCTCGGACCGGCGGTGGCAGGAGATCGCGGAGGCCCGCCGTACGGTCGAGCCGGTCATGCTGCGCCTGGCGATCGAGCGCGGCGACCTCGACTGGGAGGCACGGGTACGCGCGGCCCACCACCGCCTGACCCGCACACCGGCGTACGTGCCCGAGGAAGGCGAGTACTACAGCAGCGCCTGGTCAGAGGCACACCGCGTCTTCCACCGGACGCTGCTGGACGGGTGCGGCAACCTCGTGCTGCTCGACACGTTCGACCGGCTGTGGACGGCCGGCGAGCTGGCCCGCCGCTGGTCGGCGCAGCGCACGCCCGACCGCGACGGCGTCGCGGAGCACCGCCGGCTGGAGGAGGCGGCGCTGGCCCGTGACGCCGACACCGCCGCCGACGTGCTGGCCCAGCACCTGACGCTGACGGTCGCCGCACTCACATCCACGCCTGAGCACGTCGGGCAACAGTCCTGACCCCGCGACGACATCCCCATCCTGGTCACGCCGGAGCGGGTTCCGGCTCGTCGTCCCCCAGCCGGCCGAAGCGCCATTCGCCTTCGCCGAGCAGCTCGAGTTCGTGGGTGTGGTGCTGCTCGACCGTCGAGCGGTGGCTGACGCTGACGACGATGGTCTCGGGCAGCTCCGACCGCAGCAGTCGATAGAGGTTGAATTCCAGGTCCTCGTCCAACGCCGAGGTCGACTCGTCGAGGAACACCACCTTCGGCTTCGTCAGCAGGATCCGGGCGAACGCGATCCGCTGCTGCTCGCCCGGGGAAAGCACCTTGGCCCAGTCCTGCGCCTCGTCGAGCCGGTGCGTGAGGTGCGCCAGCGCGACCTTCTGCAGGGTGCCGCGCAGGGTCTCGTCATCGACGGTGCCTTCGTTGCCGGGATATGTGACGACGGCACGCAGGTCACCCAGCGGCACGTAGGGCAGCTGCGACAGGAACATCGTCTCGTTGGGTCCGCACGGCCGGGTCAGCGTGCCGGTGGTGAACGGCCACAACTCGGCAAGGCTGCGCAACAGCGTGGTCTTGCCGCTGCCCGACGGCCCGGTGACGACCAGCGTGTCACCCACTTCGAGCCGCATGTCGAGCGGCTTGATCAGCTGCACGCCATCGGGGGTGCGGACCTCGACGGCCTTGAGCCGAACGGTCCCGTCGGCGCACGGCAGCGTCGTCACCTCCGGCAACGCCCTGGCCTCTTCGTCGGCGACGACCAGACCGTGAAGCCGGATGATCGCCGCCCGGTAGCCGGCGAAGGCGTCGTAGGCGTTGCGGAAGAACGAGAGACCGCTCTGGATCTCGTTGAACGCCGATGCCGACTGGGTGAGATCGCCGAGGCGGATCTCGCCGGCGAACAGCCGGGGTGCCTGGAGGAGATAGGGCAGGGGCACGATGCTCTGGCTGATCGAGTAGTTCCAGGCGTTGAAGCCGATGGTCCTGTTCAGATACCGCTTGTAGTTGACGACGACGGGGGCGAACAGGCGCCGCAGCCCTGAGCGCTCCGCGACCTCGCCGCGATAGAACGCGACCGCCTCCGCCGCATCGCGCAGGCGCACCAGGGCGTACCGGAACGCCGCGTTGAACTTCTCGTTCCGGAAGGCCAGCCAGATGATCGGCCTGCCGATCCAGAACGCGATGGCGGAGGCGATGAGGACGTAGACCAGGCCGATCCAGAACATCGCCTTGGGAATCTCGACCCCGAAGCCGGAAAGCGTGCCCGAGAGATTCCACAGGATCGCCGTGAACGACACGATCGAGGTGACCGCCGAGATCGCGCCGAACAGCAGCGTGCTGGACGTGCCCCCGTTGCTCGGAAGGTTGGGCAGAGGTCCGTATCCGGCGGTGACCAGGTCGATGTCGGACTGAATACGCTGGTCCGGGTTGTCGATGGTGTCGTCGATGAATCGCGACCGGTAGTAGGCCCTGCCGTCCAGCCAGTCTCCGGTCAGCCGGTCGGTCAGCCAGGCGCGCCAGGCCAGCACGAACCGCTGGAGCAGGAACAGATCCAGCAGCAGCCGGGCGACGTGGATCGCCGCCAGGATGCAGAAGATCCACAGGGACATCCAGAAGCCGCGTTCGCCGGAGTCCTTCACCTGGCTGTCGTGGACGGCGATGCCCTGGACCGCGACCTGGAGGCTGGACAGCATGTCGTTGCCCTGGTAACTGAGCAGCACGTTCAGCCGGACGCCGGTGACCACCGACAGCAGCAGGGCGCCGAGCCCGAGCCAGACCTTGACGCTTCCTCGGCCGGCGAAGTACGCACCGGTGATGCGCGTGAATTGCCGGCCCCACGTCGTGAAGAGGCCGATCAGCACGAGGACCGCCAGAGTGCACATCGCGGCGATCGCCCAGGCTTCGGCGATCCACACCAGCGACGTCCAGACCTCAGAGCCCCAGTCGAGCGATGGGGTGAACAACTCCATTCCGGAAACGTATCGGCACAGAGAGTGACGGGCATCCTGGACGGCCCAATTTCGCGAGAGTTAGCGAGACTTCACGAGAGCTCGCGAGGGCGAGCCGTTCTCGTGCTTCGCGCCTTCTCAAGAGTGCCAACCTTTTGCCGCGCCCACCACGTCTGGAGAGTACCGACCTGAGGAGAGACGTTGGATCGCGATGCCAGTTTCCAGGCGTTCGTGGATGCTCACCAACGCCCGTTGATGCGCCTGGCCTACCTGCTCACCGGAGAGGCCCACCTCGCAGAGGACCTCTTGCAGAGCGTGCTGGTACGCATGATCGGGCGATGGGCGAAGTTACGCCATATCGACAATCTTGCCGCTTATGCCCGCAGGACCATGGTGAACCAGCACATCTCGTGGCGGCGGCGTCGCGGTTCCGGCGAGGTGCCGAGCGCCGAGCCGCCCGACCGCGCCTACTCCCCCGAGGATTCCGCAGTCCTGCGGATCGTCCTGCGCCAGGCGCTCATGCGGCTGACGCCCAAGCAGCGCGCGGTGATCGTCCTGCGCTTCTACGAGGACCGGACCGAGCGTGACGTCGCCGACCTGCTGGGATGCTCCATCGGCACCGTGAAGAGCCAGGCACACCACGCCCTGGCCCGCCTGCGCGCGCTGGCGCCCGAGCTGGCGCCGAGACTGCCCGTTCTGGACGACGACCCGGCCCATGTTGAGGGGGCACGCCGATGACCTGGCTCGGAGAACAGCTCGGCCGCATCGCGGACGAGATGCCGGAGCGCGACCTGGCCGCCAAGGCCATCGAGATCCATCAGCGACGGCGGCGCAACATCATGGCGCTCACCGCCGCCGTGGTGGTCGTCGTCACCGTGCTCGCCGCCACCGTCGGGGTGCGGGCGCTGCCCGCGGAGCCCCGCGCCGCCGCCCGCCCGTCCAGTCCGCCCGAGCTGTCCACCATCAGGGTCGGCGTGGTGCCGGACGTGGAGTCCGCGCCCGTGTACGTGGCCCTCACCAAGGGCTTTTTCGCGGAGGAAGGGCTGACGGTGCGGCCGACGGCCATCACCGGCCCGGCGGCCGCGGTGCCCTCGGTGGAAAGCGGCGCGCTGGATCTGGCGCAGACCGATTACGCCACGGTCTTCGACGTGAACGAGGCGGGCAAAAGGTTCAAGATCGTCTCCAGCCTGTACCAGGCCGCGCCAGGAAGCTTCGCGATCGTCGTCGACGCCAAGTCGAAGATCAGGACGATGTCCGACCTCAAGCGCAAGAGGATCGCGATCCCGAACATCACGGGGCTCGGGCTGTTGGCGCTGACGGCCGCACTGAAGCGGGCCGGGCTGACGTTGAGGGACGTCGTGCTGGTCGAAAGGCCCTATCCGGACGTGCTCCACCCGATGAGCAACGGACAGTTCGACGCCGCGCTGCTGGCCGAGCCGTTCGTCACCCTGGGCCGCGCGACCAGGGGCACGCGGACGGTGGATGACGTGATGACCAAGGAGCTCGCGAGCCTGCACACCGCGGGCATGACGGCCACCGACCGGTGGATCCAGGCGAACCCTCGCACGCTGGCGGCCTTCCAGCGCGCGCTGGCCAAGGCGCAGCGCCTGATCGCGAGCGATCCGCGGCAGGTGGTCGAGGTGCTGCCTACCTACACGAAGATCTCCCGGGAGATGGCGGCAGGCGTCGCACTCGGCTCCTATCCCGACAAGCTGGACCGGGCAGAACTCCAGCGGGTGGCCGATCTGGCCCGCGCTTACAAGTTGCTCCGACGCCCGGCAGATCTCGGGAGCGCAGTCGTGAGGAACGGGTGAGCTCGCCCCGCCCTGAGCCACGGACCAAGATGGCATGGGTACGCCCGTGATCGCGGGTTCAAGGGGTCGGCAGGTCGCGCCGTCCGAAGCCGGCCAGGCCGACCGCGACCAGGGCCGCCGCTCCGACGGTCATGACGACCAGTGGTGTGGCCGTCAGGTCCGCGCCGGGAAGCTTCGGTACGTGCTCGAAGACCGACAGGTCGATGAACCACCGGTCGAGCTGCAGCTCCCCGCCGATCCAGCCGAACAGCATGCTCACCATGGCCACCGCGAACGCACCGGCGACCAGCCGGGGCAGCAGCCCGTACAGTGCGAACGCGAGCCCGGTGAACACCCACACCACGGGGAGCTGTACGAGCGCGGCGGTCAGCAGCCGGGGCAGTTCGCGGGCGACGTCGCCGGTGTTGAGTCCGTGGGCCAGACCGGCGGCAGCCCCGAAGGCCACGACGCCGAGGGCCGGGCCGAGCAGCGTGAAGGCGACGTGGCTGCCGGCCCAGCGCAGCCGGCTCACCGGCGTGGCCAGCAGGGGTTCGGCCCGCCCGTCGCGCTCCTCGTTCCTGAGCAGCAGTGTGGCCTGGATCGCGAAGCAGGCGCTGACCAGGCCGAGCATGGTCATCATGGGAACGAGGAACTGGTCGACGAGCGTGCCAGGCCCGCCGAGCCGGGCCAGCACCTCTCGTGCCGCGGCGCCGCTGTTGTCCATCAGCGTGCCGAGGCTCGCCGACATCGCGCCGATCACGAGCCCGACCAGGGCGAGGCCCACGGTCCTGCTGATCAGCGGGCCTCGGTGCAGCCGCCAGGCCAGCGCCAGCGGGCCGCGCAGGCGGGGACCGGCGCCGGCCGGGCCCAGGCGGGCCTGGAACATGCCGCTGCCGAGGTCGCGCCGCGCCGACAGCGCCACGGCCAGCGCACCGAGCGCGGTGACGGCGGCGGCCGCGAGCGCGAGGACCCACCAGCGTTCCCCGCTGAAGGGCCGCAGCGCCTCCGCCCAGCCGAGCGGCGTCAGCCATGACACCCAGGCGGGCCCGTCGCCCCGCTGCGCCGCGATGTCCCCGATGCCGCGCAGGATGAGCGCGCCGCCGAGCACGCTGATCCCGATGGCGCGCGCGCCGCCCGCGCCGGTCGTGAGCTGCGCGGTCACGGCGCCGATCGCGGCGAACACGCAGCCGGCCGTCGCGAACCCGAGCCCGAGCGCGAAGGAACCCGCCGCCGGCAGGTCCTGGCCGACCAGCGCCAGTGCCGACACGACACCGAGGACGAGGCTGGCCCCGCAGGTGACGACGAGGGTGGCGGCCAGGTTCGCGTGCCGCGCCACCGCGGTGGCTCCCACCAGCTCGCGCCGCCCGGCCTCCTCTTCCGTACGCGTGTGCCTGATGACCGTGAGCAGGGCGATCAGAGCGACCATGACCGTGACGAACCCCGACCGCCAGGCGACGAGCTCGCCGAGGCCGGAGCCGTTCAGCGCGCCGTAGGCGACGGTGAAGGCCCTGGTGTGGACGCTGGTCTCGTAGTAGACCTGGCGGGCCTCGGCCGTGGGGTACGCGCCGGTGAACGCCCCGACGAACACCATCGGGACCAGGCAGATGAACCCGACCCACAGGGGCAGCAGCACGCGATCGCGCCGCAGCACCAGGCGGATGAGCTGTCCCGTGCCGGTGAACGCGTTCATCGTGCCGCCTCCGCCTGCTTGCCCCCGGCGCTGCCGGCCGCACGGTCGTAATGCCGCAGGAACAGCTCCTCCAGCGTCGGCGGCCGGCTGACCAGGCTGCGCACGCCCGCCGTGGTGAGGTGACGCAGCGCCGCGTCCAGCGCGGCGGCGTCGACGCTGAACCGCACCCGGCCGCCGTCGGCCCGCAGGCCGTGCACGCCTGGCAGGCCGGCCAGCCCGTCCGGCGATCCGGCCAGCTCGGCCTCGATGGAGGTGCGGGTGAGGTGGCGCAGCTCGGCCATGGTGCCGGACTCCACGGTACGGCCGTCGCGGATGATGGTGACCCGGTCGCAGAGCGCTTCGACCTCGGAGAGGATGTGGCTGGACAGCAGCACCGTACGGTCGCCCGCGCGCTGCGCCTCCTGGATCGTCTGCCGGAAGACCTCTTCCATCAGGGGGTCGAGGCCGGAGGTGGGTTCGTCGAGTATGAGGAGTTCGGCGTCGGAGGACAGCGCGGCGATCAGGGCCACCTTCTGGCGGTTGCCCTTGGAGTAGGTGCGGCCCTTCTTGCGCGGGTCGAGGTCGAAGCGTTCGATCAGCTCGTCCCGGCGCCGCCGGTCCAGGCCCCCGCGCAGCCGGCCGAGCAGGTCGATGGCCTCGCCGCCGGACAGGTTGGGCCACAGGGTGACGTCGCCGGGCACGTACGCCAGGCGGCGGTGCAGCTCGGCGGCCTGTGTCCAGGGGTCGCCGCCGAGCAGCCGGGCGGTGCCCGCGTCGGGGCGCATCAGGCCCAGCAGGATCCTGAGCGTGGTGCTCTTGCCCGCGCCGTTGGGTCCGAGGAAGCCGTGCACCTCGCCGATCCGCACGACGAGGTCGAGGCCGTTCAGTGCCCGGGCCGGGCCGAACGACTTGACCAGTCCGGCCACGGTGATGGCATCGGTCTCAGTCATGAGGGGTTTCCTTGCGTCGGGGTCTCCCAGGCGGCCCGGGCGGCCTTGAGCATCGTGTCGTCCGCGTACATCCCGCGGGTGTAGAGCTCGAGCATGGGCAGCCCGATGCGCCGCAGCACGTCGGGGCCCATCCGCTCGAAACCGAGCGCCCGCGTCAGGGCCGGCGCCATGGTCAGCGTGGCGAGGCTGACCAGCACGTTGAGCACGGCCAGCGCCCGCAGGTCCGAGGAGGGGTGCATCGAGCCGTCGGCGATCCCGGCGCCGAAGAGCTCCTCGGTCTCCGCCACCAGCGTGTTGACGAACGTGGTGGCCGCGGAGGTGTCCTCCTCGATCGCGCGCACCATGTACCGCACGTGGAGGCCGTATTCCTCCGGGTCCGCGAGGTATTCGCGGGACAGGTCCTGTACGCCGGTCGAGCCGGCGGCGGTCCGGGATCTTCGCACCAGTATCCGCAGGACGTGGTCGTCACAGACGCTCCGCAGATTCTCCTTGCTGCCGAAGTGGCGGATGATCAGCGCGGCGCTCACCCCTGCGGTGGCCGCGACGGCGCGCAAGTTCGTCTTCTGGAAGCCGTCGCGGGCGAAGTGCGCGACGGCGGCGTTGCGGATCTTGGCCTGGGCGGTCAGATCCGCCGAATGGGCTGAACACACGTTTACCATAGTAAACACATGTTCACCGATGGGCAATCAGGCGTGGTCCGGAAAGGCCCCCGGACCACGCCTGCGTGCGGGGAAAGGGAGGGGTTTACCAGGGGATTTGAAGGGCCCAGACCTGGTTCGACGGGAAGCAGGTGTACCACGGCCACAGGCCGGTGCTCAGGCCCTGCTGGCCGACGTGGTGGCAACTCTCAGCGCTGGGATAGTAGCCGTAGATGCTGACCGGAGCGGATGAGGCCGTTGCACCGGCGGGGGCCGTGGCGCCGACGAGCGCGGCGAGGCCGAGGCCGGTGACGGCGAGGCGTAAAGCTGCTCTTCTCATAAGTCTCCTCACCTGCGAATTCAGGCGTAACTATTAGTAAATTTTACTAATAGTTACTTGTCGCACAAGGTCCATTCAGACGGGGAGCTCGGGGGGTGGGCAACTGGTAGGCACCGCCAGGAAGGCCGGCCGGCGGTCGGGCCCGCGACGTGGCCGGGTCAGCCGACCCAGACGGTCTTGAGGTTGCAGAACTCGCGGATGCCGTGGGCGGCGAGCTCGCGCCCGTAGCCTGAGCGCTTGGTCCCGCCGAACGGCAGCTGGGGGTAGGAGGTCGTCTTGCCGTTGATGAAGACCTGCCCGGCGTCCAGGTCGGAGATGAAGCGTTCCTGTTCCACTTCGTCGTCGGTCCAGGCGTTGGATCCCAGCCCGAAGGTGGTGGCGTTGGCGATCTCCAGGGCCTGGTCGATGTCCGCCACCCGGTACAGCGAGGCGACCGGGCCGAACACTTCCTCCAGGTAGATGCGCATGTCGCGGGTGATGTCGGTGATCACCGTCGGCGGGTAGAACCAGCCGGGCCCGTCCGGCCGCCGCCCGCCGCACAACACGGTGGCTCCGGCGGAGACGGCATCCTCGACGATCTCCTCGATGTCGGCCCGGCCCTGCTCGGTGGCCACCGGCCCGACGTCGGTGGATTCCTCGAAGGGGTCGCCGACCGTCAGCTCGCGCATGCGCGAGACGAACCGGTCGGTGAAGGCGTCGAAGACGTCGGCGTGCACGATGAACCGCTTGGCCGCGATGCAGGACTGCCCGTTGTTCTGCACCCGCGCCTCCACCGCGGTCGCGGCGCAGCGATCCAGATCCGCCGAGGGCATCACGATGAACGGGTCGCTGCCACCCAGCTCCATCACCGTGTGCTTGATCTCGTCACCACAGATCGCCGCCACCGAGCGGCCGGCCGGCTCGCTGCCGGTCAGCGTCGCGGCGACCACCCGGGGATCGCGCAGGATCGACTCCACCCGCCGGGAGGAGATCAGCAACGTCTGGAAGCAGCCTTCCGGGAACCCGCCGCGGCGGAAGACATCCTGGAGGTAAAGCGCGCACTGCGGCACGTTGGAGGCGTGCTTGAGCAGCGCGACGTTGCCGGCCATCAGCGCCGGTGCGGCGAACCGCATCACCTGCCACATCGGGAAGTTCCACGGCATCACCGCCAGCACCGGGCCCAGCGGCTGATAGCGCCCCAGGGCGCGCACGGCCCCGACCTGCGACGGGTCGGCCAGCGGCTCGTCGGCCAGGAATTCGGCCGCGTGGTCGGCGTAGTACCGCATGCCGTGGACGCATTTGAGCGCCTCCGCCCGGGCCGAGGCCACCGTCTTGCCCATCTCGGTGGTCATGAGCTCCGCGGAGAGGTCGGCCTCTTTCTCGAACAGGTCGGCGGTGGCGTGCATGCGCCCGGCCCGCTCCTCGAAGCTGGTGGTGCGGTAGGTCTGCCATCGGTCGAACGCGAGGCCGATCTTCTGCCGCAGCTCGGTCTCGCTCAACTCTTCGAACGTCTTGACGGCCTCCCCGGTCGTGGGGTTGATCGTGGCGATGGCCATGACTGCGGGCTCCCCTCCGCTCGTCTGAGCACTCACACGGCCGGCGGCGTGACCGTCGATGGGGGAGCGCCCAGAACGGTACTTCGATTCAGCCTAGTGACGTGGTAGGGGCGCGATGCCATGGCGAGGTAACGCCTTGTCCCCCATCTGCACAAGCACTGCGACCTGGGGTTTAACCGGTTTCCGAGCCGGGCCCGGACTCCGAGCCGGGCCCGGACGAGGTGCTCGTCGAACACGGGGTCACGGCGCTTCAGGCGCACCCCAGCCGGTCGCGTATCAGCGCCACCTCCTCGGGCCGCAGCCCGCCTCCCAGCAGGTACGGCTCCGCGCCCCCGTAGGCGCGGCGGAGATGGGCGACCGTGGCGAGCATGGTGGCCGCGGTGATCTCGGCGAAGAGGAGGACAGACCGGGGCGCGGCGACGACCTCCGGCCGCAGGAAGGTCGCGGTCAGAGCGTAGTCCGCGGCGATTTCCGCATCGGGCACCCCGGCCAGGCTCAGCGCGAGCGCCACGACGAGTCCGGTGCGGTCCCTGCCGGAGTGGCAGTGCACGAGCACGCCCCCGGCCGGGGCGCGGGCGATCGCGCCGAGCGCGGCGGCCAGGTTGGCCCGGCCTCGATCGAGGATCGCGCGGTAGATCTCCGGTAGCGACTCGCCCATCGCCTCCAGCTCGGTGTCCTCGGGTCGCAGCACCGATACCCGGCGGTAGACCGGCATTCCGGCCAGCGGGCTGGGATCGGCCCGTGCCTCCGCGTCGAGCCGGAGGTCGAGAACGCGGGAGACGCCGTGTGCCAGGATCGCCTCCACGCTCTGCGCCCGCGGCCGGTCGGCGCGGAAGAGCACGCCCGCCCGGGTCGCGCCGCCCCGCTCGATGGGCAGGCCGCCCAGATCGCGCGCGTTCAGACAGCCGGGCCAGGCCACCACGCGCGCCCGCGGCGACCCCGCCGGCATGGGGCCGGTCATCGCCGGTCGCGGAGGTTGGCGGTCCAGGCGTCGATGGTGGCCTGCCATTCCAGGGGGTCCTCCGGTCTGCCGGGCACGCCGGGCCGGGTCTGCCAGGGCAGCGGGCCCGGCTCGCGCCGGTACTCGACCCCGATGGCCTCCAACCGGAGCAGGTGGGCGGTCAGGCGGCGGCGGAAGTCCGGCAGGTCCCGTCCGGGCCCGCACCACACGGTCTCGGCGAAGGCCGCCAGGCGCGGGAAGGCCATGTAGTCAAGGTGCCGGTTGGAGTCGATCAGCTCGGTCCACATCCCGCACTGCGCCCCCAGGACCCGATCGGCCGCCGGGTCGCCGCGCAGCTCCTCCGGGACGGGCTCGAAGGCGTAGGCGTCGTCGAGGGTCAGCACGGTCCCGAACGGCACCGGTTCGTCGGCCCGCTCGCTCTGCCGGTAGTCGAAGTAGGCGGCGGTGTTGGAGCAGTTGACGACATCGTGCCCGGCCCGCGCGGCGGCCACCGCGCCCAGGTCGGCCCGCCAGGCGGCGACGACCGCGCCCGGCGCGAGCCCGCCCTCCAGGATCTCGTCCCAGCCCAGCAGCCGCCGCCCGCGCGCGGCGAAGTACTCGTCGAACTGGTGGATGAACCAGCTCTGCAGCTCGTCCTCGTCGCGCAGTCCCAGCTCACGGATGCGGCGCCGGGCCGCGGGGCTGTCGCGCCACTGATCCTTGGGGCACTCGTCCCCGCCCACGCACACGTACGGGCTCGGGAACAGCTCCAGCACCTCGTCGAAGACGTTCTTGAAGAACGCGATCGTGGCGTCCTCCACGTTCAGCACGTTGACGCTGACTCCCCAGGTGGTGCCCACCTCCAGGGCGGTGTCGAGGTTGCCCAGCTCGGGGTAGGCCGCGATGGCCGACTGGGTGTGCCCGGGCAGGTCGATCTCGGGCACGACGGCGATGTGGCGTCGGGCGGCGTAGGCGACGATCTCGCGGATGTCGTCCTGGGTGTAGTAGCCGCCGTGCGGGCGGCCGTCCATCTCGCCCATCCAGCCGATCTGGCTCTCCTTGCGCCAGCCGCCCACCTCGGTCAGCCGCGGATAGCGCTTGATCTCGATGCGCCAGCCCTGGTCGTCGGTCAGGTGCAGGTGCAGGACGTTCAGCTTGTGCAGGGCCATCAGGTCGATGAAGCGCAGCAGGTCGGCCTTGGTCATGAAGTGCCGGGCCACGTCCAGGATCACGCCGCGCCACCCGAAGCGCGGCCGATCCTCCACGCGTACGGCCGGCAGCTCCAGGGGCCCGCCGATCGCCGCCCGGCGGAAGGCGACGGGCGGCATGAGCTGCCGGAACGTCTGCGCCCCGTAGAAGGCGCCCGCCGCTCCCCCGGCCTCGATCTCGACCCCGTCCGCCGCCACGGTCAGCCGGTAGGCCTCGGGCGGCAGGCCGTCGTCGATCCCGAGGGCGATCGTTCCCGCGCCCGGCCGGCCGGGGAGCAGCTCACCGCCGGTGACGGGGGTGAGCTCTCCGCGGAGCCAGGCCGCCACCTCCCGGAGCGCGGGCTCGGCGGTGAGTGCCGTCTCCTGGTCCAGGACGAAGCGGCCGGGCCGGTTCTCGAACTGCGCGGGCTTGGGAACGATCATCAAGTGGGTCTCCTAGGAGCAGGTGATGGTGGCATCGCCGAAGTCGGCGTGGTCCGAGGTGGCGTTGTCGCCGCCGTTGGTGACGACCAGCCGGACGTACCGAGCGCCCTTGACGTCGGCGGTGACCTTCCTCGCGGGTTGGGCGCCGGTGACGATGCCGGAGTGGGCGGCTCGCCCGCCGTCGGTCCAGACCTCCAGATCGACCGAGCCGGCATCGCCCGTCTCGTCGTCGACCCCGGCCTGGAAGGAGATCGTCGAGCAGCGGCCGGCGGTGTAGAGCTCGATCTCGGCCGGCGCGTGGGTGCCGAGCCCCTTGGCGTACCGGACGCCGCCGACGGTCAGCGGCAGGCCGTCGTTCAAGCCCTTGCCGCCGACGCTCTGGTCGCGCTCGACCGGACCCCAGTAGTTGGCGCTCCTGATCCACGCCAGATCGGAGATGTACGACGGGCCGGGCCCGGGGGCCTGCGCGACGCGGGCGACCGCCGCGCCGCCGATCCTGACGCCGCCCGCCGCGGTGACGGTGCCGGTCAGGTCGTAGGTCTTCCACTCGGACCCGGTGGGCGCGGTGACGGCCCAGCGCGCGGTGTAGGTCTCCCCCGGCTTCAGCCTGGCGGTCCCGTCGGCCTTGGGGACCGCGGTCCACCCCGGCGGTACGGCCAGCCGTACCGCGACGTCCCTCAGCACATCGGTGCCGCCGGTGTTGGTGACCGCGGCCGTGACCTCGGCCTCCTTGCCCGGCTCGAACACGGTCGGCCGGTTGTCGCCGAGGAAGTCGCCCGGGTCCACCTCGAAGGAGACCATGGGCGCGGCCTGACCTGAGCCGGGGCTGATCCGGTACATGACCGTGCCGTGCGCGGGCACCGCGGCCGACAGGTCGCCCCGGGTGGACCAGACGGCGCCGGTCCACAGGTCCTCCACGCGGTAGCGGCCGCCTCCGGGCAGGTTCAGCCGGGAGCCCTTGACGGAGATCGTGGCCGAGCGATCGCTCTCGTTGAACAGCGCGACCGCGACGTCTCCGTTCGCCAGCGGCTTGGTGATGACGTGGTACCAGCCGTCGGTCTGGGCGTAGCGGCCCATCGCGCCGAGCCCGTCCTGGTCGACCGCGATCACCTTCGGGTTGGCGATGACCTCCCGCGGCGCGTCGAGGCTCTGCAGGATGAGGGGCGCCGCGCCGATCGCCCACAGGCTCAGCTGGGTGCGGTGCTCGGTCTCGGTCATGCCGCCGAGCCCGGCCTGCAGCAGGTCGGGGTCGGCCCAGGAGCCCTGGCCGGCGTAGTCGGCGCGCAGCATGTTCGTCTCCCAGATGGACAGCATGCTCGCGTAGGTGCCGTCGATCGGGCGGGTGACCAGGTTCGTCCGCCAGGTGGTGGCCACGTCCTTGCCCCACAGCCACGGGACCGTGTTGCCCTCCTCGTTGTTCATGGCGAACAGGACCGAGTCGCCGAGGGCCGCGCGCATCGGCGGGTAGAGCGCCTGCGCGATGTCGCGGGTGGTCTTGCCGGGGAAGTCGGCCAGCGGGACGTTGCACCAGTCGTACTTGACGTAGTCGACGCCCCAGCCGCGCACCATGGCGGCGTCGTCGGCCTCGTGCTTGTACGAGCCGCGCCCGGCTCCGGCGCAGGCCCTGGTTCCAGCCGACAGGCTGAGGCCCAGCTTGAGGCCCTTGCCGTGAACGTAGTCGGCCAGGGACTCGATGCCGGAGGGGAAGCGGGCCGGATCGGCGTTCCCGTCGGCGCCCTGCCAGCAGCCGTCGAGGATGACGTAGCGGTAGCCGGCCGGGCGGAGCGCGGTCAGGGCGTCGGCGGCCTGCCGTACTGCGGTCTCGGAGACCGAGCAGCCCAGGGCGCGGCTGCTCCAGCCCATCGGCGGTGCGTCAGCGGCGGGCGGCGCCGCGATTGCGGCGCCGGATAATGGCCCGGTTATCGGCATGGTCAGTAGGGCCGCCACGGAGAGGGCGGCCGGGAGCTTGCGCATGGATGTCCCTGTCAGACCTGGTTGAGCGCGGGGATGCCGGGCTCGACGACGAAGGAGCCGGAGGTGTAGGCCGGGTAGTGCGGCTGGGTGACCACGGCGAGGGAGCGGAAGTCGACCTTCATCTCCTTCTGCGTGAAGGTGGCGTTGACGTAGCCGCGGCGGCCGTTGAAGAACTTCACGTGCGGGTTCTCGTCGAGCAGGACCTGGGTGTTGGGGTACTCGTCCAGGCCGTTGCCGGCGCTGGTGATGGAGGTGGTGACCAGCTCGACCGCGACGCTCTTGGAGCCGGGGTCCTGGTGGTCGCGCTTGAGCTCGCCCGCCCAGTGGGAGTGCACGTCGCCGGTGAGCACGACGGCGTTGCGCCCGCTCTCCTCGATGGCGGCCGTCAGGCGGTTGCGGGAGCCGACGTAGCCGTCCCAGCCCTCGTTGGAGTAGCCCTTCTGCTCCCCGTTGACCCAGTCCATCTCCATCATGAAGACCTGCTGGCCGATGACGTCCCAGGTGGCCTCGGACGTGCGCAGGCCGTCGAACAGCCAGTCCTCCTGCTTCCCGCCGAGGATCGTCCGGTTGGGGTCGAGCCGCTCGGCGCAGTCGGGGCCGACGGTGCCGCTCTTGCCGGTGCAGGCGTACAGGTCGCGGTACTGGCGGGTGTCGAGCAGGTGCAGGTTGGCCACCGCCCCCCAGCGGATGGTGCGGTAGAGGCTCATCGCCCAGCCGTCCGGGCGCTGGTTCCGGCGCAGCGGCATGTTCTCGTAGTAGGCCTGGAAGGCGGCGGCCCGCCGGGGCAGGAACGGCGGGTCCGGCTGCTCGGGCACGTCACCCGCCCAGGCGTTCTCGATGTCGTGGTCGTCCCACACCACCACCCAGGGCGCCGCGGCGTGGGCGGCCTGAAGGTCGGGGTCGGACTTGTGCTGGGCCTGGCGTAAGCGGTATCCGGCCAGGTCGAGGCATTCCCCGCCGGCCTGGTCGCGCACCGGGTACTTGTAGTCGCCGTATTCGTAGTAGTAGTCGCCGAGGAAGGCGACGACGTCCGGGTGGTCCTCGGCCATGCGGCGGTAGGCGGTGAACCAGCCCACCTGCCAGTCGGCGCACGATGCGACGGCCAGCTTCAGGTCACGGCTCGCGGTGCCGGCGGCCGGGGTGGTGAGGGTGCGCCCGACCGGGGAGATGTCGGTGCCGACCCGGAACCGGTAGAAGTACTCCGTTCCCGGGTCCAGCCGGTCGAGTTCGACATGGACGCTGTGCGCCTCCTCCCGGCGGGCGGTCTCGGTGCCGCGGCGGACCACCCGCTTGAAGTTCTCGTCCCTGGCGAGCTGCCACTCGACGGGGACCGGGCGGGCGGGCATGCCGCCCAGCCCGTCAGGCGCGACCGGGTCCATGGCCAGGCGGGTCCACAGGACCACGCCGTCAGGGGTCGGCTCGCCGGAGGCGACACCGAGGCGAAAGACATCGGACAGGGGGGCACGGCGGGCCGCCGCGCGCACGGGTGCGGCGGCACCCAGTGCGGCGGTGATGCCCACGCTCGCGCCCCCGGCGAAGAGCATGCGCCGGGTGATCAAGGGGTCTCCCTACTTGATGGTCGCGTTACCTTCGGCGACGGCCTGGTCCAGGCCGCCCTTGACGGTGATCTTGCCGAGGTAGACCTCGTTGAGTATCTGGTTGAGCTTCGATTCGAAGCCGGTCCAGCCGGTGACGATCGGCATGTTGAAGGTGGTCCCCTTCGACTCCTCCAGATAGGGCGTGACGTCGATCCGCTTGGCCTTCCAGTAATCGACGTAGCCCTGGGCGAGCTGGTCACCGACCAGCGCGGGGAAGATGTAGCCCTGGTCGGCCATCGACTTCTGGGCCTGCTCGCCGGCCAGGAACTTGGCCAGCTTCATCGCCTCGGCCTGATGCTTGCTCTTGGCGTAGACGGCCTCGCCCAGGCCGTTGATGTTGGCGGCGCGGCCCTTGGGGCCCTCGGGCATCGCGGCGACGCCGAGCTCGAAGTTCACCTCGGGGGCCACGTACGGCAGCAGGGCGTTGTTCGCGGGGAACATCGCGACCTGGCCGGCCTTGAACATGTCGGTCGCCTTGCCGGTGGGCGGGTTGGTCCGGGTGGCCGGCGGAGAGACGTGCTGCTTGGCGATGAGGTCGACGCCGAACTGGACGGCCTGCACCGAGGCGTCGTCGTTGAAGGTGTACTTGCCGAAGGGCTTGTCGATCAGCTTCCCGCCGTTGGACTCGATCCAGTTCATCCACTGGGTCTGGGAGTGGTTCCACGAGGCGAACCCGTACACCTTGACCTGGTCGGGGTCGAAGCCCGCCTCGCCGGGGTGCTTGCCCGCCTCGTCGACCGTGAGCTTCTTCGCGGTCTCGACCAGGGTGCCGGAGCCGTCGGGGGCCCAGGTGAGCTTGTCCGGCATCGTGACGCCGGCCTTCTTGAACAGGTCCTTGTTGTACAGGACGCCGGGCGTGCCCCAGTCCTTCGGCACGCCGTACAGCTTGCCCTCGTAGGTGTTGGAGGCGACCACGTTCGGGTGGTACTTGGAGGTGTCCAGGCCGAGAGAGCTCAGGTCGGCCAGTACGCCCTTCGTGGCGAACGCCGGGAAGTAGCCGGGCTGCATCCAGAACACGTCGGGTGCGGTGCCCGCGACCGCGTCGGCGGTCAGCTTGGTCCAGTAGTCGTCATAGGGCATGACCTCGATCTTGACTTTGATGTCCGGGTTGGCCTGCTGGAAGCCGGCCATCACCTTGTCGTAGCCGACCTTCTGCTGCTCGTCCCAGATCCGGTAGGTCAGCGTGACCGGACCATCGTCGCCGCTCCCGCCACCGGAGCCGCAGGCGGCGAGGGGAAGGACGGACAGGGCCACGACGGCAAGACTCATGCGGGGGGATTTCATGGCGTGCCTTTCACTTCAACCCGGTCAGGACGACCGACCGGACGATGTATCTCTGGAAGAAGACGAAGATGGCGATCATCGGCACGAGCGCGATCAGCCCGCCGGCCATGATCTGCGCATAGTCGACGCCGATGCCCACCTTGAGCGCCGCCAGCGCGACCGTGATGACCTTGGTCTGCTCGTCGCTGGTGATGATGAGCGGCCACAGGAAGCTGTTCCACGACGAGATGACGGTGATGATGGCCAGCGTCCCCAGCGCCGGCTTGCACAGCGGCAGCATCACGCGGAGGAGGATCGTGAGCTGGCCCGCGCCGTCGATCCGCGCCGCCTCCTCCAGCCCTGCGGGCAGGCTGCGGAAGAACTGCCGCATCAGGAAGATCCCGTACGGGGTGCCCAGGACGTACGGGATGAGCAGCCCGGCCCACGTGTTGACCAGCTCCAGCTCGCGCATGATGAGGAACAGCGGGATGACGGTCACCGCGACGGGCACCATCATGGTCGCCACGAACAGCCAGAACAGCACGTCCCTGCCGGGGAAGCGGAGCCTGGCGAAGGCGTAGGCGGCGAAGGTGGTGAACACCAGTTGCCCCGTGGTCAGCGCGATGGTCATGACCAGCGTGTTGAGGATGTAGTGCGGGAACTCGCCGCCCAGCAGCTTGGTCAGGTTCGCGGTGGTCGGCGGGACTCCGGGCAGCCACGGCTGCGTGGTGTGCAGCTGGCCGGAGGACTTGAACGCCGTCAACAGCACCAGCAGGTACGGGAAGACGGTGACGACCGCGCCCACCACGAGCGTGACGTAGAGCAGAACTCGTTTCATGGCTCCTCAGCTCAGGTCGTAAGTGGTGCGTTTGCCGAAGAACCTGACCTGGACCAGCGTCACCAGCAGGATCACCAGGAACAGCACGATCGACAGGGTCGCGGCGTAGCCGAAGTCGAACTCGCGGAACGCAACGTGGAAGATCTTGAAGTTCATCACCGCAGTCGACTCGCTCGGCCCGCCGTCGGTCATCGAGTAGATCGTGTCGAAAGCCTGGAAGGCGCCGATCAGGTTCGTCACCGTGACGAAGAACATCGTCGGGTTGAGCAGCGGCAGCGTCACCCGCCAGAACCGCTGGCCGGACGTGGCCCCGTCGCAGGCCGCCGCGTCGTAGAGCTCCTGCGGGATGCCCTGCAGCCCGGCCAGGAAGAACAGCATCGTGTACCCGGTGTGCTGCCACACGCTCACCAGCGCGACGGCGGGCAGGGCGAGCGAGCTTTCCGACAGCCAGGCGGGCCCGGTGATGCCGGCCAGGTCGAGCAGCTGGTTGATGGCGCCGTCGCGGGGATCGAAGATCCAGCTCCAGATCAGGCCGAGGACGATCGGCGTGGCCATCCACGGCACCACGAACAGGGCGCGCAGGAACTTCACCGCGCGGATCTTCTGGTTCAGCATGACGGCAAGCCCGAGCGCCAGCACGGTCTGCAGCGGGATGCACATCGCCACGTAGACGCAGGTGATCCCCAGAGAGCTCCACACCGAGCCGTCCGCGGCCAGCCGGCGGTAGTTGCCGAGGCCGACGAAGGTGGGGTCCGACAGGAGCTCCCAGTCGAAGAAGCTGAGCCCGAAGACGATCAGAACCGGGAGCAGCAGGAACGCCACGACCCCGAACAGGCTCGGGCCCACGAACAGGTACGGCGCCCAGCTCCACTGACGCCTCCTCGCCCGGCTCCCTGACGACGCGGCCGGCTGTGCGGTGGCGTGAGCGATCACGCCGGCTCCGCCAGGCTCGGCACCATCAGACGTCTGGTGGTCTCCAGTCCCCATGCGTCCAGTGCGGCGATGGGATCGCTGGAGCCGCGCAGCCCACCGGTGGTCGCGAGAAAGGCCGCCCACTCCTCGCGCGCCTCGACCTCTGGTCGCAGGAGGATGCAATCGGGGTCGTTCACCCACCAGCGCGCGTGCAGGAACTCCCTGGCCCCGCTGGTCAGGCGGGCGCCGAGCTGGGAGGGCTGGCTGATGTCGCCCGATTTGGGGTGCAGCGTGGGCGCGATGTCAGGGCCGACCCGCATCACGTCGACCAGCCCGATGCTGGGCAGCATCGGAGCGCCGCAGCCGTGCAGGGTGGCCTGCGGGCCCGCGCCCTCCCGGATGAGCTCCAGGCCGCGCCGGTACGCCTCGATCGGGCCGAGATCCTCGTGCCGGCCGCCGTGCAGCGCTCCCGCGTAGAGGTAGTCGAGTTTGAAGTGGCTGATGCCCTTGGCGGCCAGTGCCGCGAAGACGCCCACCAGATGCTCGGCGGCGCCCGGATGGGTGACGTCGAGCACGGCCAGGTCCTGGTCCCACATGTGGCCCGCGTCACCGCCTCGGACCAGCCATTCGGGGTGCTCGCCGAAGATCCTGCTCTGGTGTCCGACGAGGAAGGGGGCCGTCCAGATGCCCGCCCGCCTGCCGGCCGCGACCACCGTGCCGACGGCTCGGTCGAGCGAGCCGAAGCCGGGACGCGGGTCCAGCCAGTCGCCGATCCCGGCCTCGTAGCCGTCGTCGATGAGGAACATGTCCGCCCCGAGCTCGTGCCTGGCGGCCAGCTCCAGGTTCTCCAGCACGTCGGCCTCGGTGATCCGGTCGAAGTAGCCGTACCAGGAGCACCACATCGGCGGCACCGCGGGGAAGGCATGGCCGGGTGCCAGGCCGTCCGCCCACCGGCGTAGCGCCCGCTCCAGACCGCCCTCGACGCGCTCGTGCCGTACCGGGCCGTCGGCGGAGACCACCAGCCGGTCCTCCACCCGGCGCGCCCGGATCGAGGGCACGGCGAGCGGGTCCGGCGCCGACCACAGCTCCACCGGGCCGCCGTCGCCCGGGTCGGCGGCCAGCAGGCCCTCGCCCTGGAACGACCCGGCGGGCACCGGCGTCTCCGGGCGGTAGCAGAGGGTCTGGATGTTGCCGTCGGCCGGGCGGGGCGGGGTGTCGTCGAGCCGGTAGACGCCAGTAGGACTCCACGACTGCCAGCCGTGCTCGAACACCCGCGCCGCGCCGGGCGCACACCTGACCTCGCCGATATCTGCGAAGGACATCGCCTGCCTCATCTCACTTAAGAAGGAGCGCTTCATTAGTAGCAGTGTCCGATCAGGGCGGTCAATGGGCATTCTGCGGGGATAGCCGCTGCATCAGAGGGAAGCGCCGACAGCTGATCGCTGGCATAATCGGCAGTTACAGAGGAGACCTACATTAGGATGGCCTGGTGGATCTACGCGGCGGCGACCTGTCCCGGCTCAGGCAGCTCAACTCGCTGACCGCCATCAGGGCACTGCGGGAGACCGGGCCGCTCACCTTGTCGGCGCTCGCCGAACGGGCCGGGCTGTCACGCCCCTCCATGAAGGAGGTCGTCGACGAGCTCGCCGCGCTCGGCTGGGTCGAGGAGGTGCCGCCGAGTCCCGGCACCATGGGGCGACCGGCCCGCCGCTACCGTTTCCGCGCCGACAGCGGGCACCTCGTCGGCGTCGACATAGGCGGGCACAACGTTCGCGCCGCACTGTCCGACCTCGACGGCCACGTCCTGGCGGAGACCCGCCAACCCGTCGAACCGGACGCTCCGCTGGACGAACGCCTGGCCGCCATCGAGCGCGCCGTGTCCGGCTGCCTCGCGGCCAGCCGCAAGACCCCCGCGGACCTGTGGGCCCTGGCCGCCGGCAGCACCGGCGTGATCACTCCAGACGGCCGCATCGCCTTCTCCTCCGCCGTCCCGGCGTGGACCGGCCTCGACCTGGCGGGCCGCCTGCGGGAGATGTTCCCGTGCGAGATCCTGGTCGAGAACGACAGCCGGCTCGCCGCGCTCGCCGAGTTCCGGCGAGGGGCCGCGCGCGATGCCCGCGACGTGGTGTTCCTGCACGTCGGCAGGCGCATGGGCGCCGGTCTCATCATCGACGGCAAGGTGCACCGAGGGTTCGGCGCGGCCGCCGGCGAAGTCGCCATGCTGCCGGAGTCCCGCTGGTTCGACGCCCCCGAGCACCTCAACACGTGTGCAGTCGTGCCGCCCGGGACCCCGCCCGAGGACGCCGCCGGCCACACGCTGACCGCCGCCCGCTCCGGCGACCCGGTCGCGCTGGAGGCGGTCGGCCGCTACGTGGACGACCTGGCCGTGGGCACCGCCGCGATGGTGCTGCTGCTCGACCCGCAACTGGTCGTCCTCGGCGGCGGCTTCTCCCGCTCGGCCGACGTGCTGCTGCCCCCGCTGCGCGACCGGCTGGAGCGGCGCTGCATCCGCCTGCCCGAGGTGCGGGCCTCCACCCTGGGCGACGAGTGCGTGGTGGTGGGGGCGATCGATCACGCGGTGGAGCATGTCGACCGCCGGTTCTTCACCCCCGAGGCCGGGCCGCTGCCCATCAGCCGCTGACGCGGGAAGCTGCTCGGCGCGATGCGCTGAGCCGGGATCACGAGAACGACAGTCCGTACGAGTGAGTTGCCGCCGGACCGAAGGCGGTTTCACAGTGGCGGTATGACGCATCCGCCGGACCCTGGTCACCGCCCGGACGGTGGCCGTTCCGAGGCGAGCGGGCCGCGGTCGGTCGCGGTGGGCGGGGAGCTCTCCGGTGCGGTCTTCACCGGGGACATACAGCTGCTGTCACGGCGATCGTTACCCGACGCGGCCCGGATGGCAGAGCCCGAGGCACTGGTCGGGCTTCCACGCCTGCCGGTAGCCTCCTTCGTCGGCCGGGAACAAGCCCTGTCCGCGCTGCGAGAGGCCCTGGCGACCGGGCCGGGCGTCATCTCCCAGGCCATCGTCGGGCTCGGCGGTGTGGGAAAGAGCGAGCTGGCCCTGCAATACGCACATCGGCATCGAGCCGACTACCGGCTGGTGTGGTGGATGGAGGCCGAGAGCCCTGCCCACGTCCAAGCGGGCCTGGCCGGGCTCACCAGGGCGATGGTCGCGGGGGTCGATTCGGTGGCCGCCGAGCAGGCCACCACGGAAGAGGCCGCCGCCTGGGCGCTGGCCTGGCTGGGCACCCGGACCGGCTGGCTGGTGGTCTTCGACAACGTCGAAGAGGTCGCCGACGTCGAGCCACACCTCGCGTGGCTCGCCCGCGGGCACGTGCTGATCACCACCCGGCGCGACATCGGCTGGCCGCAACGCGGCATCACGCCCCTGCGGCTGGAGGTGCTGGATCGCCCCGCTTCCATCACCCTGCTGGCCGGGCTCATAGGGTCCCTGGCCGCCGACCGGCGCCCGGTGCTCAACGAGCTGGCCAACCGGCTCGGCGACCTGCCGTTGGCGCTGGCCCAGGCCGGCGCCTACATCGCCCGCACTCCCGGCATCACGCCGGCCCGCTACCTGCGCCTGCTGTCCGACACACCCGCCCGTATGCACGCCGCCGCCCCGGCCGGTGGGGACGCCGCCCGGGTGGTGGCCAAGGTCTGGACGCTCAGCCACGCCCGCCTGCGAGCCATCGACCCGCTGACTGTCCGCGTGCTGAACGTGCTGTCCTGCTACGCCCCCGACGATCTACCGGTCACCGTCTTGACCGGCTTCGACGACGCCGACGACGTGGCCGTGAGCGAGGCGCTGGCGCTGCTGGCCTCCTACAGTCTGATCACAGTGACCACGAGTCCGGCCCTCGGCCTCGGCCGGGCCCCAGAGGATCTGGTGAGCGTGCACCGCCTCGTCCAGGCCGTCACGCTCGACCAGCTCACGCCGGACCAGCGCGAGCGCTGGCGGGCCGTGGCCGCCGGCCTGCTGCAGGACGCCGTGCCTGCCGACCCTCAGTCACGGGCCGACTGGCCGTTGTTCGCCCGGTTGCTGCCGCATGCGCGCGTCGCCTTGCCGGCGTCCTCACCAGCGCTGCAGCGCATGCTCAGCTATCTGGGCAGCCGCGCCGACCACCACACCGCCAAGGAGCTCAGCCGGCACATTCACGACACCCTCGCCGCCAGTAGGGGCGCCGAACATCCCAGCACCCTGGCCGCCCGCCACGAACTCGCCGGCTGGACCGGGTTGACCTGGGACACCGCCGCGGCGCGGGACGAGTTCGCCGCCCTGCTGCCCATCCGGGAGCGCGTCCTGGGTGCCGAGCATCCCGACACGCTGATCACCCGGAGCTACCTGGCGAACTATACGGGCCTGGCCGGGGACGCGGCCGCCGCCCGTGAGCAGTGCGCCGCCCTCCTGGCCATCTACGCCCGCCTGCACGGCGTGGATCATCCCCTCACCTTGGACGCCCGGCATGACATGGCCCACTGGACCGGGGAAGAGGGCGATCCGGTCACCGCCCGCGACCAGCTCGCCGCCCTCCTGCCCATCCGCGAGCGCCTTCACGGCGCCGAAGACCCGCGGACTTTGCTGGTCCGGCATGTGCTGGCCCGCTGGACGGGAGCCGCAGGCGACCCGGCCGCGGCCCGCGACCAGCTCGCCGCCCTTCTGCCCATCCGCGAACGCGTGCTCGGCGCCGACAACCTCAATACCCTCATCACCCGGCACGACCTGGCCGTCTGGACCGGAGAAGCGGGAGCTCCGGCCGCGGCCCGCGACCAGCTCGCCGCCCTCCTCCCCCTCCGCGAGCGCGTGCTCGGCGCCGAGGACCCCTACACCTTGGCCACCCGGCGGGAGCTGGCCCGATGGACGCAGCTGGCTCGCTGAGGAACGGCGCCGCAGCACCCCACCGGGCTGACTTCTGTCAAACGAGACCTGTGACACAGGCCACTGACCTTCGCCGCGCGGAAGGCTCATGCTGGGCGCCATGACCATTCGTAGATTCAGCACGTTCGCTTCGCGGCTGGGAGCCGCGACTCTGGCCGCCGCGCTGCTCGCGGCGGGACCCGCGGCCGCCGCTGAGGACGGCGGCCTCGATCGGCAGCGGCTGCGCCAGACGCTGGACGCCGTGCATGAGGCCGGCATGTACGGCACCTATTCGAACGTCGTGGACGGCCGGCGGAGCTGGAAGGGCGCCGCAGGCGTCGCCGACGTCGAGACCGGCCGCCCGGCGCGTCCCGAGATGGTGCACCGAGCCGGGAGCATCACCAAGTCGTTCGTCGCGGTGGCCGTATTACAACAGGTCGGCAAGGGCACGATCGAGCTCGACGCCCCCATCGGCCGCTACCTGCCGGACTTGATCCCGGGTGAGCGCGGGCAGCAGATCACCGTACGCATGCTGCTCAACCACACCAGCCACATCGCCAACCACACCGGCGTGCTCTTCCCGACGATCGAGAGCCTGGACGCCAACCGCTTCAGCGTCTTCCCGCCGGAGGTGCTCGCGCGGGCGGGGCTCGGCGCCCCCGCGACCGGGCAGCCAGGGGTGACGCCCGGGGCGTACTCGAACACGAACTACGTCATCGCCGGCCTGCTGCTGGAGAAGGTGACCGGTGAGAGTGCCGAGCGGTACATCACCGACCATGTCTTCCGGAAGGCCGGGCTGCGGCACACGTCGTTCCCGCGTACGCCGTACCTCCCCCGGCCGAGCTCCAAGGCGTACGAGGCGCTGTTCGGGCTCTTCGACCCGCCCAAGGACTACAGCGTCTACAACATGTCCTGGGCCTGGACGTCGGGTGCGGTCGCCTCGACGATGGAGGACCTCAACCGCTTCTTCCGGCTGCTGCTGCGCGGCGAGCTGCTCGACGCGACCCTGCTCGCCGAGATGCAGAAGACCGTGCCCATCCGGTCGTTCACCGGCGCGGTGCTCGACTACGGTCTCGGGATCTTCCCCCTCGACCTGCCGTGCGGCAGGTTCTGGGGGCACGACGGGAGCGTCCCGGGCATGGAGACCTTCGCGTTCGCCAGCGCCGACGGCGGCCGCCAGTTCGCCTTGGGCACCAACCTGAGGAACTATCAGCAGCTCGACGAGAACGGCAGTCCTGTCACGCACGCCATCGACTTCGCGATCGGGAACCACCTGGTGGAGGCGGCGTGCGGGCCTGACGCTGGGGCGGCGACCAGGGCGGCGCGGCCACTCCCGATGATCGGCGTGGACGGGGGCACGGCCACGCCATGACCGGCGGCGCGACGCGGGCGGGTGATCAGGATGATGAGAGCGGAGTGACGGGAGACTGTCACGATCCGCTCTGCGGGAGCCCGGGGGTGCGATTCCCCCGGGCGAACCGGCCTGAGGGCAAGCTCAGAAATACCCTGCCCAGCCGGTCCCGCGGGACTGGGCGACCCCGAACGTGTTAGCGCCCTTGCCGTTCCAGATGTACAGGGTGCCGTTGTGGACGGCGGCCAGATCGGTGATGCCGTTCTGGTTGATGTCGCCGGGCGTCATCAACGTGCTCGCGTACTGTTCCCAGCTCGGTCCGATTTCCTGGCCGGCGGTGAAATTGTTGGCACCCTTGCCGTTCCAGACGAAGAGAACGTGGTCGGCCTTCCTCACCGCCGCCAGGTCACCGATCCCGTCGCCGTTGAAATCCCCGCCGATCGGCCGGGTGTAGACGCCCCAGTTGGCGCCGATGGCGGTCTTCGGGCCGAAGGCGTTCCCGCCCTCGCCGTTCCAGACGTACAGCGTGCCGTTGTACGTGGCCGCGATGTCGTCGTTGCCGTCCTGGTTGATGTCGCCGAGCGAGGTCAACGTACTCTCATACGGCGCCCAGCCCGGCCCGAGTTGCTGGGCGGAGGTGAAGTTGTTGGCACCCTTGCCGTTCCAGATGTGCAGGGTGTGGTCGTCCTTCTTCGAGGCGACCAGATCGGTGAGGCCGTCACGGTTGAAGTCACCCGCGATCGGCCGGCTGTAGGCGGCCCAGTTGGGCCCGGCGGGCGTGGCGGCGGCGAAGCCGTTGGCGCCCGTGCCGTTCCAGATGGTCAGCGTCCCGGTGGCGGCCGAGAAGAGGTCGCCGACCCCGTCGCGGTTGAAGTCCTGGTTCGCGCCGGTCATCACCGCGTAGTGCGAGCGGAGTTCGGCCGCTGTGAGCGCGCGGTTGTACATCGCGAACTTCCCGATCGCCCCCTTGAAATACGAGGCGAAGTTGCGCGTGCCCACCCGGACGGGAGCCGTGCCGGGCCTGGGCTTGACGATGACCTCGTCCTCCTGGCCCGGGCGATAGACGAGGTTGTCGGAGCCGGAGAGCACGCCGTTCTTGTAGATGCGCACCTTCCCGTACGTGCCCTCGGAGGTGTCGAAGGTGATCGCGACGTGGATCCACTGGGTGACCGTCAGTGGGTGCTGGAAGGCGGCGCCGGCCCCGAATCCGCCCTCGGGGTTCCACGCGTAGCCGGAGATGCGGTTGGGGCGTTCCGGGTGGGACTTGTTGTACATGCGGCCGGCCCACTCCTGGTCGCCGCCCTCGCGGGACTTCGTGCCCTTCCCCATGAAGTAGATGTAGCCGTCCTGTTCCACGTCGGGGAAGTTCAGGGTGTGCGGCCTGATCCACGCCTCGACGGTGAACTTCCCGGTGGTGGAGATGTGGAAGGCCCTGGCGTCGGGCACCTCGAAATAGCCCGACGTGCCGTTGAAGACGGCGGCGCCGTCCCTGTTCGGGAGCTGTTCGGCGCTCGTGACGCCGCGGAAGGTGCCCTTGTACCCGTTGCCGGCCCGGTCGAGTTCCGTGCCGGCCGACGGGTGGGACAGCCGCCAGTACGCCGCGGGTTCGTGCGAGAGGACCAGTTGGTCGTACGGGCTCAACCCGCTTGCCTGAGCCGCGGCGGGCTCGGAGACGGCCACCGCCGCCGACATCGCTATCAGGGCGGCACAGACGCCGGATCTCATCCATCTCATGAGCGGGCAGAATAGGGATTACCGGTATGCGCGCGGTATGTCCACAGGGGCGGGTTGCGCGGCCTTGCCTCCCCCGCCGGTCGAGCATCTCCAGCACGATGGCAGGCATGCGAAGTGCCCGGCAGGTGCCGGGCACTTCAGACTCAGGTGACGGTGTCGGGGCTGGTTGACAGCAGCACCTGGGTCCAGCCCCCGGTGTCCACCGCGCCCTGCCCGGTCAGGTCATCGCCCTGGCCGTCCTGCGGGTCTTCGTCGAAGTAGCGGTGCAGCGACCCGTCGGCGATGCCGAACAGATGGCTCGACCCGTCGTAGGCCAGCAGGTCGTGGGTGTATCCGGTCCCCAGAAACACCGGCGTCGCGAACGTGACCTTGTCCCGCACCGACACGATGTCCACCCGGTACAGCCGGCCGCCGGGAGCGTCCTCGGTCACCAGCAGCGTGTTGAAATCCAAGGTCGCCATCGCCTTCGGCTTGAACCCCAGCGACACCTCCGACACCTCGGCACCCGCGGTCCGCTCACCTGTCGCCGCGTCGATCGAGGTGTAGGTCAGCCGCCCATCCGACAGCACCCCGTAGACCGACGCCACGCCGTGCGGGGACACGGTGCCGCAGTTGTGGCTTTCGACGTTGTTCCACTCCATGCCGTTGCCCTGACCATAGGTGTACCCCGTACATCGATGCTCATGATGCTCGCCGGGTGATCAGACAGCGTGCCCGGCGGTGGAGTCCTCCGTCCGGTGCCACGACTCGTCGATCTGGTCGGCCCATCCGCCGCTCGGGTCGGCCAGCTCGCCCTGGCGGCGGCGCAGCGCCGCCAGCAGCCCGCGAACGGTGTCGCCATGCGCCGGGTCTGCCGCCAGATCCCGGGTCTGCCAGGGGTCGGCGATCACGTCGAAGAGCTGGATCCGGCGGGCCGGCGCGTACGCGATCAGCGCCCACCGCCGGGTCCGCACCCCGCGCTGGAGATGCCGGTACGCCAGGAAGACCGGCTCGTCGTCCCCGGATTCGGTCAGGCTGGGGAACTCCACCGTGGCCGGCGCCGGCACGCCGGTGAGCGCGCACAGCGTCGGGAAGATGCTCGCCTGGTAGACCAGCCGGTCATCACGCACGCCGGATCGCACGCCCGGCCCGGCGAGCACGAGCGGCACCCGCACGCTGTGGTCGTACAGCGACTGCTTGCCCATCAGCCCGTGCTCGCCGAGGGCCAGCCCGTGGTCGCCGGAGAAGACCACGATCGTGTCGCCGGCGAGGCCACGGCGGTCCAGATCGTCCAGGAGCCGGCCGATCTGCTCGTCGGCGTGCGAGGCGATGGCGAAGTACTCCCGGCGGTGCAGGCGCACCGCCTCGGGCGTACGCGGGAACGGCGCGAGCAACTCGTCGCGGATGAGGCGGTCGCCCTGGTCGAACGGGTGCTCCGGCAGCATGTTGGGCGGCAACCGCACCTCGTGGGCCGGGTATCGGTCGAGCCAGCGCGCCGGCGCCTGGCGTGGATCGTGCGGCGCGTGCAGCGCGAGGTGCAGGAAGAACGGATCGGCGCCACCCGCCGCCGAGTCGAGGAAGCTCAGGGCCGAGTCCACCCACCGCCGGCTGGAGTGCACGACCTCGCCGTCGACGCGCATCCAGTGACCCTCGCCGGCCGGGTCGGCCGGGTCCCAGGTGTTGCCCGGCGCCGGCCGGCCGACATCCTGGCTGCCGTCCGGCAGTCGCGCCGGCGTCAGCATCGCGCCCGCGTACGGCCCGATCTCCTGGTAGCCGCGTCGCAGCGCGCGCTGCGGATTGTGCCACTTGCCGGTGAAGAAGGTCCGGTAGCCGGCCGCGCCGAAGACCTCACCCAGCAGCGGCGTGTCCGACGAGTCGTCAACCGCGGCCTGAGCGTGGAACAACGAGCGCCCCGAGACGAGCATCGCCCGCGACGCGACGCAGACCGCGCCGGTCCAGGAGCCCTGGTTGACCGCGTGGGTGAACAACGTGCCACCGGCCGCCAGCCGGTCCAGGTTCGGCGTGTGCACCTGTCCGCTCGTCAGCGCCCAGTGCGTCCAGTCGTCCATGAAGACGAGCACGACGTTGGGCCGCCGCATGGGGCCGCTCACTGGGGACAGACGCTCAGCGACTGCTCGCCGAGGTCGGGGTTGTAGTAGTGGATCAGCTCCCGCTGGCGCAGGAAGGTGCCCCGGTAGACGCTGTCGTACGTCTCGGGCTTGTCCGGCAGGGCGTGCACGTAGAACGCGTAGATGATCGAGAACTGCTCGACCGCCTGCTCGCTCTGCTTCTGCTGCTTCGCCCAGCGACGCAGCAGGTTGCACTGGTCCCCGCTGTCGAGCTGGGCGAACCGGTCGGTCTGGGAGGGCACTTCGAACCTCAGCACCGGGTGGCCGCCCGGGTCCTGCTGGTGTACGGCGCGGACGAAGTCGAAGTCCTCGGTACGGATCGACGGCTCCAGCCCGTCCGCCGCGGCCTCGGCGTTCTGCCGCCAGCCATCGCCCTCCAGCACCTTGAACGACTTGGCATGGCCCCACGCGCCGGTGGCGAGGGTCCGCGCCGGCCAGGTGGTGTCGTTGGTGATGAGCTTCGGCCAGCCGCCATACGGGCAGGTCCGGTACGCCCCGGCGGCCGGATCCCAGTAGACCCCGCTCTGGATCTTCTGCACGACGCTCACCAGGTCCGCGTCCGGGAGCTTGAACGCCAGGTCGAGGAACATGAAGTCGTACAGATTCGCGGAGTCGGCCTGGTTGATCCGGCACGCGTGGTAGGTGATGTCCTGAACGCTGCGCGCCGGTTTCGCGCCACCGTCCTCGTCGCCGGCGGCACCGACGACCACACCCAGTTGGATCCCCACGTCCTTGAGGCCCTGCAAGGCGCAGTACGGCGAGGTGATCGTGTACTGGGCGGGCGGCAGGCTCACCGCCAGGCACGGCTCGGCCGGCGCCGGCGGCACACCGGTGGTGCACGGGGCGCCGGGCGCGATCGAGCAGTCGTTGCGCGCCTTGCCCGCGCGCAGGTACATCGGCGGCGTCAGCTGCGGGTTCGCGACGACATGCTCGACCATGAACTCGGCGAAACTCCGCGAGTCGCCGCCTTCGCCGGTGTCGGCGGGACAGACGGCGGTGGACTCCAGCGCGGGGTTGTGCGGGCAGAACCAGCCGCCGTCCTGCTCCACGAGGAACGCGTCCCCCATGTCCTTCAGCGGATCGCTCGACCGGGTCTCGGCCGCGGCCGCCGCCGGGCCGGCACTCGCGGGCGCCGGTGCCGGGGCGACGGTGAGCAGCAGCGCCACCAACGCGACCGCTAACGGCCTCAGCTGTCTAGACATTGAGACTTCCCTCCCATGACGGCACGCGCAGCAGCCGTGCGAGCCTGTTGACCTCGTCGGGGTGCTGATCGGCCACGTCCGTCAGCTCGTGCGGGTCGGCGCCGCGGTCGTACAGCAGGTGCGCCTCGCCGGTGCGGACGAGCTTGAAGCGCCCGTCGTAGACCGCGCGCCAGTCGTCCAGCCCGCACCGCACGTGCGGCCGGTGCGCCGTGGCCGCACCCCGCAGGATCGGCCAGAGCGAGCGCCCGTCCATGCCGGGCAGCGGGCCGGCGCCGGCGCAGTCGAGGAACGTCGCCGTCAGGTCCTGCAGCGAGACCAGTGCGTCGCTGGTCACGCCGGCGTTCACGCCAGGACCCGAGACGATCATCGGCACCCCCATCGACGGGTGGTGCCACGTGCTCTTCGACCAGCGGCCGAGGTCGCCGAGCATCTCGCCGTGGTCGCTGCTGTAGACGACGAGCGTACGCTCCAGCTCGCCGCGGGCGGCGACCGCGGCGAGCAGCCGCCCGATGTGCCGGTCGATGTTCTCCAGCATCGCGGCGTAGTTGCGGCGCACCCGCTGATGGGTGTCGGCGTCGAAGTCCTGGGCGGCCACGGGCGGCGGGAACGCCGCGTCGCGCCGGCGCCGCTGCATCCCGGCCGTGACGTCCATCGGGTTGTGCGGGCCGGTGAAGTTGACGGCCAGATACCAGGGCCGCCCCGGCTCGAACCCGGCCAGCACGTCGAGCGCGTTCCGGGCGACCCAGTTGTCGCAGTACGCCTCCTCGGGCAGCGGGGTGGGCCGGGTGTTGACGTAGCTGGGCAGCTTGCCGTGCCGGGCGGCGAAGTCGGCGACGTGGGTGGCGGCGAGGCCTTCACGGTGCAGATACGCCATGTACGGTCCGGCCGGCCGCTCGGCGCCGCTGCTGACCGCGTCGATCTTTCCTTCGTTGTCGATGCCGTCGGTGAACCCCCACTCGGGAAGCAGCCGCCGGCCGTCCAGCCCCCAGTCCTGGGTCGCCTTGTGCAGGTCGAACTTGCCGACTCCGCCGACGCGATACCCGGTCGCACGTAGCCGCTGGTAGACCGTCTCCTGGTGGAGGGGGTAGTTCACCTGGTTGTTCGGCACGCCGCAGGCGTCGTAATCCCGCCCCGAGGCGAGACAGGCGCGTGCCGGCGCGCAGATCGGCGACGGTGTGACCGCGTTGACGAACCGGACTCCGCGCTCCATCAGCGCGGCCAGGTGCGGCATGTGCAGGGGGAGGTCAGGGGCGCTCGGGAGCCAGTCGTGCCGGTGCTGGTCCGGGAAGAGCAGCAGGATGTTCGGCCGCTCCGCGATCGAGCTAGTCCTTGACGGCACCGGCGACCCCCTCCACGAAGTAACGCTGCAGAAACAGGAAGAGCAGCACGATCGGGAGCAGGCCGATGGTCGCGGCGGCCATCATGCCCGACCAGTCGGTGAACTCCTCGCCCTGGAAGGCGTACATGCCGACGGAGAGCGTGCGGAGCTCCGGACGGGTCAGCGTGAGCACGAGCGGAAGCAGGAAGTCGTTCCAGGCGTGCATGAACTGCAGGATGACCGCGACCGCGACCACGGGCTTGGCCAGCGGCAGATACACCCGCCAGAAGATGCGGAAGAAGCCCGCGCCGTCCAGCGCCGCCGCCTCGCCCAGCTCCTTCGGCAGCCGGCTGAAGTACCCGGCGAACAGCAACGTCGACACCACGTGCGCGCCGCCGGACTCGGCGAGCGTCAGACCCCACAACGACCCGTCGAGGTGCAGCTTGCCGATGAGGTCGACCACCGGGATGATCGTGTAGCCCTCGGGCAGGAAGATCACGGCAGCGAGCACCGCGATCACGGCAGGCTTGCCGGGAAACCGGTATCGGCCCAGGACGTAGCCCGTCATCGCCACGACGGTCACGGTGATGGCGATCGACAGGCCCGTGACGAAGACGGTGTTGAGGAAGTACTCCCCCATCCGCGCGTCACGCCACGCCCGAACGTAGTTCTCCAGGTGCAGCACGCTGGAGAAGACGCCGAGGCCGTCGAAGACCTCGGCGTTCGCCTTCAGTGACGTGCCGGCCATCCAGATCAGCGGATAGATCCAGACCAGGCAGACCGCGAGGAGCACGGCCGAGATCACGGCCGACCGGATCCGGTGGGCGTGGCGCGGCGACCCGGTCGAGTGTCGCTTGCCCGTCACGCCGCCCTCGCCACGGCGAGGTTCGCCCGGGTCTGCGCCACTTTGCGGCCGGCCCAGAGCTGAAGCAGGGCGATGAGCATCGCACAGAGGCCGAACAGGCAGCCGGCGGCCGAGGCGTATCCCAGGCGCGGCAGGCCGCCCTGACCCGGCGCGAACGCGGTCTGGTAGATGTAGACCTCCACCGTCTGGCTGGCGAAGTACGGGCCGCCCGCGGTCATCGTCTGCACGACGCCGAACGTGTGCAGCACGCTGTTCGCGGTGAGCAGCGTGATGATCGCGGCGAACGGCAGCAGGATCGGCACGGTGACGTGCCGCAGCACCTGCCACCGCCCGGCGCCGTCCACCGCCGCCGCCTCGTAGCACGCGCGCGGGACGGTCTGCAGCGCGGCGAGCCAGTAGATCATCGTGATGCCGAAGTTCTTCCAGATCTCGACGGCCATCACCGACCACAGCGACGTGCCCGGGTCGCCGAGGAAGTCGATCGGCCGGTCGATGAGGTGCGCCGCCATCAGCGCCTGGTTGATCGGACCGTTGAACGGGCTGTACATCAGCGACATGACCACGCCGACGATGGCGGCGGTGGTGACGACGGGCAGGAAGAACATCGTCCGGAACGCGGGACCGAGCTTCAGCGCCTGGTTGTTGAGCACGATCGCCACCAGCAGCGCCAGCGTGAGCCGGATCGGCACCGCCACGAGCACGAACAGGAACGACCGCCAGAACGCGTCCCAGAACATTCCGTCGCGCAGCACCTCACGGTAGTTGGCGAACCCGACGAACTGCGCAGAGTCGCTGAAGCCGGACCAGTCCAGGAAGGAGAAATACCAGGACATGACCGTCGGGTAGAGCGTGAACATCAGCGCCAGCAGGCCCGACGGCACCATGAACAGGTAGCACCATCGGTACTGCCAGAGCCTGCCCCCGAGCGTCACGCCGGTTTCCGGTAGTCGGCCTCGGCGTAGTCCTGCGCCGGATCCCAGTTGGGGAACTTCCAGTCGTCGCGGGACACGTCCGCGCCCTGGCTCTTCGCCTTGGCGATCGCCGCGTCGAGCGCCTTCTCCGATCGGTCGCTCAGGTCGCGCAGAGCCTTCCGGACGTCGGTGAGCTGGCCGGTCAGGACGCCCTGCACCACCTGGCCGAGGTTGGGCTTCGGCGGCGTCAGCACCAGCTCGACGTGCTCGTTGTCCGGGTTGCGCACCAGCGGGCTCGGCGCCAGGCGTACCGTCTCGTCGAAGATCTTGAGAGCCGCCCGGTTGGGCGCGTCGAGGGCGTCGGAGGCGAGGATGTCCTTCATCGCCTGCGCCGACCAGGCCGGGTCGGCGGCGCCGGTCAGCCGGTTCCATGCCAGCTGGCCGGACTCCGTGCCGAGTTGGTAGAGCATGTCGCCGGCGATCGCCTTCTGGCCGGCGCCGGCGTTCGCGTACACGGCGAACTGGTTGCTGCCGCCGACGGAGTACGCCACGTGGCCGCCGCCGGGCCCGGGCAGGCGCGACACTCCGTACTTGAAGGCCGGGTTCTGCTCTTTCCAGACCGGGAAGTTCCACGGCCCGGACAGGATCATCCCGGCAGCGCCCTGGGCCATCCGGGCCCTGGCCTGCTCGTCCTTGAGCGAGGCGAACCCCGGGAACAGGCTGCCGTCGGCTTTGATCGCCAGCAGCAGTTCCACCAGCGCCACCATGCCGTCGGCGTGGTAGTTGAACTCGCCCGTCCGCCAGTCGATGCCGTTGTCGGCGAGACGCACGCCGGCGAGCTGGGCGAGGTTGACGACGACGCCCTGGAACACCTGCGGGAGGATCAGGCCGAAATACTTGCCTTCGCCCTGCTGGGTGACCTTCTTCGCGGCAGCACGGAACTCGTCCCAGGTGAACGGCTTCGCCGCCGGATCGTACCCGGCCTTCTGGAGATACTCGGCGTTGTGCAGCAGCAGTGTGCTGCGCCGGTCGCTGCTCGGCGTGATCGCGTACGTCTTGCCGCCGAAGACCTGAACGCCCGGGGTGAGCGTGCCGAAGGGAAAGGACTTCTTCCATTCGGCGAAGTTCGGGATGACGTCGTCGAGGGCCGCGAGCCGGCCGCCGGCCACCAGCTCCGAGATCGGTACGTCTACGACGAGGAAGACATCGGCGACGTCGCCGCCGCGCAGCTGGATCGGCAGCACTTCGGCGATCTTGTTGTTGGGCAGCTCGTCGTACTGCACCGCGACATTCGGGTGCTTCTTCCGGTATGCGGCGATGAAGTCGGCGAAGAAGTACGTCTTGGGGCCGGGCCCGCCGTTGAGCCAGCGGACGGTCGTCGCGCCGGCCGGCAACGTCGCGCCCGTCTCGGAGAGATCGAAGGCGACCGAGGCCGGCTTCGGGCTGGATCCGCCGCTCGATGTGGACACGCTGCAGGCACTGAGTGCGGCGCCCGCGCCCAGGCCACCAAGGCCCTTGATGAGTTGCCGCCGAGAGATCACCGGTCGTGCCCCTATGTTATCGTTACCAAAACCTACCGAGGCAGTAGGTTAGATGGGTTATGCGAGTCACGTCAAGGCCGGCTCCTCGGCCGCAGCTCGCCGGAGCCGCGCGCGATGAGGACGGCGCCCAGGGTGGTGCGCTCGATCGGGCGCTCGTCACCCCCGAGCCGCGCGAACAGGATCTCCGCAGCTCGCCGTCCCATCTCACCCGGATCCGGAGCCACCACCGTGATCGGAGGGTCGAAGACATCGGCCAGCTCGAAGTCGTCGAAGCCCACCAGCGCGACCCCGCCGAGCCCGGCACCCAGCACCCGCAGCGCGCCCACGGTCATCCGGTTGTTCATGGCGAACAACGCCGTCGGCGGGTCCGGCAGTGCGAGCAGCTCACGGACCGCCGTCGCCGCCTCGTTCACCCCGGCGCAACGCAGCCGGACCAGGTCCGGGTCGTATCCGATGCCGGCCGAGGCGAGCCCGCGCCGGTAGCCCTCGATGCGGCCGAGCCGGTGGTCCGCGTTCGGATCGTCGCCGGACTCGGCCCTGCCGTACCCCACCAGCCCGATCCGCCGGTGCCCGTGATCGAACAGGTGCAGCACCGCGCGCATCGCCGCACCGACGTTGTCCACCCCGACCGCGTCGGTGTCCAGCCCGCTCGGCCGGCGGCCCAGCAGCACGACCGGACGCTTCTCCAGCAGCTCCTCGGACAGGTAGCCGTGGTCGCCGGCCGTCGGATACATGAGCAGGCCGTCGAGGCCACGATCGAGCAGCGTCGTGACGACCCTGCGCTCGCGCGCCAGGTCGCTGCCGCAGCTCGCGACCACGAGCAACGCGTCATGCCGCTCGGCCACCTGCTCGACCTCCCGGCCCAGGCTCGCGTAGAACGGGTTGGCGATGTCGTCCACGACCAGGCCGATCATCGTGGTGGTGCGCCCCTGACGCAGGTTGCGCGCGCTCTGGTTGAGCCGGAAACCGACCTGCTCCATGACCTCCCGTACCCGGTCCGCGGTCTCCGGCGCCACGAGCGGGCTGCGGTTGAGCACCCTGGAAACGGTCATCGGACTGACGCCCGCGGCGGCGGCCACGTCCCGGACAGTGGGTCGGCTTCGATTCCTCACACCTGATAACGATAACAGCCCCGATCCGCTTCGAAGATCATTAGGATGCGGTCCGAGCCCTCTCAGGGACGGTTGAGCGCGCCGACGGGGTCCCAGGCGACGTCATGGCCCAGGCTCACCAGGGGGACGGGCAGGTCCAGCGCGTACAGGAAGGAATCCCCGCACCAGCGCACCCGCAGCGTCGAGGCCGGCTCATCGCCACCTCATCGCTTCATGTGGTCTCATGGGCGCATGCCATCTCGAGGCATGGTGCGGGCCGGTGCGGCGCTGGCCGGTTGCGCCGTCGTGGCGCTGGCCTTCTACTTCACGACGGTCGGGCTCGAGGCAGCCGACCAGCTCGCGAGTGTGTTCGGCGTGTTCATCGCGTTGGCCGGTCTGGGGTTGTCGGTCGTCGGCCTGTTCGCCGGCCGGGCCGGACCGGGCACGGCAGCACGCGAGAGCCTCGCGGAATCGCCGCGAGCGGCCGGGACGAATCCGCCCGTCGGACCACCGGCGCGGCGCTCGATCCCCCTCTGGTCAGCGCAACTCGACGCCCTCGGCCTCAGGCACGCGCGTGCCTACCGCGAGGCCGTCATCCACTCGCACGCGCAGGTCAAGATCGCGGCTGTCGCATCGTCGGCACCAGCAGAGGTCCAGGTCGATATCGGGGTCCGGCAGGCGCATGCGGGGAGCACCGACGCGGTGTTCGTGGCACCCGCCAATGAATCACCGGTCGAGCAGGCTTCCGCGGCGCTCCTGGCCCGGCTTGCCGTCCGCGGACCGGTCCGGCTGCTGGTGACCGGCGCCCGAGGCAGCGGCAAGAGCACCGCGCTCGCGCGAGTCGTCCTGAAGCTGGCGGGTGGGCGGTCACGGCGGTTGCCGCTGGTCCTGCGGGTGGACGAGGAGTGTGCGAAGCGGATTCGGGCAGGTGAGGCCGTCGGGCTCGATGAGGTCCTGCACCTGTCGCCGCCCCCGTCGGTGTCCGCCCCGCGGAGCTGGTTCGGCGACAGGCTCCGTACCGGCAAGGGACTGCTGGTGGCCGACGGACTCGAACATCACTGCGAACTCGTGCGTGAGTGGTTCGGCCGGCAGCTGCGCTGCTATCCGCACATCTCCTGCCTCATCACCGAAGACTCGGCAGATCGGGCCGCGGATCTCCCTGGCAAGTTCACCTCCTTCCGGATGTCGGCCCTGACCGTGGCCCAGGTCCAGGCCCTGGTGACCAACTGGGCCGGCGCGGTGTCACCGGAGGCCTCGCGATTTCCCGCCGGCTTCCTCGCTCAGCTGCGGCGGGAACCGGGCCTGTGGGCATGCGCTGGAAACCCGGGGGCACTGCACGAGATGTTCACCGTCGCCTGGAATCACTGGCATACCCACGGTAAGGAGGTCCCACCGGGGCAGGTCTGGGACCGGCTCACCAGCCATCTCCTCTCAGATCACCCGGATCCCGAGGGAGTCCTGGACACCTTGGCCTCCGTCATGGCGACCTCGCTGCGGGAGCACCGCGACTCTCTGGACGTCCCGGCAGATCTCGGCGAGCCACTGGCGCGCTCGGGACTGACCGGCTGGCGGTACGAGAACAGTCAAACGTCGCTCGTCCTGGCCCATTCGGCGTTGGGAGACCATCTGGCGGCCCGCCACCTGCGGCGGACGGGCGTGAGCGAGGCCGACCTGCGCGAATTGGCAGCCGACCCGTGGTGGAGGCATCCCCTCCTGCTCTACGGCGAGGCCGACGCCGAGCGGGTCGAACGGGCGTGCGCCGATGAGCGCGATCCCCGGGCGCGCTCGCTGGGGCTGTCCCTCGCCCGGCACGGGGCCGGTGATCGGCACGAGCCGGTCGATCCGGCCGTCGGCCTGCTGGCCCGGCTCGACGCGGTCACCAGCATCGACGGGCGTCGTCAGGTGCTCGAACAGGTGCTGACCTGCGCCGACTACGAGCTGTTCGTCGCAGACGCCCCTGACGCGTACCTGGATCACTGGGCTGCCCGCCGCGTGAGCGAGGAACACGCGGGGCGACCCGCCGTCGGGGTCAGGTCCGGCGACCTGCCGCGACTGTGCTCCTGGCTTTCCGGATATGTGGGGGGACGCTTCCGCTATCGCCTGCCGCGCGAGGAGGAGCTCCGCCTGCTGAGCGTTCCCGATGAGGTGCCGCTGATCTGGTTTGTGGCCGACGGCCGACCGGCTGTCCATGCCTCCCGCGAGCCGGGCACCGGGCAACTGCTCCGTGCCCAGCTCGAACGCGACGTGTTCCAGGAACTGAGCACCTCCATGGCGAAACGGGTGGACGCCGAGCTCTGGAGCGGTCTGGCCACGGCCGTCGGCGTTCCGGCCTGGCGAGTGGATCCCAGAATTCGCCAGAGCCTCGATGTCGACCTGCCCGAACAGCCCTTGACCGCGATCGCGATCGAGCTGGCCCGTCCGTACCTTGAGGAGAAGGCCCATGCGGCGCGAGCCGACCGGGTGCTCGGCACCGCAGCCGAACGGATCTGCCGGATGATCGTCGGCTCTCCTCCGGACATCGCCTTGCTGAACGTCGAGACGGAGACAGCGGCCGAGATCGCCGAGCTGTCCAGGAGCCTGCGCTCCTCACGGGAGGGGACGCGCATCACCCGGCTACGCCGGCTGGCCCTGGTGGTGCTGGCGGCGACGCGCACGGGCCTGGATCGGGAACGTGGTCTGGAGGGACGAGGAGAGGGCCGCGGCCCCCTGGACTGGCCGGCCGTCGTGGGCCTGCGGTGGTGCGCGAGGCTGACCGCCTTGGTGCTCGCCGTCGAGGCTGCCGCCCTGGCCACGGTCCTGAACCAAGCCGGCGCCGGGCGGGCTGCTTCAGAGGTTGGCGCGTCACTGGAGGACCTGGCCGGTCTTTGCGGCCGGCTGTACGCCGCGCTCGCGCTCGTCGAGGCCCGCCACGACCCCGGTCCCGCCGACGCCGGCGCCGCGGTTCTGCTCATCCGGGAGTCGGAGCCTGATCGAGGAGGAGCGGGATGACCCCTGACGACGAGGACATCGTCCGGCTGCCCATGCTCAGCGATCACTTCGGATGTCATCTGCGGATCTGGCGGCTTGAGCGCCGGATCATCGTCGTCGCCGGCAACCTGACGGACGGTCCGTTCCTCCCGCAAGGCTGGATCGAGCAGTGCGTCTCGAAGATCGCCAGAGCGCGTTTCCTTTCGGGTGAGGACTTCGAGTTCTACCAGTACCTGCTCGACGCTCCTGGTCGCGACGGCGCGGCCCTCATCCGGGTCGGCTTCGATGTCGATGTGCAGGGGCGCGGTGACGCCGCTTTCCTTGCCCGGGTCGGCGAGCTGGCCGGCGGCCTGCCACCGGAGGTCGACCGTGCGGCCGCCGAGGAGACCGTGTTCCACAATCCGACCTGGCGCACGTTGACTCCGGAGGAGTTCACCACGGACACCGGGATCAGCCTGCCTGATTTCCCGGCGAAGACCTATACCGCGGCCCTGGTGGAGCGGTACGTGGCCGAAGGGCGAGCGGACATCGAGATAGTCGATGACCCTTATATGCTCACCGTCTACCGCGAACATCTGGGAGCTCTGCAGGCGGCCGCCGGAGATTCGGAGACCGGCGCGCTGGCCACGGCGACTGGAGTGCTGGCCGACCTTGTGCTCCGCATCGACCGGGCCTACGCCTTGGAGGCCGGGTCCGGCCGTGACCGCGGGCCCGGCGGCCCGATCCGTACGCGCCAGCCCCCTCCGCTGTCACCCGGCGAACGCGGGGTCGCCGAGTCTCTCGCGAGCCGAGGGGATCCTGGCGCCTACCAGGACCCGGCGTCCTACCACGCCATCGAGGCGCTCGCCCGGGAACTGGAATCCGCCAATCCCGCGGCTGCCAGGATCGTGGCGGCACTGAGGTTCGTCGGCCGGGAAATGGCAGCGGTTCTTCGGCTCGCCGGGCTCCTGCCGGAAGATCCGGGGCCAGAGTTCGCAGTCAGTCTCGCCGTTCCCGCGCTGGGGGCCGCGGATTTCGACTTCCTGGCCACCGTTCGCTGGCGGGGTACGGGCCTGGAGGCGGCTGCCGAGTTCTTCCCCGAAGGGTTCGACAGGTGCACCCTGCGTCTCCACGAACAGGCCCGGCCCGTCGTGGAACACGGCCGGGACCCCTACGGGCGGAGAGTTCTCCGCTGGACCGCCGGGAAAACCTTCTTCGTGGTCGAATGGCCACTCCGCCACGGCGGAAGTCCTCATCCCGACGAGGCGAACATCATCGCCGTCACCAAGCCCCAGTCGTCGGGCGGCAGACCCGTGTACGTCCGCCTTCCGGACGGCACCCATGATCTGCTCCCGAGTCCGTGCGTCACAGACAATCCCCCGTTCACCTGGGGCTACGGCGGGACCGGACCCAGCCGGCTGGAATCTGCGATCGTCCGCGCCTGTCTCGGGGACGAGAAACCCGATCCCGAGGGAAAGCGGTGGCTCGAACGCCTGATCACCGATCACCCGCCACAACCCCGGCCGGTCAGGACGGAGCTGTTACTCAACGTCGGAGAGGTGCGCCGACAACTCAGGAAGGGCTGACGGGGATGAGCGCGTCAGGCGACGCCGGTGTCGTTCTCGATGACCGTGAACCGATCCGCAGCCAGCCCCACGGTGGTGCCGGTGGGCAGGGGGCGACGGTGCTCGAAGGCCAGCAGTTCCCCACCGGGCAGCTCGGCGACCGACTCCCTGACGCTGCCCTGGAAGCTGCTGCGGACGACCTTGCCGGTGAACTGGGCGGTGCCGTTCTCGACGATCCGCAGGTCCTCGGGGCGCAAGGCGACGTACACGTCGGAGCCGGCGGCGCCGAGCGGCCGCCCGAAGTCCACCTTGTCACCGCCCGCGAGCGCGAGCGCGCCCGCGTCGGCGATCCGGCCGCGGAGCAGCGTGACGCTTCCGACGAACGACGCCACGAACGTGGTCTCCGGCCGCTCGTAGACGTCCTCGGGCGTGCCGATCTGCTCGATGCGGCCGCCGTTCATGACCGCGACCAGGTCGGAGATCTCCAGCGCCTCGTCCTGGTCGTGGGTGACGTAGACGGCGGTGATGCCGGTCTCCTGCTGGATGCGGCGGATCTCCCTGCGCATCTCGACGCGGAGCTTGGCGTCGAGGTTCGACAGGGGCTCGTCCATCAGGAGCACGTCCGGCTCCAGGGCGAGCGCCCTGGCCAGGGCCACGCGCTGCTGCTGGCCGCCGGAGAGCTGGCCAGGCCGGTGCCGGTCCCGGCCGGTGAGCCCGACCATCTCCAGGCCGGCGGCGACCTTCTCCGCGACGGTCTCCTTGGGCAGCTTGCGCAGGCGCAGGCCGTACGCGACGTTCTCGGCGACCGTCATGTGCGGCCAGAGCGCGTAGCTCTGGAAGACGAACCCGATGCGGCGCTTCCACACGGGCACCTTCGCGATGTCGACCTCGCCGAAGTGCACGCCGCCCGCGTCGGCGCTCTCGAACCCGGCGATGATGCGCAGCAGCGTGGTCTTGCCGCAGCCGGACGCGCCCAGCAGCGTGGCCAGCCGCCCGGACGGCACGCGCAGGTCGACCGACTCGAGCGCGGTGGTCTCCCCGAACGTCTTGGAGACCCCTCGAATGCTGATGTCCATCATGAGCTCCGGATCACAGGGAGACCGTCTTGTAGCGACGGCGCAGCAGGTAAAGAGGGACGTAGACCGAGACCAGCAGCACCGTCGTCATGGCGGAGGCGACGCCGAACGGGCTGCCCGGCTGCATCGCGTTGGTGAAGATGACCACGGTCATGGTCACCCACGGCACCGCGTACAACATGACGGTGGCCGACAGCTCGGTGATCATCTGCAGGAACCCGACGGTGCCGCCCGAGATGACGGCGGGCCTGATGATCGGCACGACGATGTCGCGGAAGCTGCGCCTCGGCGGCGCGCCCACGCTCATCGCGGCCTCCTCCAGCGACGGGTGGACCTGCCCGAGCGCGGTCTCGATCGACTTCATCACGTACGGCAGGCGCCTGATGAAGTACGCCACCACGATGATCAGCGCGGTGCCGGTGAGGATGACCGGCAGGTGGTTGAAGGCCAGGATGAACCCGATCGCGAAGACCGTCCCCGGCAGGATGTACGGCACCATGACGAGGTTGTTCAGCAGCGGCCCGGAGATCAGGAACCGCTTGCGCGCCACGATGTAGGCCACGACGACGCCGAGCACGAGCGCGATCAGGCAGGCGATGCCGGCGAAGACGAAGCTCAGCACGATCGGCTGCAGCGACTCCTCGAACAGCCGCCGGTAGTTCTCCAGCGTCGGCTCCCACTGCAGGATGCCCGACTGCCAGCGCAGGAAGCTGGTGAGCAGGACCACGAGGTGTGGCACGAAGCCGAGCAGCAGCGCAGTCCAGATCCCGGTGAGCACCAGCGCCTTCGGGCCGCGGCGCAGCTCGCGCAGCGGCTGGTCCCTGTTGCCCGTCACGGCGAACGACCGCCGGGCCACGATCCTGCGCTGGGCCAGCAGCGCCAGCCCGGAGACGAGCACCATCATGATGCTGGCCGTGGCCGCAACGCCCGGGCTGGCCGCGACCTCCGACATGAAGTTCTGGTACACCACGACCGGCAGCATCTGGTAGCCGCCGCCGATCAGCATGGGCGTGCCGAAGTCGGCGAAGATGCGCATCGCGGCCAGGTAGCAGCCGGTCGCGACGGCAGGCACGGCCAGCGGCAACGTCACCTTCGCGTGGGTGCGCCACGGCGTCGACCCGACGGACGCGGCGGCCTCCTCCAGCGCCGGGTCCACCGCCCGGAAGGCGTCGTACACCATGAGGAAGATCAGCGCGAACGTGAACCACACGCCGACCCAGATGATGCCGCCGACGCCGAGAATCGAGTCGAACGGCAGCGGCAGGCCCAGCTCCCTGGCGGCCTTGGTGATGATGCCGCCGCTGCCCAGCAGCAGCAGCCACGCGTACGCGCCGAGGAACGGCGGCGAGGTGGTGGCCATCGTGAGCATGGTGAGGATGCCCTGCCGGCCGGGGATGCGGTAACGCGCCATGACGAACGCGAGCGGCACCGCCACCACGGCCGCCCCCGCGCCCACGGCCAGGCTGACGACCACGCTGTGCAGGAGCGGCCGGGTGAATCGTGCGTCGGTGACGAACGCGCCGAACCTGGCGAGCGTGAACTCGCCCGAGTCGCCGGTGAACGCCGCCCTGACGATCCACAGCTGCGGGTAGACGATGAAGATCACCAGGATGAGGAGCGCGAGCAGCCCGGCCAGCCGCCAAGGGTCGCGCCAGCTGGTCCGGGGACGCCGGCGCGACCGGGCCGGCCCCGTCCTCTGAGCCGCGGTCTGAGCCGTCATCAGCCTGCGCTCTTCACCGCGTCGTCGAACTTGGCGAGGATCTCGTCCTTCTTCTCCGACGCCCACTTCTCGTCGATGTCGGCCCGCTTGAGCTGCTCGACCGGCGGCAGCCCCTTGGGCGCGGACACGTCGTTACGCGACGAGCGGCGCTGCACCTGGTCCACCATGATCTGCTGGGCCTCCTTCGACATGAGGAAGTCCACGAACGTCTTGGCGGCCGCCTCGTGCGTGGCGCCCTTGATGACGCCCGCGGACCCGGTCTGGCTGGACACGCCGTCCTCCGGGTAGATCAGCTTGATCTTCGCGCCGGCGGTGAGCCACTTCGCGCCCAGGTCCTCGTTGATGAACGAGGTGCCGACCTCGCCGTCCTTGACCATGTTGAACATCGCGGTCGAGCCGTCGAGCAGGCGGGCGTTCTTGACGAACCGGTTGACGTACTCCCAGTCGTGGAGCGTGACCATGGTGGTGAGCAGGCTGTAGGAGGTGCCCGACGACTTGGGCGTGGCGAAGGCGACTTCACCGCCCGGATAGCCGGGCTTGGCCAGGTCCTCGAATGTCTTGGGATGCTTGGCCGCGTCGGGGAACTTGTCGGTGTTCACGGCGATCGCCTGGAAGAGCAGGTCGGTGGCGTGCCAGATGTGGTTCGGGTCCTTGGCCACGGTGGCGGCGTCGTTCGGCAGCTCGACGGGGGCGAGGAGGTCGGCGTTGGCGGAGTACAGCTCCGACGAGCCGCCCCAGATCACGTCACCCAGCGGGCGGTCCTTCTCGGCCCGTACTCTGGCGAACGCCTCCCCGGTTCCCGGCAGGCCGATCTTGTTGACCTTGATCTCCGGGTGCTTGGCCTTGAACTCGCTGAGGATCGGATCCGTCACCTCGGGACCGCTCACCGAGTAGACCGTTACCGTGTTGTCGTCGTTCTGGCCTGCGGTGGCGTTGTTGGTCAACACGCCCGAGCAGCCTGTGAGGGCCAGCGCGAGCAGGCCGGCACCCAGCGTGGTGGCATACCGCATGAACTTCTCCTGACACGTGGGGGATTCAAGAGCCGGGGCGCACCCACACCGGGTTGCCCGCGGCCCGCAGGGAGTCGTGGTTCCTGAGCGAGCTCGCCCAGAACTGGGGGTCGTTCCTGCCCGGGTCGGCGTGGATCTCCGCCCGGTAGTACCCGGGCGTGGCGATCCGGTCCTCGACGGTGATGCGCTGCCACTCTCCCGGCCGGTCGGCGGCCGGGACGACGTTGATCAGCAGGCCGTCGCGCAGGACGAACACGACGACCGGGCCGTCCGCGCACACGTCCACCTCGACCTGGACCCGCCCGCCGGGGGCCGCCGCGGTCGCGCCCATGGGGACGCCGTTGACGTGCATGTCCATGCTGTCACTTATACACATCT